>NZ_JAMBEP010000001.1:2003986-2337984 GCF_023374055.1 Luteimonas galliterrae | reverse complement strand
AGCTTTTGTCCATGGCGCGAGTCGCAGCGAGGCCCACGAGCACGCGGGCCTGGATCCCGGCTTTCGCCGGGATGACGGCTAAGGGGGCAAGAGCAACATGGGTCCTAGCGTTCGCTGGGATGACGGCCTAAGAGCGAACGGCCTAAGAGCGAAACGGCTTAGGGGCAAGAGCAGCGGAGCAAGCTGCGCTCTATAGAGCCGGAGCAAGCGCAGCGGGGCAAGCCCCGCTCTACAAAGCAGAAGCAGGGCAGCGGAGCGAGCTTCGCTCTGCAGAGTCGAGCTAAGTCGCTGGTTCGCCTTCGCTGGGATGACGAGTCGATAGTCGTCGCAAAATTATTCGGATTCCGACGACGGCGCGGGCTCTGCGTTCGCCGCCAGCTTGCGTGCCAGCCACCAAGCGCCCAGCGAGCTGATCAGGCCGACGATCAAGGCCGGCGTGCCGAGCGGATTGCGCGTTTCGTCCAGGAAACCGCTGCCGCCGGGAATGAACACGATCAACGCGAACACCAGGCACGCATAACCGGCGACGGCCAGCGACCAGAACAGCCACTGCAGCTGTTGCCAGCGGTTCTCCGCAGCGGCTTGCGCCAGCGCGTCTTCGTCCGGTTCCTGCGTCGCTTCGTCCGTTGCCGGGGCCAGGCCTATCAGAGCCATCAGCGCGCGCGCCAAACGCTGCGCCAGGCTTTCGCCGGCTTCCTCGTCGCGACGGCCGATCTTGCTCGGCGCTGCGCCGGTGTGGCCCGGCGGCGTCTGTTGCGCCATGTCGGCGGCTTTGGGCACGGAGCCGACGCGGTCGTTGCCGCCACCGATGAGATTGGTGCGCCCTTCCATCGCTGCAGCGGCCGACTGAGAAGGCGGCACCGTCGAAGGCGGCGCCGTCACCGGAATGGCACGCGTCGCGTCGGCGGCCGCAGGCGCGGCCGGCGGCGGGCTGCTGCCGGGAAGCGCGTTCGCCGAGCGATCGACGACCGCCTGATCGGCGCGCATCGGCATCGGCAAATCCTGGCGGCCCTGGAGCAGCGCGGTTTCCGCCGTGCGCGAGGCGCCAGGAATCAACGCATTGCCCTGCAACGGATTCGTCGAAGACGCCTGCAGCGGCGCGGCGATGTCGCGCGACGGCAGCACCGGTCCGCTGGCCGCATCGTGCAAGGCGTTGCGTGCGGCCAAAGCCTGCGCGCCTGGCGCGTTGAGCGCCTGCGCGGTGGCCTGGGTCAGCAATGCATTGGCGGCGGTGGCGGTACCGGCGAAAGGCATGGCTTCGAGCGATTTCGCCGCCAGGCCGGCCGCGGTCTGGGTGGTTTGCGCGGCCTGGTTGAGCAGGTTCGCTGCCAGGTCGCCGCCCTTGGCGATCAGTCCCGGCGGACCGTCGCCGAGCAGGCCGCGCGCGGCCGCGTCGGCCTTGCCGACGATGTCCGACAGGATCTCGCCCGGGCCCGGGAAATGGCCGTTGCCGACCGAACTGCTGTTGCCAGGCCCCTGCGGACCGTGGCCTTCGTGGTGCCCGTTGCCGCGCTGGACGCCGTCGTTGTTCGGCCCTTCGGATTGCTGCCAGCGGCCCTGGTCGTTGCCCGCTTCGGCCGCGCGCTCGTTCTGCAGGGCCGCCTGGCGCGCGTGGTGGGCGCTGTTGTCGGGATCGTTATCCGGGCCTTCGCCGGCGCCGTTGACGCCGCCCGGCCCATGGCCATGGCCGGGACCGTTCTGGCCGAGCAGGCCGTTGAGCAGCTTGGGCAGCAGTGGACTGGGGAGCTCGAAACCCATGGCGCGATTCCTCCGAATGCGAGGCAACCCCCCGTCGCGCGGGCGCACGGCGCTCACGCTAATAGGCACGCTAACCCCATCGCCAGCCCCGCGATACCTAGTAGCAGCCCTAGGTGCGGCCGATGAAAGTCTCAAAAAGAAAGGAGACCCGGAGGTCTCCTGAAATCCGGCCTGGGCCGGAGGACTTTGTTGTGGCGCAGGCAGGCTAGCCCAGCTCAAAAGTTAATGCAATACCTTAACTGAAATTATTCAACTCGTTGATTTACATCTATTTTTCGACATCTAGAGCGCCCCGTTTGGTCTGGCGGCGCGCCTCGCGCGGCTGGTCCCAGGCGTTGTTGAACAGCGCCGGTTCCCAACTGCCGTAGGTCGGGTTGGGCAGCATCCACCAGCGCTCGCCGAACCAGTCGCCGTATTCGTCGGCCAGCTGGGCGCGGTCGGCCGGCGTATTGGCGACGATCTGCGCGAAATCGCCGAGCTGGTCGCCGAATTGCATCAGCACACGGTATTGGCGACCGGCCAGGCGGCGGCGGCAGTTCTTTTCGCTGCCGTTTTGTTCGCAATCCTTGACGAAGGTGCCCAGGCCCAGGAATACCTCGTCGCTGGCGACCGGCATGCCGACGGCTTTCAGATTGGCCAGCGTCGCGTCCTTCAGGTGCACGGCGCGGTTGGACAGGTAGAGGATGGTGACGCCTTTGGCCGCGGCTGCCTTGGCGAAGTCGACCACGCCCGGCAGCGGCTTGGCCTTCTTCTCGGCGACCCATTGATCCCAGCTGACTTCGTCGTACTCCTTGCCGCTGTGCACCAGCCGCGCCTGGTAGGGCGAGTTGTCGAGCACGGTTTCGTCCACGTCCATGATCACCGCGGGCTTGAGGCCGGCGGTCTGGCCGGCGTTGTCGCGCTCATCGGGGACCAGCGCGTCCCAGTTCTTTTCCTTCAGCGCGGCGTCGAGCTTGTCGGCGGCGGCACGGTAGACGGTTTGGCAGGCGGCGCGGTATTCGGCCGAGGTCTGCACCCAGAGGACGGCGTTGAGGTTGTCGTCGGCGGGGGTTGTCGGGCCCGCCTTTGCGCTTGCGGCGGCTTTGTTGGCAGCATGCGGTGCTGCGGCGAGCGCGGTGAAAGAAGCCGGCTTGCAGGCAACGAGTGCGAGCGTGCAGACCAATAGCGGCAGGACAAGGGTTTGGGTTCGCATGGCGATCCGAGGTGCTTGGCGAGAGGCCGGAGTGTAGTCGAGCGATGCGGCGGTAATACGGCAGCGCTTGCAGGTGCGAGCGTAGTGCTTTTTCCTCCCCCCTCGCGGGGAGGATGCCCGAAGGGCAGGAGAGGGGGCGCGAGCGCAGCGAAGCGTGCTTTTGCTTTTTGCTCTGCTTTTGGGATTGCGCGAAAAAGCCGACCCCTCTCCCTGGCCTTCGGCCTGTCCCTCCCCCGCAGAGGGGGGAGGGCAAAGCTTAGGGCGTCGCTGTTTGTAGCGACACCTGCTTCTTGCCGTCGGCGACCCACTGCTGGCCGACTTCATGGAAGCCGAGCTTGGCGTGGAAGCGGCTGGAGCCTTCGTTGAGCGGCACCGTGTAGAACTCGCAAGTCACGGTATCGATGCCGTTCTCGCGCGCGAAGGCGAACAAGTCTTCGTACAGAGCACGGCCGAGTTGCCGTCCCTGGTGCCGCACGGAAACGATGATGCGGTCGATATACACGAACCGCGGATAGCGTTCGGCGAACCAGCGGTAATTGGGGCTGTCGTAATCGGCGCCTTCGCGGAACGCCAACAGGAAAGCGGCCACCTGCCCATCGATCTCGACGACGCGGTGATAGGCCGATTGCGCGTCGAGCTGCCGCAGCCGCTCGGCATCCATCGGGCTGACCAACGCTTCGGATTCCAAGTTCAACGCCAGGATCGCGGCATGGTCGGCCGCGTTCGCATCGCGGATCGCAGCCGGGGCAAGATCGTCGTTCATGCCACTAGCGTACCGTAGGGTGGGCCAAGGCCCACCCTACGCTTCCAGCATCGCCTTGATCGCGGCGAATCCGGCGGCGGCGCGTTCCTGCTTGCGCTCGGCATCGGCCACGGGATCGGCGCCGTCGCGCTGCAATTCCTCGGCGGGCAATTCGTCAAGGAAACGGCTCGGTTGCAGGCGTATCCGATTGCCCCATTTCTGCGCTTCGCGCGAATGCGACAGCCACAGTTGTTCCTTGGCGCGGGTGATGGCCACGTACAGCAGGCGCCGCTCTTCGTCGAGCCGGCCTTCTTCGATGCTGGCTTCGTGCGGCAGCGTGCCTTCCTCGACGCCGACCACGAACACGTAGCGGAACTCCAGGCCCTTGGCCGCGTGCATGCTCATCAGCCGCACCTGGTTGCCGGCGTCGTTCTTGTCGGCATGCGTCAGCAGCGCCAGCTGCGCGGCCAATTCGCCGGGGCCGGCGTTGCGGCCGCGGCCGGGCGCGGGGCCTTCGAACCATTCGGCCAGTTCGTCCAGGTTGCCGCGGCGGATCGCGAACATCTGGTCGCTCTTGCACTGCGCGCGCAAGGCGGCGAGCAGGCCCGAGCGTTCGTTGAGCTGGCGCACCAGGTCGGCGGGCGGCAGCTGCGCCGCGGCGTCGCGCAGGCCGCGCAGGATGTCGACGAAACCGCTCAAGGCATTGGCCGAACGCGCCGGCAGCTGTTTCAGCAGACCGACCGATTCGGCCGCGCGCGACAGCGGCAGGTGCGCGTGCTGCGCCATTTCCGCGAGCTTGGCCAGCGTGGTCGCGCCGACTTCGCGCTTGGGCGACTGCACGGCGCGCAGGAAAGCCGCGTCGTCTTCGGGATTGGCGATCAGCCGCAGCCACGACAGCGCGTCCTTCACTTCGCCGCGGTCGAGGAAGGCGGTGCCGCCGCTCAGGTGGTAGGGCACGCGCAACAGCTGCAGCGCCTTCTCCAGCGCGCGCGACTGGTGGTTGCCGCGGAACAGGATGCAGAAATCGCTCCACGGCGCCTTGCGCGCGGTGCCCAGGAAATGGATCTCGCCGGCGACGCGCTCGGCCTCGTGCGCGCTGTCGCGGCATTCCCAGACGCGCAGGCGGTCGCCGTCGGCCTGCGCGCTCCACAGCTTCTTGGGATGCTCGTGCGGATTGTTGGCGATCAGCGCGTTGGCCGAACGCAGCACGCGGTTGCTGCAGCGGTAGTTCTGCTCCAGCTTGACCACTTTCAGCGCCGGATAGTCCTGTGCCAGTTGCGACAGGTTTTCCGGATTGGCGCCGCGCCAGGCGTAGATGCTCTGGTCGTCGTCGCCCACGCAGGTGAAGTTGCCTTTGGGGCCGGCCAGCGCCTTCAGCAGGCGGTATTGCGCGTCGTTGGTGTCCTGGCATTCGTCGACCAGCAGGTAGCCGATGCGTTCGCGCCAGGCCATCGCCATCTCGGCGTCGTTCTCGAGCAACTGCACCGGCAGCCGGATCAGGTCGTCGAAATCGACCGCGTTGAAAGTCGTCAGGCGCTGCTGGTATTTGCCGTACAGCACGGCGGCTTCGCGTTCGCGCGTGGATTGCGCGGCGTCCAACGCTTGTTCCGGAGACAGGCCGCCGTTCTTGGCGCGGGAAATCAGGGATTGCGCCGCCTGCACGGCGTCGGGCTTGGCGCCGGGCAGCAGGTCTTTCAGCTGCGCGGCGGTGTCGTCGGCGTCGAAGATCGAAAAGCCGCGCTTCAAGCCGGCCTTGGCGTGTTCGATTTGCAGCAGCTTCAGGCCCAGCGCATGGAAGGTGCAGATCGTCAGCCCTTCGGCGGCGTCGCCCTTGATCCGCTTGCCGACGCGCTCGCGCATTTCCTTCGCCGCCTTGTTGGTGAAGGTGATGGCGGCGATGCGCTTGGCCGGATAGCGTCCCGACGAGATCAGCTGCGCGATCTTCTCGACGATCACGCGCGTCTTGCCGCTGCCGGCGCCGGCCAGCACCAGCAGCGGGCCATCGCAGTGCGCGACCGCGGCGTTTTGTTGGGGGTTGAGGTCGTGCATGGGGAAACCGATGGAGCGGATGCGCATTCTACGCGGTTGCCCCTTCAAAAAACGGATCGGCCAAAGCGATCGGGGGGATGGTTATGCGACGGCGCGTAACCCTGCGGGGCAAAGGTTGTGTGGTGGCTGAACGGAGCCGTGGCCGCCTTTTTTGATTTCGTCGTCTAACTGACTACGGCCGATTTCTGGCGATCGATGTCAATGGAGAAAACGAAGCATGAACATGAAACGACTGGCTTTGAAGCCTGCAATCCTGGCTCTGGCCGCCGCGGCAATGATGTACTCCTTGCCGTCTTTCGCTGGAGACGCTTGCGAAATCGCCGATGGCGATCCGAATACCGAAGCCAAGGGCGGCAGCTTCGCCAACGGTTCCACCGCCTTCGCGTGCGGAAACAACAACGAAGCAGAAGGCGACGCAGCCAGCGCGATAGGCGTTGAAAACAAGGCCAGCGGTACTGCGGGAACGGCGGTGGGTTACGTCAATGTCGCGTCGGGCAATTCGGGCACGGCCGTGGGCACCTTCAACACGGCCAGCGGCGCCAGCAGCAGTGCATTCGGATTCGGCAACGAAGCCTCCAATACCCACAGCAATGCCGTTGGCTATCAGAATGTGGCCAGCGGCGAGTACAGCAACGCCTTCGGTTACGGGAACACGGCGTCGGGCCAGAACAGCAGTGCTTTGGGCCACTCGAATGTTGTCGAGAGCGTGCTAGCTTCCGCAGTAGGCCAGGGCAATGAGGTGCAAGGCGACGAGGCCAGCGCGTTCGGATACAAGAACAAGGCCATTGCCGATGATTCGGTAGCCGTGGGTCATGCCAATACTGTGGACGGCGTATCGTCGAGCGCGGCCGGCGTTGACAACACGGTTATCGGTGCGCGCAGCAGCGTGTTCGGCTACGGCGGGGCCGTTGACGGCGCCAGCAGCCACGCTTTTGGCGCCAGCAACTCGGTGGTCGGGGACTTCGGTCTGGCCGTGGGCAACAACAACCAGGTGACCCAGCAGGGCGGCAACGCGGTGGGCAACCTCAATACGGCCGGCGGCGTCACCGCCAACGCCTACGGCAACGCCAACACCGCCTCGGGCGAGTCCAGCAGCGCTTTTGGCAACGGCAACCAAGTGTCCGGCGGTCTGAGCGCGGCCTTCGGTGGCGCCAATGTGGTCAGCGGCGCGTCCAGTTTCGCGCTGGGCAACGAGAACCAGGCCAGCGGCGACTTCAGCCTGGCGCTGGGCCAGAACGGCACCGCGCTGGCCGACGGCAGCATCGCCATCGGTTTGGACTCCACGTCCACCGGTACCGGCAGCATCGCCTTAGGCACGGCCGCTTATGCCGACAGCCTTCACAGCGTCGCGCTGGGCAGCAGTTCGATCGCAGACCGCGACGGCACCGTGTCGGTCGGCGCGCAGGGGTTCCAGCGCCAGATCGTCAACGTCGGCGCGGCGACCCAGGACACCGATGCGGTGAACCTGTCGCAATTGCATCCGATCGTCACCGCCTTCGGCGGCGGCGCCAGTTACGCCGGTGGCGTGTTCGTGGCGCCGGCCTACACCATCCAGGGCGCCAGCTACGACAACGTGGGCTCGGCCTTCGATGCGATCGACGGCAGCCTGACCGATCTGTATAGCCAAGTCGGGCAAGGACAGGGCATACCCGGTCCGCAAGGCCCACAAGGTCCGCAGGGCCCGCAAGGTCCGCAAGGTCCGAAGGGCGATGCCGGCGGCGGCCCGCTGAGCGTGCTGTACGACCAGGAAGCCGGCGATACGCTCACGCTGAAGGGCGCCAACGGTACCCAGGTATCGAACGTGGCCGACGCGGTGGCCGACGGCGATGCGGTCAACAAGGGCCAGATGGACCAGGCCGACGCCGATACGTTGTCGGCGGCCAACACCTACACCGACAACCAGATCAAACAACTGGCCGGCTTCGATACGGCTGGTATCAATGACCGTATGGACCGTATGGACCAGCAGCTCGGTGCGCTCGACGGCAGGATCAATACCATTGGCGCGCTGTCCGCGGCGATGAGCCTTGCGGTGCCGGACGGGCGCGTGAGCGGTACCAACCAGTTCGGCATGGGGCTGGGGCATTATCGGAACAAGCAAGCCATCTCGGTAGGCTACAGCCGACTGGTATCGCCCCGCGCCGCGGTGCGCCTGAGTGCGGCATTTGCCGACGGCGAGAACGCCGCTGGCGTCGGATTCAACGTTGGCTGGTGATCGGCGCAGCGAGCGGCATGAAAAGGATCTTCCAATAAAAAGTGTCGAGGGCCGCTACTCTCCGGGCGCCCCTTCCGCCACGCAGGCGTCGCTTGCGTGGCGTTTGTTTTGCATGCACGACCGCCGTGCAACGGCCACCGCAGTTGCATGCCGTTCGCGGGCGAGAAGTCGCCGTTCATCGGTCGGCTGATGGGTCTCGGGAGGATTGCCCGGTTCAAGTACGAGCAAGCGACGGAATCGGGTGTCCTGGAATGGTTTCAGGAGCCGGGCTCAGCGGAGGAGCGGACGTTGGTTAGGCAAATCGGGGGAACAAGATGGAATACGACAAGCGCAGCTCCGACGCGGAGCTCGACGCGACGGCCGATACGGAGGTCGTCGCCCAACAGCAGCTGTCTCAGGAGATCTATTACCAGCTCAGGCTGATCGCGCGCAGGCAGCTGCGCGGAAAATCGCATACCGAGCTCAATACCACGGCCCTCGTCCATGAGGCGTATCTGCGGATCGTCGACAGCGGCGACCGGCAGGACTCGCTGCAACGCGCGAGGTTCCTCGCCATCGCGTCGACGACGATGCGCAACCTGCTCATTGACCACGTCCGAAAACGCAAGCGTGTTAAGCACGGGGGCGATTTGATCCAGATGACGCTGGAGCCCGAGATCGGCGGCAAAGAGTTAAGCCAAGTGGACGTATTGGCGATAGAAGATGCATTGATCGCGCTGAGCAGGGTAGACCCGCGGCTGGTGAACGTGGTCGAGTGCAGGTTCTACGCCGGCATGGACTACGACGAAATCGCGATGGCCCATAACGTCAGCGAACGCACCGCGCGCCGTGACTGGCGCAGGGCTCGCGCGTTCCTGAAAGCGCGACTCGGCGACGCGCTAGCATGACCCGGGAACAGGAACAATGGCTGCGCGTATCCGAGATTTTCGATTGCGTTGCGGACTTGGACGCCGACGAACGCCACGTCATTCTGGAGCAGAAATGCGGTGGCGATTCCGAGCTACGTTCGGAAGTGGAACGGCTGCTGCGGGCGGACGAGGAAGGCTCGCGCATGCTCGATGCGGGCTTGGCCCAGGAAGCGAGCAAGCTGTTGCTCGATACGGGTGCCGAGGAATATCTGGGACTGAAGTTCGGTCCCTATCGCGTTGAGCGCCTGATTGGCCAGGGCGGCATGGGGCGGGTGTATCTCGCAGTACGGGAGCAGGACGATATCGCCCAAACCGTGGCCCTGAAGGTGATGGGCGGCTTGGCGCCGATCGACTCCGGAGTGGCGCGCCGCCGTTTTTTGGACGAACGCCGGATCCTGGCCAAGCTCGAGCATCCCTGCATAGCGCGCTTCATCGACGGCGGAATCGGTGCCGAAGCCCAGCCATGGTTCGCCATGGAATACGTCGACGGCGCCCCGATCACTCATTGGTGCGACCAACGCAAGCTGGGCATCAAGGCGCGGCTGGAATTATTCGCCAAAGTCTGCGATGCGGTCGACCATGCACACCGGTTTCTAGTCGTGCATCGCGACCTGAAGCCTGGAAATGTACTGGTCGACGATCGCGGGTTGCCGAAAGTCCTGGATTTCGGCATCGCTAAACTGATCGAGCACGACACATCGCCGAGCGAACATTCGACGATCATCATGACGCCGTACTACGCATCTCCCGAGCAGCTGCGGGGCGGGCTGGTCAGTACCGCATCCGATGTATTTGCGCTAGGAGCGATGCTGTTCGAAATACTCAGCGGGAAGCGGCCTTTCGAGAACGCGCTGCTGGCGGTCGAGTCGCCGTCGATCTCGCGGGCCGTCACCGGCGCCTGGGCAAGCGCACAGGCCGATCGCTGCGCCACCAGCGCAAGATCGTTCCGCAACAGCTTGCGCGGCGATATCGATCGCGTCCTGCGCAAGGCGCTCGAACCCCGGGCCGGGCGACGCTATCAATCGGCGGCGAAGCTGGCCGAGGACCTGCGGGCGATCGCGGCCGGCGAACCAATCAGCGTGCGGCACGACCGCGCTTACCGCGTAGGCTTGTTCGCTCGAAAGCACCGGGTCGCGCTGGCGATCGCGGCCGCCGCGCTTGTCGCGGCGTGCGGATTCGTCTGGCGGCTCGGCGTAGAAAGGACCCGCGCGCAGACCGAAGCGGCGATGGCGCAGCAGGTGAGCGACTTTCTGATCGAAACGTTCGACGCGGCTGATCCGCGCATGAAAGGTCCGGCAGGCGACCGGGTGCCGACCGCACGCAATGTCCTGGATTTGGCGGTGGCGAAGGTCGATTCCGAGCTGGCCGGATCGCCGGCGATGCTGGCGCGCATGCACGGCGTGCTTGGGCGTGCCTACGCCAACCTCGGCGAACGCAGGCAGGCCGAGCGCATGCTGCGCCGCTCCGCTGAAGCGATGCTCTCGCCCGCCATTTCGCGCCCCGACCTCGCGGCCGAAGCCTACGGCACGTTGTCGGAGTTGATGAGCAACCAAATGCGGGCGCGGGATGCGAACTGGGCGGCGCAGCGGAGCCTGGAACTGCGGCTCCTGCACGACCGCCGGGCCGCGTCGCTGGCGGATGCCTACAACTCGTTGGGCTTGGCGAAAATGACCGTCGCCGACTACGACGGTGCGCGCGCGGCTTATCAGGAAGCCCTTGCGCTGAAGCGCGAGGCATTCGGGCGCGAATCGCTTGAGACCGCGTACGTCCATCACAACATGGCATCCCTGCTCAGGACGATGGGCGACCTGAAGGGCGCTGAGGCGAATTACCGGCATGCGCTGCAGATCAAGACGCGAAACAAGACGGAGTCCGTGACCGTTCACAGCAGCCGACAGGGCTTGGCGATGGTGCTGGCCGCACAGGGTCATTACGCCGAGGCCGCGGATCTGCAGCGGCAGAACATACGGCTGGCAGAAAAGCTGGTGGGAAGGGACAGCGAACGCGTGGCCGACACCGAAATGAAGCTGGCGATGGTGCTCCAGCAGAGCGGAGATTATGCCGCCGCGTTCGCCCACTACTCGGCGGCGCTGGACATCACTGATCGTGTTCTGGGACGGAACAGCATCGATTACGCGGTCGTCGCAGGGCAATTGGCGTCGCTCGAAGAAGCGCGAGGCGATTTGCAAGCTTCCGAGCGCCTGTACCGGGTCGCGGCCGAGATCCGACGGAAAAAGCTGCCGCCCGAAGATCGGACCCGCGTCCGCGGCGAAGTGTATCTGGGCCGCGCGCTGATGCTGATGGGACGCATGGACGAGGCGGCGGCGCTGATCGATCCGGCGCTTCCCAGGTGGCAAGCCTTCTACAAGTCCGGGCGTGCTTCGCCCGAATTCGTGGCCTCGCAGCTCGTGGAGGCGGATTGGCTAATGCGCCAAGGCAGACTGCGGGACGCGGAAAACGCGTTGCCAGACGTCGCCGAAGACGCGGTACCGGCGTCGTTGTCGCGGCAGGCGCTGCTGGCCGAGATCCGTCAGCGCGAGGGAAGACTGGCGCAGGCCGCTTCGGCATGGCGTGTGGCCGTAGCCGAATCTGCGATGCACTTCGGCGCCGACAAAGCGCCCACCGCGAAGTTGCGTTTTAGATATGCACAGGCATTGCTCGCACTGGGACGCAAGGCGGCGGCCCGCAAGGAAGCCGAACTCGCACTGGCGTCGTTGCGCAAGCAACTGGTGCCGGAATCCGCGTTGCTGACCGAATTGCAGCTACTCAAACACGGCCTCGACGAAACTTGAGCGTTCCAGCGCCCGCCGGCCATCGCGGCAGCGTTTTTCGCTGGCCGCATTTCCGCAAAAACTCGTCTCTATATGCACTGCCAATTCTGCGCAGCGAATAAGACGGAGCCACACCCATGAATTTCCCGACCAGGTCCGGCCTCATCGCGCCGGCCATCTTAGCCTTTGCCCTGATTTCCTGTTCTGCTTTGAGTCCTGCTTACGCAGTCGAACTCGATGTATGCGACATGGCCGACGAAGACGGCGCTACCGAGAGCACCGGCGGCAGCAGCACGCCAGGCACGAATGCAGTCGCATGCGGCAATGGCAACATCGCCAATGGCGAAGATTCGGTGGCGTTCGGCCTTGGCAATACCGCAGGGTCCGATCCCAGCGCGCTGCGGGCGACCGCGGTCGGCGTCAACAATACCGCTGTCGCGACCGATTCCAGCGCGGTCGGTTACGGCAACGTCGCCGGTGGATTGGGCAGCAGCGCGTTCGGCGCGCTGAACAACATCAAGGAAAGCGGCCAATATTCGACCGCGGTCGGTTACGGCAACGAAATCGATGGCGCATTGAACGTCGCCGTAGGCGCCAATCATGTCATCCAGGGAAGCCAGAACGGCTCCTTCGGCGAACAGAACACCATCACCGGCCACGTCAATACCGTCGTCGGTTCGGACAACGTGGTGGAGGGCGGCAGCAACAACATCATTGGCACCACCAACCAGGTGCAGGGTTCGGCGATCACGGTCATCGGCAGCGGCACTACGGTGACGGCCGACGGCGGCATCGCGGTCGGCAACTTCGCCCAGGTCAGCGGGACCGGCAGCATGGCTGTCGGCGGCGGCAGCAACGCCTCGGCGAACAACAGCGTGGCGTTGGGAACGGGCTCCATTGCCGACCGCGCCAACAGCGTTTCGGTCGGCGCCGCGGGCGCAGAGCGCCAGATCACCAACGTCGCGGCCGGCACCGCCGCCACCGATGCGGTCAACGTGAGCCAACTCCAGAGTAGCGCCGCCGACACCCTCGATCAGGCCAACACCTATACCGACAACAGTTCGCAGACCACGTTGAACCAAGCCAACGCGTATACCGACCAGGTGTTCCAGAACCTGACCTTCCCGGGCTTCGAAGACTTCAAGAATGATGTCAACGAACGCTTCAACACCATGGATCGCCGGATCAATTCCAGCGGCGCCATGGCCACGGCGTTGACCATGTCGGCGGTTTCCGGTGCGGGCCAGAACAATCGCAACCGCATAGGCACCGGCGTCGGCTATCAGCACGGGCAAGCTGCGTTGGCGGTCAGCTATCAGCGTCTGATCGACGAGAAAAGCACGTTCACGATCGGCGCGGCGCTCGGCGGCCACGGCGCCAATACGGTCGGCATGGGCTATGGCTTCGGCTGGTAATCCCGAAGCAACGAACCCAAAGCGCATTCCGTAGAGCTCTGCTCCGGTGGCCGAGGTCGTTTCCCCCCGAGACCGCCGACAGCCACCGGAGCTCCTTCCCCCTCAGCATGCCGATCGAGCAAACGCATGGATCGCCTGAACATCTCGCATCACCATCCGGTTTATGGCCTCAAGCCAGGCGCGCATCCCTCGTACGAGCCGCGAAAGCGCCATGGCCATATCCAGATGCGCAGACTGAAGTATCACGCCACCGCCAGTGTCGACGGATTCGTCCTGGACGACCCGCGCGATCTGGAGCGATTCGGCGCCGCGGCGATGCAGCAGCACCGCGCGATCGAAGGCAGCGGCATCGCCGTGATGGGGCGTGGCACCTATCGAGCGATGCGTGAGTACATGGCAAAGGCGGGCCACAGCATGACGGCGTTCGTGTTTTCTCGCGGATGGCGCACGCAGGACCTGGGCGTGGAATGGATTTCGGAAAGCGCGCAGGAATGGGTGCGGCGGATCAAGATCTGTCCCGGCAAGGATCTTCATCTGTTCGGAGGCCGGCGGTTGGCGGATAGCCTCTTCCGAGCCGGCTTGATAGATGAAGTGGTCCTCAGAGTGGTCCCGGTCTTGCAAGGCATCGGGGAAAGGCCATTGCCGCAAATCAAGCGCGACTTCGAACTGGTGCGGAACGCCAGCGCGGTCTACGAAGACGGTTCGGTCGCGCTGACCTACCGGACGGCGTCCGATCGGCCAGTGGTTGCCGCCGCGATCGGCGATAGCGAGCTGGTAACGCCGGCCAAGGCGGATGTGCGGCTGTAATCAAATCAATCTGTCCTCGGCGGCGCGATCCGACCCGACGGGCGCAAGGAGTAACCAATGAAAGTATTTTGCCTATTGCTGGCGACGGCGATCCCGCTGTTTGCGGCCGGCTGCCAGCGGCCTTTGCATGCGGATTCCGAGGTGCTGAACGGAGCGGTGCCCCGATGCCGGGTCCTGCTCAGCGACGCCAGGACCGAATACCGCGAAACGGCCAAGAAAGAATGCGAGGCGGCGCAGACGCCCGAGCAGCGCAAGCGCAGCGGCGGTTGCGCGGTGTTGGACTATATGCGGTTCTGCTCCGCTGCCGTGACCGCCGGACACGGGCTCAACGAGCCGCCGGTAGACCTCGTCGAAAAATAAAAGCGTCGCAGGCGGCGCCTCTCCCTGACGGCCGCCTCTTCCGCCGTACGACGAAAGGAATTCGTCGTACGGCGCTTCTTTGCATACGCCCAATGGCGCCATCGCTCGTCCATAGGCGACCGCGGGCGACGGCCGATGCATGCCGCGCCGACCGGGGCTGTGGCCCCTTTCACGACAGCGGGTTGCGCGGCCGTTAGGCAAGGCCCAACCTATGCCGATGGCCAAGCTGTATTTCTATTATTCGGCGATGAACGCCGGCAAGACCACCACGCTGCTGCAGAGCGCGCACAACTACCGCGAGCGCGGCATGCGGGTGGCGATCTTCACGCCCAGGCTCGACCACCGCGCCGGCAGCGGTACGGTGGCTTCGCGGATCGGCCTGCAGGCGCAGGGCATCGCCTTCGAACGCGGCGACGACCTGGAGGCGCTGATCCGCGCCGACATCGACGCGTATGGAAAACTCGACTGCGTGCTGGTCGACGAAGCGCAGTTCCTGACCCGAGCGCAGGTGTGGCAACTCAGCGAAGTGGTCGACGAACTCGCGATCCCGGCGCTGTGCTACGGCCTGCGCACCGATTTCCGCGGCGAGCTGTTCGAAGGCAGCCAGTACCTGCTGGCCTGGGCCGACGAATTGACCGAGATCAAGACCATCTGCCATACCGGCAAGAAGGCGACGATGACGGTGCGCGTCGACGAACAAGGGCGCGCGCTGCAAGCCGGGCCGCAGGTCGAGATCGGCGGCAACGAGCGCTACGTGTCGGTGTCGCGCGCCGAATTCAAGAAGGTGATGCGCGGCGAAAGCACTGTCGACGGGCTGGTGCCGTTGCAGCCGCGGCTGCCGCTGTAGCGCATCACGGGCAAGCGGCGCGGATGGCCGCCGTTTCGCGCGGCAGCGCGCCGCCTTCGGGCAGGGCGGTGGCGAGTTCCTGCAGCAGCGCGTCGAGCGCGCCGCGTCCGCCCACGGCGTCGTTGTTGCGGCACTTGGCCTCGGCCGCGTAGGCGCGCGCGCGCCAGCGCAGCTTGCGGTATTCGGTGCTGGGGTTGGTCAGCGCTTCGATCCGTTCGAACTGCGGTATCGCATCGGGCAGTTCGCCGATGCGCGTCTGCAGCCGCGCCAGCGCCAGTTCGGCGCGCAAGGTGCGCACGGAATTGCGGTCCTCGCCGCTGTGCAGCAGGTTGACGGCCTGGTTCAGGCGCAGCCGCGCTTCGACATCCCGACCCAGGGCGGCGAGGCATTCGCCGATCAGGCGGTCGGTGTCGCCGACCAGCGAATGCTGCGCGCCGAATTGCGACACGCGCATCCGGCGCGCTTCCTCCAGCGCCTGCAGCGCCTCGGCATCGCTGCCGTCGGCGTGCAGCACCATCGCGTAGTTGAACAGTCCGCCGGGCAGAAGGCCGGCGCCGCCGGGCTGGCGCCAGATGCGGATCGCCTGGCGCAGCGCGTCGAGCGCGGCGGGCACTCGATCCCTTTCCCAGAGCACGACGCCGATCGAACTCCAGGTACCGGCGACGTCGGGATGGTCGGGGCCGAGCCGGGCGACCAGCAGGCGCTGCACCGTACGGAATTCGCGTTCGGCATCCGCCAGCCGGCCGCGGTCCAGATACACGCCTGCCAGTTGCCGCCGGACCGACAGCGTCGATGGATGCTGCATGCCCAATTGCTGCGTGGCCAGCGCGATCGCTTCGGCGAAGGTCTTCTCGGCGGCGTCGGGATCGCCCAGTTCGCGCTGCAGCACGCCGATGCTGCGCAGGATGTCCACGGCCAGCGGATGCTTTTCGCCGCCGGCCGCGCGCAATTGCGCCAGCGCATCACGGAAGGCTTGCAGCGCCTCCCGCGACTGGCCCACGTCCGAATGCAGCGCGGCCAAGTCGGCCATGTTCTCGACGACGCCGACGTCGTCGCCGAGCGGGTCGCCGCGCAAAGCCATCGAGCGCTCGAACAGCGCACGCGCGGTGCGCCCTTCGCCGATGGCGCGTCGGCAGCGGCCCAGTTGCGAATAGAAATCGGAGACCTGCGAGGCCAGCTGCACCTGTTCGCGGCGCGCGTCGTCCAGCATCGGTTGCATGGTGGCGATGCAGTCGCGCGATTCGCCGAGCAGGCGCTGCGCGCGCCCGGTCTGGGTGGCGGCCTGCAGGCGCAGGCCGGACGGCGCCTCCGGCAGCGCGGCGATCATCGTCGCCTGCCGTTGCAGCACCGCCAGCGCCTGCTTGTAATTGCCCAAGCTGATGTGGATGCGGGCGATCACGCCGAGCAGTTCGGCGCGCGCGCTGGGCTGACGCGCCAGGCCACGGCCGCCGTGCTCTTCGGCGGCCTTGAGCAAGGCCTCCACGTTGAGCGGCTGGCCGGCGGCGGCGATGCCGGCGTTCTCGAACAGGCCGATCACGAAATCCTGCATCGCCTGCGCGCGCGCCGCTTCGCGCACCGCCTCGCGCGCCTGCCAGGCGACGATGGCCAGCGCGCCGAGCAGCACCGCCGCCACGACCACGCCGGTGGCCAGCGCCCAACGGTGGCGGTGCACGTATTTGCGCACCCGGTAGCCCATGCCTTGCGCGCGCGCTTGCACGGGCCGGCCGGCCTGGTGGCGTTGCAGATCCAGCGACAACGCTTCGACCGACGGGTAGCGCTGTTCGGGGCGCTTGGCCAGCGCCTTCAACGTGATGTTGTCCAGATCGCCGGATAGCGCGCGCGCGCGTCGGCGCATGCCGGCGGCGTCGTGCGCGGTCGCGGTTTCGGTATTGCGCAATACGGCCTGCGAAGGGCGCTGCGGGTCGTGGGCGAGGATCGCCTCTTCCCACTCCGCGTCGGTCTGCCGCTTGAGCCGGTAAGGCTTGGCGTCGGCCAGCAGTTCGTACAGCACCACGCCCAGCGAATACACGTCGGTCATCGTGGTGACCGGCTCGCCGCGCACCTGTTCGGGCGCCGCGTAGTGCAGGGTGAACGCGCGCACGCCGGTGCGGGTGCGCTCGATGGTCTTGTTCTCGGTGTCGAGCAGCTTGGCGATGCCGAAGTCGAGCAGGCGCACTTCGCCGCCCGGCGTCACCATGATGTTGGACGGTTTCAGGTCGCGGTGCACGATCAGGTTGGCGTGCGCATGGCTGACCGCTTCGCACACCTGTTGGAACAGCGCCAGGCGCGACTCCAGCGGCACCGAACGGTTGCGGCAATAGTCGGTGATCGGCTCGCCTTCGACGTATTCCAGCGCCAGGTAGGGTTGGCTGTCGTTGCTGATGCCCGCGTCGAGCAGGCGCGCGATATGCGGATGCTCCAGCCGCGCCAGGATCTGCCGTTCGCGGGTGAAGCGCAGCCGCAGATTCGGGTCGGCCAGCCCGGGGCGCAGCAGCTTCAACGCTACGCGGCGCTGATACAGCCCGTCGGCGCGCGCGGCCTGCCAGACCTGGCCCATGCCGCCTTCGCCGAGCAAAAGTTCCAACCGATACGGTCCCACCATCGCGCCGGAACGGGCGCTGGGCGCCATCGACACCACCGGTTCGAGCAGGAAATCCTCGCTGCCGTGTTCCAGCGAGATGAGTGCTTCGAGTTCGGCGGCGAGCGTGGGATCGGCGCCGCGCAATTCGGCCAGGTGGCGCTCGCGTTCGGACGGTTCGAGTTCGAACAGCGCGTCGAGCAGCGGGGACAGGCGTTGCCAGCGTTCGAGATCCATGCGACGTCAGCCTGCGTCCTTGAAGACGCGATACGACGCGTTTGCCCGTACTTGTAAAGGCGCCATCCCCGCGAAGCTCGGCCGCCGCAAACTATCGGAACGGTTCCTAGAGAACGTGCGCATCGTCCGTCGCACCGTCGCCAGCGCTGCGCGCTAGTCGTCTTTCAGCGATGCGAGCAGGAACAGGCGCGCCTTCTGCCAGTCGCGGCGGATGCTGCGTTCGGAGCGCTTCAGCAGCGCGGCGATCTCCAGCTCCGACAGGCCGGCGAAATAACGCAGTTCCACCACCTGCGCGAGTTTCTGGTCCACGGCGGACAGGCGTGTCAGCGCGGTGTCCAGGCCCAGCATCTCCTCGTCCAGGCGCAGGCCGCCTTCCACGTCCTCGGGCAGGTCGGTGACGCGGTGCAGATCGCCGCCGCGCTTCTGCGCCAGGCGCTGGCGCGCGTAATCGACCACCACGCTGCGCATGGCCGAAGCGGCGTAGGCGAAGAAATGGGCGCGATCGTCGAACTGCGCCTCGCGGCGGCCGATCAGCTTGAGATAGGCTTCGTGCACCAGCGCGGTGGCGTCCAGCGTATGGCCGTGCTGGCCGGCCAGCTGGCGCCGCGCCATGGCGTGCAGTTCCTGGTAGAGCGTGGAGAGCACGCGATCGAGCGCGACGCGGTCGCCGTCGCGGGCGGCATCCAGCAGGAGCGTGATTTCGTTGCTGCTGGCCATCCCGGCTCTTTCTCCCCGACAAGCCCCAAATATAGTCTTTCCTGAACGCCCCGGCACAGGGCGGGCGTTATTTCCCAAACGCTTCAGCGTTGGCAGTGGCCGCACCAGACCGTGGTCCTTTGTCCCAGGGACGCCTCCTTGAGCGGCCGGCCGCAGCGAGGGCAGGGCTCGCCGCCACGGCCGTAGGCCGCCAGCTCCTGCTCGAAATAGCCCGGCGCGCCGTCCGGGCTCAGGAAATCGCGCAGCGTGGTGCCGCCGCGCCGTATCGCATAGGCCAGGATCCGTTTCACCGCATCGGCCAGCACGGCATAGCGCTCGCGCGACACGCGTCCTGCCGCGCGCAGCGGCGAGATGCCTGCGGCGAACAAGGCTTCGGCGGCGTAGATGTTGCCCACGCCCACCACGATGCGCTGGTCCATCAGGAAGGTCTTCACCGGCGCGCTGCGGCCGCGGCTGCGTTCGAACAGGTAGTCGCCGTCGAATTCGTCCGACAGCGGTTCGGGCCCCAGGCCCTGCAGAAGTTCGTGCGTTTCTCCCGCCGGCTGCCACAGCAGCGAGCCGAAGCGGCGCGGATCGTTGAAACGGAGCACGCGGCCGCTGTCGAGCGCGATATCGACGTGATCGTGCGTCGTGGGCGCGGTCTTGCCCGGCAATACGCGCAGGCTGCCGGACATGCCCAGATGCAGCAGCGCACTGCCGGCATCGGTATCCAACAACAGGTACTTGGCGCGGCGGCGCACCGCATCGATGCGCTGGCCGGGCAGGCGTTCGGAAATCTCGGGCGGAATCGGCCAGCGCAGGTCCGGGCGGCGCAGCAGCACCGATTTTACGCGCCGCTGTTCGACATGCGGCGCCAGGCCGCGGCGGGTGGTTTCGACTTCGGGCAGTTCGGGCATGAAGGACAGTGTCGCAAAGCGTGGCCGGCTTTGTCGTGGCCGGCGGCGCGGCGTGCCGCTAGACTCCGCTCATCCTGGGGAGGAGCGGAACGATGATGCGACGTTGGCTGCTGGCGGCCGCGCTGCTGCTGTGCGCGCAAGGGGCGATGGCGGCGGAGGCGGCTCTGGCCGCACCGAAGATCGGCGACACGCCGCCGCCGTTGCTGGGCAAGGATCGCGACGGCAAGACGGTCGACCTGGCCGCCTTGCGCGGCAAGGTGGTCATCGTCACGTTCTGGGCCTCCTGGTGCCACTACTGCCTGAAAGAGCTGCCCGCGCTGAACAGCGTGCAAGAGCAGTCGGGCGACCGGTTCCTGAAGATCATCGCGGTCAACGTCCAAGACGAGATGGCCGATTACCGCGCGATGATGAAGCAGATGCGCGACTACAAACTGGCCATGACCCGCGACAAGAACGGGGACATCGCCGCCGGTTTCGGCGTCAAGTCCTATCCGAACCTGTGGATGATCGACCCGCAGGGCCGGATCGCCGGCCATCACGTCGGTTACGGCGAGGATTCGCTGGAAGCGATCATCGACGAGATCAAGCGTCTGCTTACCGAGGAATTGGCCCGTCAGCAGACTGCGGCTGCCGGATAAGCCGGGTTTTTTGTCTTCCCTCTTCCTTTACGGGAGAGGGACAGGCCGAAGGCCAGGGAGAAGGTCCGGCTTTTCGAGCAGAGCCTTAATACAAAGCACTCGCTTCGCTCGTTCCCTCTCCTGCCCTTCGGGCATCCTCCCCCGCAAAGGGGGGAGGAAAAAGCAGAGCGTAAGGTTTGTGGCATCCGGCATGCCCTTACGGCACCCTGTCCGGTGCCATGGTTGCTTCTACGGTTGAAACGTCGCCAGGCCCGGTGTTGCGCGAATACGCCATCGCCGAACTGAACACGGCCATCGCCGGACTGGCCTGGCGCGGCGGTCGCGTACATGAAGGCGTGCACCGCGCGCGCAAGGCCTTGCGGCGCACGCGCGCGGCGTTGGCGCTGGGCGGCGATGCGCTCGGTCCGGGCGCGCGGCTGCTGGATCGCGAGCTCAAACGGCTGAACGACGGTTTGTCGGCGCTGCGCGATGCGCAGGCGATGGTGGAAACCCTCGACCGCCACGTCGCCAAGCGCCGCGACACCGAAACGTCGGCGCTTCTGCGGCGCGCGCGCCGCGCCGCTGCGGCCGAACGCGCGGCTTGCGCCCACGCAGCCCTGCAGGACGATCCCGCGCTGGGCCAGCGCCGCGCCTTGTTGGCGATGTTTCGCGCGGCCCTGGCGGCCCTGCCCTGGGATACGGTGACGATCGACGTCGTGAACGCCGCCGCCGCGCGCAGCGCCGAGCGCATCGCCACTGCGCACGAACGGGTGCACGCCACCCAAGACGACGAAGATTGGCATCGCTGGCGCCGCCGCATGCGCCGGTTCTCGCAGCAGCTGCGCGCGCTCAAGGCCGCCGGCTTGGCCTTCGAACCGCCGGCGTTGTTCGACAAGTGCCTGGCCGAGCAGTTGGGCGTCGCACAGGACCTGAGACTGCTGATCGAACACTGCGGCCGCCGCTCGGCCTTGCGCAAGCGCGACCGGATCGCTTTGCGGCATTACGCCGAGCAGGCCCTGGCCAAGCAGCGCAAGCGGATTGCAGACGTGGAGCGCCGCGGGGATCCGGACGCCGCCGCGCCATGACTGCGCCCGTGAAAACGGGGCGGCGATCCCATAAGTCCTTCATCTGAATGAACATACGCCGGCGCAGGGATGGAATTCACCCGGTCGTGCCCGCATGATGGACGGGTATCTTTTCCGAGTTCCCACGCGATGCCCGCTTCTTTCCTCGACTTCCTCGCCGGCGGCCTGCTCCAGTTCGGCTGGGGCGCCTTGGCCATCTATTTCCTGATCGCCACCCAGCTCACCATTTTCTCGGTGACGCTGTACCTGCACCGCAGCCAGGCGCATCGCGGCGTGGATTTCCATCCGGTGCTGGCCCACTTCTTCCGGTTCTGGACCTGGCTGACCACGTCCATGATCACCAAGGAATGGGTGGCGATCCATCGCAAGCACCACGCCAAGTGCGAGACCGAGGAAGATCCGCACAGCCCGATGTACAAGGGCATCAAGACCGTGTTCTGGCGCGGCGTCGAGCTGTACCGCGAAGCGCGCAGCCAGCGCGAAGACATCGAGCAGTACGGCAAGGGCGCGCCAAACGACTGGATCGAGCGTCACCTGTACACGCCGCATGCGACGATGGGCCCGACCCTGCTGTTGTTCATCAGCTTCGCGCTGTTCGGCTTCGCCGGCGTGGCGTTGTGGGCGATCCAGATGGCGTGGATCCCGTTCTGGGCCGCCGGCGTCGTCAACGGCCTGGGCCACTGGTGGGGCTACCGCAATTTCGAAACGACCGACACCGCCACCAACCTCACCCCGTGGGGCGTGTGGATCGGCGGCGAAGAGCTGCACAACAACCACCACGCCTTCCCGAGCTCGGCGCGCTTCGCGTTGCGCAAGTGGGAGTTCGACATCGGCTGGGCCGCGATCAAGGGTTTCCAGGCGGTGGGTTTGGCCAAGGTGCTTCGCGTAGCGCCCGCGTTGGACGTGCGTCCCAACATCAACGTGCCCGACGGCGACACCATGAAGGCCTTGCTGGCGCACCGCTTCCAGGCCATGACCGATTACCAGCGCAACGTGATCGGACCTGCGCTGCGCGAAGAGGCCAGCGCCGCCGGCGCCAAGCTGCGCGCGCTGTTGCCGCGCCAGCTGCGCAAGGGCCTGGTCGACGACGGCCGCTGGCTCAAGCCCGACGCCCGCGAGCAATTGCAGCAGTGGGTCTCGCAGCGTCCGCGCATCCGTACCCTGGTCGAGCACCGCGCGCGCCTCTCCGCGCTGCTGGAAGCGCGTAGCCAGAACGCCGCCGAATCGCTGCACAACCTGCAGGCCTGGTGCCACGAGGCCGAGGCCAGCGGGATCCGCGCGCTGCAGGAATTCTCGGCGCGCCTGAAGGGCTATTCGCTGCAATCGGTGCGCGCCTGACGCTTACCGTGAAGCTCCGTTCTCGTCGCAGGAAGCCCGGTCGCGTTTGGCCGGGCTTCTTGTTTTTGGCGGCCTCGGTTTGCGCGCCGCCGATCGCGTTTTCGCAAGTGAATGCCACGTCCGACTATCTTTCGCGCATGGATGCCGATCGCGACGGCCGCGTGTCGATCGTCGAGTACCAGGACTGGCTGAGCTATGCGTTCGACGGCATGGACAAGAACCGCGACGGTACCTTGTCTCCGGAGGAGCAGCCGAGTGGACGCGGCAAGCCGATCACCCGTACCGAGCACCGCGATCGCTTGGCCGAAGGCTTCAAACGCCAGGATACGAACCATGACGGCTATTTGAACGCGAAGGAGCTGTCTGCGCCGCCGCAATGATCGCCGTTAGCGAGCTTTTTTTGTGGGAGCGGCTTCAGCCGCGAGCTCTTCCATCGATCCATAGGCATGCCAAAAAGCTCGCGGCTGAAGCCGCTCCCACAAGGGCCTCGCGCCGATCCGGCCGGTCGCGCCGGATCGGCATGTCTTATCGATCGCGCCCGACGATAAACAGCTTCCCGTTGTTCATGACGTAGATCCGGCCGCGATGGTCGAGCGCGGCCGGCGTATACGCCGCGAACGAGGTGCGATCGAGGAAGAAGCGCTGCTGCTCGATGCCGCCTTGGCCGATCACATACAGATTGCCGTCGGCGCTGACCACGTAGACGCTGCCGTCCCGGTCTATGGCAGGCGCGGCCATGCACCATTCGAAGAGGGCGCCGTAATCCTCGCATTCGATCGTGCCGTCTGGTTTGCGCCAACATTCCTGGGTGTTCGTCGCGGCATATTCCCACTCTTTTTGGAGCGTGGGGCCAAGCTGGGTGATGGAGTATTCCCCGTCGGCGTAGTGCTGGTCTTTGAGTATGAGCGAGTAGGTGCGCCCATGCCGGTAGACGCCCGGTGTGATGTCCCATCCGAAGTCGTAATTGGCTTGATACTGTCCGTTGCGGTCGAACTTCATCAGATGGCCGCGGCCGGCGTTGTAAGTCGTATAGGCGCCGTAGACGACGCTGCCATCCGGCAGCGGCACCGGCGAGCTCGACGAACCGTCGAAACCCCTGCCTGCGGGCATCAGATTGGTGAAGGGGTCCACGCCTGGGGTGGCGCCCGGACGGCAGACCGTCGCCAGCACGCCGCAGCCGTCGTTGAGATGGCCGCGAAGCGATGCGGCCCATTTGAGTCGCAGGTCCGGCGTCAACGCGATCAGATAGGTGTAGTTTTCGGCGGCATGGGCTCGGCTGACCGTGTAGATCGTGCCGTCCGCGGCGACCGCCGGCGTGACGTCGCGCGGCGGCCGTTGCGACAGGCAGGCCGTCTGCGGCGGCAGGGTCGGACTGCCATCGGGTTGCGGCGCCGGGGGCCAGGGACGCGGCGGCTGCGGTTGCATCTGCGAGAAGGTCAGGTAGCACAGGTCGTTCGGCGCCGGCGCGTTCGGTATGAGCTGCCTGTAATCGATCTTGCGGATGCGGTCTTGCCGGTCCACGCGTACGAGCCAGGCCTCGCTGACGTCCGCCGTGAGCGGCGCCGCCGCGTCCAATCGCAGGACGTTGTACAAGACGTTGCCGTTCTGGTCCGCGGTGACGCCTCCCACGACGTAACGTTGCGGGTCGATCGCGCCGCCGAATGGATCGATCCGCCGCTCGAGACGTCCGTTGTGCTTGTCCACTTTCAGCAGCGTGCCGCCGGCGCCGGGGAGATAGAGGAACCGCTGCGTCATGGCCGGCTGCCAAAGGGCGTGGGTGAAGGCGGTGAGCGGCGCCGGCCTCCAGTCGC
Source organism: Luteimonas galliterrae (assembly GCF_023374055.1). Lineage (NCBI taxonomy): Bacteria > Pseudomonadati > Pseudomonadota > Gammaproteobacteria > Lysobacterales > Lysobacteraceae > Luteimonas > Luteimonas galliterrae. The sequence goes on along the minus strand of NZ_JAMBEP010000001.1, from coordinate 2,313,641 downwards.
TGGCGAACGACCATAGCGGGACCAGCTGGTCGTGTTGCCAGCGATAAGCCCTCTCGTTCCACACGTATGTCTCCGGGCGGTCCGCGGTGCCCGTTTTTTCGACCGTGAAAACGCGGCCTTCCCGGTCGAGCAGCGGCACCTGCAAATGGTCCAGCGAACCGTATTCGGTATCGTTTTCGATGAAGGGATCGATGATTTTTTCGAACAGGATTTTCTCGGCCCGCTGCCCCTTCGCGCACGACTGGCCATCGTGATCCGCACTGCGCCCCCATTGGGTCCATTCACAGCGTTGGCCGGGGTTGTCGTCGCCCGATGCCATGGCTGCAAATCCAAGCCCAAGGATCACGATCGAGAATATCGTCGCTCGTCGCCCGAGCGTCCCTGCGTATCTACGTGAAGAACCGGTGTCTTGCATGCGCATGAGAGCCTCCGATTGTCATGAGCCTACCAACCGCACCTTGCCGGAAAACACTACTTTCCCGACCGATGACCCGCAAACAACGCGGGACGAACCGTAGCCAGAGCGGGACGCAGCGCCGCGGCGCGGGCGGAACGGCATCGGCCGCCTTCGTCCGGGGGCAGAAACCGGCGCGGCCAAGAATCCGCGCGTGGCCTCTGCGTCCGTGCGATCGATCCGATCATCGTATGGAAGGTGATGCGTCACTGCGGCGTATGGTTTAAAAGGGCAGGATCCTGCAGTGAAAGGTTGCGGCGTCGCGGGCTTCCAAGCCCCCGCGGCGACCCTGGAACCCGCCGCAGCTTCGGTCCGTGAAGAGGAGAAACCCGTGCGCCGACGTTTGCTGCAGTCGCTTCTTCTGGCCATGCTGCCGTTCGCCGCCGTTGCGGCCGATAAGCCGCCGCAGGCGCGCGAAGCATCGGCTGCCGGCTTCCGCTATCTGGTCTTCGAAACCGCGGGCGCGAAGTCGGACGCGGCGTTGCCGATGATCGTCGGCCTGCATTATTCGAGCGCTAAACCAGAAACCATGCTCGAGTACTTCGACCGGATCGATTTCCCCGTGAGGATCGTGCTTCCGCAAGGCGCGTATGCGCGTCGCGACGGCTATTCGTGGTTTCCGGCGGACTACGCGCAATTGAGCGCGTCGCAGCAGGACGATGCGGCATTCGACGCAGAACGTAAGTTGTCCGCGTTCGTCGATGCGGCGGCCGCGAAATACACGACCTTCGGGAAACCCGTCGTGATGGGCATTTCCTATGGCGGCGACTTGGCTTTCCTGCTGGCGATCCGCCATCCGGACAAGGTTAGCGCTTCGTTTCCAGTCGCGGCGCGCTTCCTGCCGGCATGGCTGCCGAAAACCAACGCCTGCAAGCCCCGCTGTCCGCAGATCCATGCCATGCATGGCGATGCGGACACGACCGTGCCGATGGCGCCGACGCAGCGAGCGGCGGCGCGATTGCGGGAAATGGGTTTCGACGTGCGCTTCGAATCGTATCCGGGCGTAGCCCACGACTTCGATGCGCGAATGGAAAAAGACTTCAGCGAGAAGGCGAAAAACCTGTTCGCCCAGCCTTGAAAAAATCGGGAGCGATCCGCGGATCGCTCCCGATGAGCCGCATCACCAGATCTTGACCCGGTCTTTCGGCTCCAGATACAGCTTCTCGCCGGGCTTTGACGGGAACGCGTCGTACCAGGCATCGATATTGCGCACGGTCAGCGCGCGGTAGCGCGCCGGGGCGTGGCCGTCGCCGACTACCTGCGCGCGCAGCGCAGCTTCGCGCTGCTTGGCGCGCCAAGCCTGGGCGAAGGCGAGGAAGAAACGCTGGTCGCCGGTCAGGCCGTCGATCACCGGCGCTTGCTTGCCGCCTAGCGACTTGTGGTAAGCGACGTACGACGCCTGCAGGCCGGCGACGTCGGCGATGTTCTCGCCCAGCGTCTGCTTGCCGTTGACGTGCAGGCCCGGCAGCGCCTCGTAGGCGTCGTACTGCGCGACCAGCTTGTCGGTGGCGGCCTTGAAGTGCTCCGAGTCTTCTTTCGTCCACCAGTTGCGCAGGCGGCCGTCGGCGTCGAACTCCGAGCCGAGGTTGTCGAAGCCGTGGCTGACTTCGTGGCCGATCACCGCGCCGATCGCGCCGTAATTGGCGGCGGCGTCCGCGTTGGGATCGAAGAACGGCGCTTCGAGGATCGCGGCGGGGAAGTTCATCGCGTTCTGCAGCGGCAACTGCACCGCGTTCACCGTCTGCGGGGTCATCCACCATTCCTTGCGGTCCGGCGTTTTGCCCAGTTTGGCGGTCTGGTGGCGGTATTCGGCCTCTTCCGCGCGCAGCGCATTGCCCAGCGGATCGTCGCGCTTCACTTCCAGCGAAGAGTAATCGCGCCAGCTGTCCGGATAGCCCACGCCGATCAGCATGGTTTCGGCTTTCGCCTTCGCCGTCTTCTTGGTTTCGGCGGTCATCCATTCCAGCTTGTCCACGCCTTCGCGGAAAGTGGCCAGGATGTTCTTCACCATGTCCTCGACCTTGGCCTTGGACGACGCCGGGAAGTACTGCTTGATGTACAGCTGGCCGATCGCGTCGCCGAGCGCGCCGTTGGTGGCGCCGATCGCGCGCTTCCAGCGATCGCGCTGCTTGCTGGTGCCCTGCAACTGCGTGCCGTAGAAGCCGAAGCTGAGATCGGCGTAGGCCTTGGGCAGCAGGCCGGCGCTGTGGTTGATCGCGTGGAAGCGCAGATAGTCCTTCCAGGTCTGCAGCGGCTCGCCAGCGACCAGCGCGGACAATTTCTTGATCGCGTCCGGCTGCCAGGCGAAGACGGTCGGTTGGCCGGTCAGCTTGGCGGCGTCGAAGAATGCGGCCCAGTCGATGCCGGGCGCTTTCTTGGCGAAGTCGGCGGTCGGCCACGGGTTGTTGGCCTTGTGGATGTCCTGGCTGTCGACCAGGCTGGCGTGCGCCTTGGCGATCTTCATTTCCAGATCGAAGATCGTCTTGGCTTTCTTCTCCGCGTCGGCGTCGCCGGCCAGTTTCAGGATCGCGGCGATGTAGGCCTGGTAGGCGGCGCGGTTCGCGGCCATCTCCTTGTCGGTGCCGAGGTAGTACTCGCGCTCGGGCATGCCCAGGCCGCCCTGCATCAGATAGCCCACGTTCTTCGACGGGTCTTCCAGTCCCTGCGCGACGAACAGGCCGAACAGGTTTTCGGTGTAGTAGTTGGTGGCGTTGAGCGAATCGGTATCGGCGCGCAGCGAGGCGCCCAGGTAGCGCGACAGGCCGGCGGCGTCGGCGATGGCCTCGACGCTGTCCAGCTTCGGTTGCAGCGGCGCCAGGCCGCGCTGCTCGATGCCCGCTTCGTCCATGAACGCGGCGTAGTAGTCGGCGATCTTGCGCTCGTCGGTGCCGGCGGCCGGGTTGGCCTTCTCCAGGCCCTGGATCAGGTCGGCGTTGCGCTTCTCGGCCTTTTCGAACACGTAGAAGCCGGTGCTCAAGCTGGCGCGGTCGGCGGGGATTTCGGTCGCCTTCCTCCACGCGCCGTTGGCGTATTCATCGAAGTCGTCGCCGGGCTTGACCGACTTGTCGATGCCGGCCAGGTCGATACCCGATGTCGGCGCGGCGGCGGCCGGCGCTTCGGCGGCAGGCGTCGCGGCGGTTTGCGCGGTGTTCGGGGTCCGGTCGCAAGCGACGACGGCGGAAACGGCGGCTGCGAGCAACAGCCAGCGGTAAGCGTGCATGGGATCACCTCGGAAAAGGGCGACGCCCACCTTAGACCTCCGCGCACGGACGGCGACATAGGTAAGAAGTCACCATTGGACCCATACGAAGCCGCCGAGGTACTAGCATGGCCCATGGCGACCCCGACCATAAGCGCTTTGCAGGCCGATATCACCACTTTGGCGGTCGATGCCATCGTCAATGCGGCCAATTCATCTTTGCTGGGCGGAGGCGGCGTCGATGGCGCCATCCATCGCAAGGCGGGCCCGGAGCTGGTTCACGCTTGCCGGTTGTTGGGGGGCTGCGATATCGGCGACGCGAAGATCACGCCGGGTTTTCGGTTGCCTGCCAAGTTCGTGATCCACACGGTCGGGCCGGTCTGGCGAGGCGGGCGTCACCGCGAACCGATATTGCTGGCCATGTGCTACAGCCGTTCGTTGCAGATCGCAGCCGATTGCGGGCTGCGCAGCATCGCATTTCCCTGCATCAGCACCGGCATCTATGGTTATCCGATCGAACTCGCGGCGCAGGTCGCGATCGATGCCGTGGACGCATCGCCGCATGCGCCATCGATGGACGAGATCGTGTTCTGTTGCTACTCGCGAGCGGATCTGGACATCTATCTGCAGCTGCTCGGCGGTCCGTAGACCTTGTGGGAGCGGCTTCAGCCGCGAGCTTTTGATGTTCAGGCGCTCGAAAAGCTCGCGGCTGAAGCCGCTCCCACAAGATCGTTGCCGGGCCGGAACCTTTAAACTGTCTGCGTGATCCGATCCGACACTTTCCGCATCCCGATGGTCCGCATGGCGCTGTTCGCCATGCTGCTGCTCGCCTGCCTGCCGACCTTAGGCCGGCTGGCGGGAATGTCGTCGGGCGAGGGATCGGCCGGATCCGTCTGGGCGGCGCTGTGCACGATGACAGGACTGAAGTACGTCGAGGTGCCGGCCGGAGATCCCGCGCCGCAGCCGCACAAGCCGATCCACGGCGAGGAATGCGCCTACTGCCCGCTGCTCACGGCGATAGCGGTGTTCGCGTTGTGGCTGGCGCTCACGTGGCCGCAGCGCCGCAAGGCTCCGCGTTCGACCTGGCGGCCCGCGCCGTTGCGCAGCCGTTTCCACCCCTGCGGCCTCGGTTCGCGCGGCCCGCCGCTGGCGCTCTGAAACACAAGTCGTCTTCCTGATTCCGCGCGGCCTCGCCGCGCCTTGTGCTTTGGAGTTTTCATGTCGAACCTTTTTTTGGCGACGATGCCGTCGTCGCGCCTTGCCGTGGCTGTGGCCGCGGTGCTCATTCCCTTTTCCTCAGCGGCGATCGCGGCAGATCCGCAGATATCGCCGACCACCCTCGACCGCGTCGAGGTGCGCGGCGTACGGCCCGGCATCGCCACCGTCGACAGCATCGACCAGGCCGCGGAACGCCTCGGCCAGCGTGCCGGCGGTACGGCGCTCGTCGACGGCGAACGCTATCGCGATGGCCGCGTAAGCACGCTGGCCGATGCGCTCGGCTACGCGCCCGGCGTCTTCATCCAGCCGCGATTCGGCGCGGAGGAAGCGCGTCTGTCGGTCCGCGGTTCGGGCCTGCAGCGCACTTTCCACGGCCGCGGCATAGAACTGTTGCAAGACGGCAGTCCGCTGAACCTGGCCGATGGCGGTTTCGATTTCCAGGCCGTCGAACCGTTGTCGGCGCGTTATATCGAGGTCTATCGCGGCGCGAACGCGCTGGAATACGGCGCGGCGACCTTGGGCGGTGCGATCAACTTCGTATCGCCCACTGGCTACGACGCATCGCCGATGACGGCTCGCATCGAAGCGGGCAGCTTCGGCTATCTGCGCGGGCAGATCTCGGCTGCAGGCCATGGCGATCGGGCCGATGGCTACGTCAGCCTGACCGGCCTCAATCAGGACGGATACCGCGATCACGCGCAGCAGGAAAATTACCGCTTGTTCGGCAATGCCGGTTTCCGCTTCAGCGACAGCGTCGACGGGCGGCTGTATGTCACGCATGTCGATACGCGTTCGCAGCTGCCCGGCAATCTGACGTTGGCGCAATCCAATGCGCGTCCCGAAACCGCGGCAGCGGGGAATCTCGCGCTCGACCAGCGCCGCGATTTCCGTCTCGACCGCGTCGCCGGCAAGCTGGTCTGGTCGCCGGCGCAGGGACAGACACTGATCGTCTCGGCGTATTACGCCGACAAGGCCTTGCACCATCCGATCTTCCAGGTGCTGCAGCAGGATACGCAGGACGCCGGCGTGGATCTGCGTTGGCGCAGCGAAGGCCGGATCGGCGAACGCCGCAACGTACTGGTCGCCGGCATCGCTTTTGCGCAGGGGAGTACGGACGACAATCGGTTCGCGAACGTCGCCGGCCGGGCCGGTGCGCGTACGAACAAATTCGATCAACGCGCGACCAACGCCAAGGCCTATCTCGAGAACCAGACCTGGTTGAGCGAGCATTGGACGCTGGTGGCCGGCGCGCAAGCACTGAAATCGACGCGCCGCTCGCGCGACCTATTCGTCACCGGCGGGCGCGACGAGAGTTTCGATGCCGAATACGGCGGCTTCAGCCCCAAGCTGGGCATGCGCTACCTCATCGACGACGGCACGCAGCTGTTCGCCAACGTCAGCCGCAGCCTGGAGCCGCCGAGCTTCGGCGAACTGACCGGCGGGCCCGGCGTCACCCAGGTCGACATGCAGCGCGCGACCACGGCCGAAGTGGGCACGCGCATCGAACGCGGCGCGTTGTCGGTGGATGCGGCGCTGTACCGCGCCCGCATCGACGGCGAACTGCTGGCGCTCAGCGACGGCGCCGGCAACCCGCTCGGCACCATCAATGCCGATCGCACTTTGCACCAAGGCCTCGAGCTCGGCCTGGGCTGGCGCATCGCCGATGCGTGGCTGCTCTCGGCGAACTATCTGTGGAACGATTTCCGTTTCGATGGCGATGCGGTGTACGGCGACAAGGAGCTCGCCGGCATGCCGCAGCAGCAGTTGCGCAGCGAGCTGCGCTGGTCGGCAAGCGAAAGTTTATACATCGCGCCGACCGTTGAATGGGCACCGCAGGACTATTACGTCGACCATGCCAACACATTCAAGGCACCGGGATACGCCATCGCCGGTCTGCGCATCGGCGGCAGGTTCGCATCGCAATGGTCGTGGTTCGTCGATGCGCGCAACCTGGCCGACCGCAAATGGATCGCCAGCACCAATGTGGTCGCCGATGCGAGGGGGCGCGATGGCGCCAACTTCCTGCCTGGCGATGGCCGTTCGTTCTATGTCGGGCTGGAGTGGCGCCAGTAGTCGTCGCCTCGCCCTTGTTTTTAGCCGTCATTCCCGCGAAGGCGGGAATCCAGCGACTTTGCTTTAGCCCTCTCCCGCTTTGCGGGAGAGGGTTGGGTGAGGGCGCGCGCACCTGCAGATGGCTTCGCTGCGATCTGGTGCAACGTTAAAGTCACTGGATTCCCGCCTTCGCGGGAATGACGGCTCAAAGGCAGAGCAAACGCGCAGGGCGGAACTCTAAAAAACAACGCCGGCATCAGCCGGCGTTGTCGTTACGCACCACGGGGGAGCTTACTTGGTGATATCGACGTCTTTGGTTTCGGGGAGGAACAAAGTACCGATCACCAAAGTCATGGATGCGATCACGATCGGATACCAGAGTCCCTGGTAGATGTTTCCGCTCGCCACCACCATCGCGAAGGCGATCGTCGGCAGGAAGCCGCCGAACCAGCCGTTGCCGATGTGGTAAGGCAGCGACATCGAGGTGTAGCGGATCTGGGTCGGGAACAGTTCGACCAGCCATGCCGCGATCGGGCCGTAGACCATCGTCACGTAGATCACGAGTATGGTCAGCAAGACCAGCAGCATCGGTTTATTGATCCGCGCCGGGTCGGCCTTCTCCGGATAGCCGGCGGCGGTCAGGTCGGTCTTGAGCCTGGCTGCGAACCCATCCTGCTGGGTCTTGAACGCGGCCGGATCCATGCCGCCGCCTTCGAAGCCTTCGACCACGGCGTTGCCGACCTTGATCTGCGCGACCGTGCCGGCCGGCGCGTCCTGGTTGGAATACGACACGCCGGATTTCGCGAGCGCCGCCTTGGCGATGTCGCAGCTGCTGGTGAACACTTTCTTGCCGACTGGGTCGAACTGGAAGTTGCAGGTCGCAGGATCGGCGACGACGACGACCGGGCTGGTCGCAACGGCCGTTTCCATGGCGGGGTTGCCGTAATGCGTGATCGCCTTGAACAGCGGGAAGTAGGTCAGCGCCGCCAGCAGGCAACCGGCCATGATGATCGGCTTGCGGCCGATCTTGTCCGACAGCGCGCCGAACACGATGAAGAACGGCGTGCCGATGATCAATGCGCCGGCGATCAGCAGGTTGGCGGTGGTGCCGTCGATCTTCAGCGTCTGCGTCAGGAAGAACAGCGAGTAGAACTGGCCCGCGTACCAGACCACGGCCTGGCCGGCGGTGGCGCCGAGCAAGGCGAGCAATGCGATCTTGCCGTTGCGCGAGAAGAAGCTCTCGGTGATCGGCGCCTTCGACAGCTTTCCTTGCGCTTTCATTTCCTGGAACATCGGCGATTCGGCCAACTGCAGGCGGATCCACACCGAGATGCCGAGCAGGACCACCGACACCAGGAACGGAATGCGCCAGCCCCAGGCTTCGAACGCTTCGGTGCCGAGGAAGTAGCGGCAACCCAGGATCACCAGCAGCGACAGGAACAGGCCCAGCGTCGCGGTGGTCTGGATGAAGCTGGTGTAGAAACCGCGCTTGCCTTGCGGCGCATGTTCGGCGACATAGGTCGCCGCGCCGCCGTATTCGCCGCCCAGCGCCAGGCCTTGGAGCAGGCGCAGGCCGATCAGGATGATCGGTGCCGCGACGCCTATCGTGGTGTAGCTGGGCAGGATGCCGACCAGGAACGTCGACAGGCCCATGATCACGATCGTCACCAGGAAGGTGTACTTGCGCCCGATCATGTCGCCGATGCGGCCGAACACCAGCGCGCCGAAAGGACGCACCGCGAAGCCGGCGGCGAAAGCGAGCAGCGCGAAGATGAAGCCGCTGGTCGGATCCAGCGCCGAGAAGAACTGCTTGGCGATGATCGCGGCCAGCGATCCGTACAGATAGAAGTCGTACCACTCGAACACGGTGCCCAGGCTGGAGGCGAAGACGACCTTCTTGTGCCCTTGGGTCAGCGTGCCCGGAGCGGGCGAGGGTACAGCGGTGGTGCTGGACATGGTCCGTTCCCCTTGAGTTAGAAGCTGAACTTGACGTGGGTGTGGATGCGCTTGAGGTCGCCTTCGCGATCGTCCTCCAGCTGGCGCTCGCCCCAACTCAGCTCTGCGCCGATGTCGAGTTTCGGGAACGGCGAATAGATCACGTTGGCGTGCCAGGACTGGGAGCGCTCGGTGACCCCGAAGCCGGTCAATGCCTTGTCGTTGTCGAACATCGCGGTGGCATACATCAGGTTGGTGCGCACCTTCGGGCTGAAGGCGTGGCGCCAGGCGACGAAGCCGCCGTAGCCGTCGATGGCTTCGAGCGAGCCGTCCGCCGCCTGCACCGTGTCGCTGCCCAAGCCGAACGCAAGATAGCGACCGATGCCCTTGCCGCCGTTGACCGCATAACGGATGTCGTCGCTCTTGCCGAGGTTGAATTTGCCCGAGACGCTGAGCGCAGCGCCGCTGTCGGTCTCGTCCTGGCCGGTGGCGAGGTTTTCGTACTTGAACTGGCGCGCCAGCGCGGCGACGGTGAAATGGCCCCAGTCGCCCTTGGTCAGCCAGCGCGCGGTGAGATCGGGCGTGACGTTGTCGCCGGTGTTGAAGCGCGCGCCGTTGTTGAGGAACGGCGTGACCGTGGTTTGCGGATTTTCCACCGAGAACGACCAGGGACCGTTGGTATAGCGGACTTGCGCCTGGCGCACGAAGATGGTGCCGTCGGTGGTGCCGACGAAATCGACCGCATCGGGCAGCGCCGCCACATCCTGGAAATTGGACCAGGTTTGGCCGGCCAGCCAGTTGTTCCAGCTCACATAGGCTTGGCGCAGCGAAACGGCGTACGTGTTGGTCGCGGTTTCGTTGCCGACCAGGGCGTTGCTGCCGCCGCCGAAGAAGTCGGCTTCGATATAGGCCTTGAACTTGTCGCCGGCGTCGGTGGTGTGGTCGGCGCTGAGCCAGAAGCGCGAGAACTGGGCGTGGAAATCGGTGTAGGGATCGGTTTCCTGCGCATTGTTCGGGCCGACGGGAATCGTGCTGGGCAGATAGAACAGGCGCCCAGACGAACCGTCGGCGATCTTGCCGTCGCTGGTGTCGGTGACCATCGCGTCCAGCTTGATGAAACCGCCGTACGAGAATGTCGTGCCGGGATTGGCGGTGGCCATGATCGTGCTGGATTGGATCGGCTGCTTGCCCGCGGGCACGGCGGGAGCCGTTTTTTGCGCGGCTTGAACCTCGGTCACGGTCGTCTGCGTCTGCGTCAGCTGCGTCTGCGTCTGCTGCTGCTGCGACAGCAGCGCCTGCACCTGCTGTTCGAGCTGGGCGATGCGCGCTTCCAGCTCCTTTTCCTTGGCGGTGGCGGCCAAGGCCATGCCCGGTGCCAGCAAGGCGACCAACAGGGCGGTGGCCAACGGACGCCGCGCCATCGATACGATGGATGTAGTCATTCCCCTCTCCCGATCATGCGTGGTGGCTCATGGTTAGCGATCGGCCGCGCCAGGCACGGCTCTCCGGAGCCTGCGCGCGCACCCGGCCGACGCCTATTCGCCATTGGTCGTAGGCGGCGCCGGTATAGACGAAGGTCTAGGGCGGCTTAACAATGGATGCGGCAGACTTCACTCATCGCATCACCAGCAGGCAACGCCATGACGGACGCACCCGCCCTATATCCCGTCCCGCCGGATTTCGCGGCCAAGGCCAGGATCGATCGCAAGCAGTACGAAAGCCTCTACCAGGCGTCCGTCGACGACCCGGCGTCGTTCTGGGGCGGGATCGCCGGCCGCCTGGACTGGATGCGGGCGCCGACCAAGATCAAGGATGTCAGCTACCGGCTGGAGGATTTCCGCATCCGCTGGTACGAAGACGGCGAACTCAACGCCAGCGTCAACTGCCTGGACCGGCAGCTGGACAAGCGCGGCGACAAGACCGCGCTGCTGTTCGAGCCCGACGATCCCGCGCAGCCGGCGCAAAAAGTGACCTATCGCGAACTGCACCGCCGCGTATGCAAGCTGGCCAATGCGCTGCGCAACCTGGGCGTGCGCAAGGGCGACCGCATCACCATCTACCTGCCGATGATTCCCGAGGCCGCGGTGGCGATGCTGGCCTGCGCGCGCATCGGCGCGATCCATTCGGTGGTGTTCGGCGGCTTCTCGCCCAATTCGATCGCCGACCGCGTCTCCGACTGCCAGTCCAAGCTGATCATCACCGCCGATGAAGGCGTGCGCGGCGGCAAGAAGATCCCGCTCAAGGCCAACGTCGACGCCGCTTTGAAGATGCCCGGCACCAACACCGTCGAAACCGTGCTGGTGGTGCGCCACACCGGCGGCGCGGTCGACATGCAGATGCCGCGCGACCGCTGGTACGACGCGGTGGTCGACGGTCAGCCGGAGGAATGCGCGCCCGAGCGCATGAACGCCGAAGATCCGTTGTTCATCCTCTACACCTCCGGTTCCACCGGCAAGCCCAAGGGCGTGCTGCACACCACCGGCGGCTACATGGTCTACGTCAGCTACACGCACGAATGCGTGTTCGATCTGCGCGAAGAGGACGTCTACTGGTGCACGGCCGACGTCGGCTGGGTCACCGGCCACAGCTACATCGTCTACGGACCGCTGGCCAATGGCGCCACCGCGCTGATGTTCGAAGGCGTTCCGAACTATCCGGACAGTTCGCGCTTCTGGCAGGTGATCGACAAGCACCAGGTCACGCTGTTCTATACCGCGCCGACCGCGATCCGCGCGCTGATGCGCGAAGGCGACGCGCCGGTGAAATCGACTTCGCGCAAGTCGCTGCGCCTGCTCGGCACGGTCGGCGAGCCGATCAATCCCGAAGCATGGCGTTGGTACAACGATGTCGTCGGGGACGGCCGCTGCCCGATCGTGGACACCTGGTGGCAGACCGAGACCGGTGGCATCCTGATCACGCCGCTGGCCGGCGCGATCGACGCCAAGCCCGGCTCGGCGACCAAACCGTTCTTCGGCATCCGGCCGGCGATCGTCGACGCCAACGGCAAGATCCTGGACGGCGCCGCCGAAGGCAATCTGGTGCTGCTCGATTCCTGGCCCGGGCAGATGCGTACGGTGTACGGCGACCACCAGCGCTTCATCGACACTTATTTCAAGACTTATCCGGGCACCTATTTCACCGGCGACGGTTGCCGGCGCGACGAAGACGGTTATTACTGGATCACCGGCCGCGTCGACGACGTGATCAACGTCAGCGGCCACCGCATCGGCACCGCCGAAGTGGAAAGCGCGCTGGTGTCGCATCCCAAGGTCGCCGAGGCCGCGGTGGTCGGTTATCCGCACGATATCAAAGGGCAGGGCATCTATGCCTATGTCACCTTGATCGCCGGCGAGCAGCCCACGTCCGATGAAGGCGGCGACGAGCTGCGCAAAGAACTGGTCGCCTGGGTGCGCAAGGAAATCGGCCCGGTCGCCACGCCCGACCACCTGCAATGGGCGCCGGGGCTGCCCAAGACGCGTTCGGGCAAGATCATGCGCCGCATCCTGCGCAAGATCGCCGAGAACGCGCCCGATCAATTGGGCGACACCAGCACGCTGGCCGATCCGTCGGTGGTCGATGCGTTGGTCAAGAATCGATTGGGCAAATGAAAGTCAAAAGCAAATCCCCCCTGCCCCCCTTTTTCAAAGGGGGGAACAGCAGCAGGCGCAATGCACTGGCGGCGGACGACATGCTCTTGATGTTCCCCCCTTTGAAAAAGGGGGGCAGGGGGGATTTACGTGGACGCTCCGATCGCCGCGCAAACCGCGTTCCAAACGACATCCAACACCGCATCGGTCTCCATCAGCACCATCCGATCGTCGAAACGCAGCACGCGCAGGCCCATGCGCATGAGCGCGGCATCCCGCAATGCGTCCGCCGCGCGGCCCCCTTCGGTGAAATGCTGGCCCCCGTCGATCTCCACGACCAACCCGGCAGCAGGGGCATAGAAATCCACGATATACCGGCCAATCGGCGTCTGCCGATAGAACTGCACCGCGCTAAAGCGCTTGCGACGCACGCAATACCAGAATCTGCGCTCGGCGTCGGTCATGTCGTTGCGCAGTCGGCGCGCGTACTTTTTGAGGTATGGGGCGTAGTGGCGCATAGCAACAGCAACTCCCCCCTGCCCCCCATTTTCAAAGGGGGGAACAGCCCGGGGTCGTGTAGGGGATTCGCTGTTTTGCCGTTCCCCCCTTTGAAAAAGCGGCGCGGGGGGGATTTATGCCCACGCTGCTGATCGCCGACGACCACCCGCTGTTCCGCGAAGCCCTGCGCGGCGTGGTCGCGCGCGTGCTGCCCGATTACGAACTGCGCGAAGCCGATAGCGCCCACGCGCTGTATGCGCTGGCCGAAGCGGAACCCGACGCCGATCTGTTGCTGCTCGATCTCAACATGCCCGGCGCGCACGGCTTCAGCGTACTGGTGCACCTGCGCGCGCAGCATCCGCAACTGCCCGTGGTGGTCGTGTCGGCGCAGGAAGACCCGGCGGTGATGCGGCGCGCGCTGGACCACGGCGCGGTCGGCTTCATTCCGAAGTCCGCCGATGCGGCGACCTTGGGCGACGCGTTGACCCAAGTGCTGGAAGGCGAACGCTGGGCGCCCGCCGCTGCGCACACGGCGCCGGCGGTGGGCGACGACGAGCATGCCGCCGCGCAGCGCCTGCGCGAATTGACGCCGCAGCAGTTCCGGGTGCTGCAGATGCTGGGCACGGGTTTGTTGAACAAGCAGATCGCCTACGAGCTCGGCGTATCCGAGGCGACGGTGAAGGCGCACATGACCGCGATCCTGCGCAAGCTCGGCGCATCCAACCGCACCCAGGCGGTGCTGATCGCCGGCCGATTGGCGTTGGATCCCGCATCGGTGGTGCCGCCGCCCGAAGAAGAGCAGTAACCTTGCTCTTTGTGGGAGCGGCTTCAGCCGCGAGCTTTTGATGGCAGGCCGCAAAAAAGCTCGCGGCTGAAGCCGCTCTCACAAAATCGAATTCAAATCGCGTCGGCCGCCGCACCGCGACTGGCGTGGGACTGTTGCGCGGCCAGATAGGCGCGCAGCGAGGCCGGCCGCACCGGCTTGGTCAGCACTCGGTAGCCGCGCGCGCGCGCGGCCTGTTTGACGGCGTCGCTGCCGTCGGCAGTGAGTAGGGCGCCGGGCACCGCCTGCGGCGAGCGTTGCTGCAGCGCGTCCAGCGTATCCAGTCCGTCCAGGCGGTCGTGCAGATGGTAATCGACCAGCAGCACATCGGGCCGTTGCTCCATCAGCGCCAGCGCTTCGTCGACGGTCGTCGCCGACAGGACGTGCACCTGCCAGCGTCCCAGCAAGGCGCGCATGCCGGCCAGGATCTCGTGGTCGTTGTCGACGCACAGCACGCGCAGGCCCGCCAGCGATTCGGGTATGCCGACGCGCGCTTCGCGTGCGGCCGCCGGCGCGGCGCGCTCTGCGCTCGGCACGCGGATCGAGAACACGCTGCCGCGGCCGACGCGCGAACGCACGTACAACGGATGCCCGAGCGCATGCGAAACGCGCTGGCAGATCGACAGGCCCAGGCCCAGGCCGCGCTCGCCCCAATCGGTAGGCTGCTCGAAGCGGCGGAACTCTTCGAAGATCTGCTGCAGGTGATGCGCGGGAATCCCCGGCCCGGTATCCCAGACCTGCAGCTCGACGTCGCCGCCGCGCGGCCGCGCCGCCAGCACGATGCGGCCCTCGCGCGTGTAGCGCATCGCGTTGGCGATGAAGTTCTGCAGCACGCGGCGCAGCAGGCGCCGGTCGCTGCGCACCGGGCGCGAGCTGGCGTGCAGGCGCAGATCGATGCCGCGGCCGGCGGCGACCGGCGAATACTGCTCGACCAGCTGCTGCAGCAGGTCGCCGGCGTCGAAATCCGATAACGCGGGCAGCAGCGCACCGGCGTCCAGGCGCGAGATGTCGAGCAGGCCGTCGAGCAGTTCCTCGGCGGCGCGCAACGACGTGTCGACGCGTTCGGCCAGGTGCCGCTGCTCCGCGGCCTGGTCGCTGTCGCGCAACGCAGACGTGAACAGGCGCGCGGCATTGAGCGGTTGCAGCACGTCATGGCTGAGCGCGGCCAGGAAGCGTGTGCGCGACTGCTGCGCGGCTTCCGCCTCGCGGCTGCGCTCGGCGACGCGCTGTTCCAGCGTCTCGTTGATCTCGCGCAGCGCGCCTTCGACGCGCTTGTACTCGGTGACGTCGCTGTAGCTGGTGACATAGCCGCCTCCCGGCAGCGGCTGGCCGCGCATCTCGGTGACCTGGCCGCTGCTGCGCACGCGTTCGAACACGTAGGGCGAACCGGCGCGCATGTAGGCGATGCGCTTGTCGACCTGCGCGTCGATGTCGCCTTCGCCCAATTCGCCGCGTTCGGCGTTGAATCGGATCAGCTCGGCCACCGGGCGCCCGACGTAGAGCATGCCGTCGGGATAGCCGAACATCTGCTGGTAGCGCCGGTTCCAGGCGACCAGCTTCATGTCGCGGTCGACCACGCTGACGCCCTGGTCGATGTTGTCCAGCGTGGTCGCCAATACTTGTCGATTGAAGCGCAACTCCTGCCCGGCTTCGTCGAGGACGGCCACCACTTCGGCCACTTCCATGCCCGAACCCTTCAACGCGCTGGTCAGCACCAGCCGCGCCGAGGCCGCACCGATCGCTGCGGCGAGCAGGCGTTCGGTGAACTGCACCCAGGCGCGGTCGGCGCCCGCCGCGGGTTGCAATTCGGTGCCGAGCGTTTGCGCTTGTTCGTTGAAGGCGCGGCGCGCGGTGCGTTCGCCGAGCACGCGCCCGGCCAGCGCCAGCAGGTCGGCGATATGCACGTTGCCGCGCCAACCGCCCTCGGTCAGCGTCTGTTTTTCGGCATAAGGCTCGAGGAACGGCGCGGCGCGCAGGCGTTCGTCGAAACCCGGCCGCCAGCGCGCCGACACCAGCATCAGCGCGCCCACGTTCACCAGCAGCGACCAGAACGTGCCGTGCGTCAACGGATCCCAGCCGCTGAGCCCGAACAACTGCTGCGGGCGCAACCAGGCGATGCCGAACGGACCCTGCGTCAGCCATTCGGGCCGCAACCAGCCCGCTTCGGTCAGCGTCGGCAGCAGCAGCGTGTAGATCCACATCGCGAAGCCGAGCGCCATGCCCACTTCGACGCCCTGCCGGCTCGCGCCGCGCCAGTACAAACCGCCGATCAGTGCCGGCGCGAATTGCGCCACGGCCGCGAACGCCATCAAACCGTAAGCCGCGAGCGTGGTGTCGCTGCCGCTGGCGCGGTAATAGCCGTAAGCCAGCGCGGCGAAGCCGACGATCGCCACGCGCCGTATCCACAGCACCGTGCCGGCGACGTCGCCGCCGTGGCGCTCCGCCCAGCCGCGGCGCAGCAGCGGCGGCATCACCAGATCGTTGCTGACCATGGTCGCCAGCGCCACGCTGGCCACGATCACCATGCCGGTGGCGGCGGAAAAGCCGCCGACGTAGGCGAACAACGCCAGCGTTTCGTGCGATTCGGCCAGCGGCAGCGCCAATACGAAACTGTCCGCGGACACGGCGCCGTCGCGGCCGAACAGGGCGACGCCGGCGCCGGCGATCGGCAGCACCATCAGCGAGACCACGATCAGATAGGCGCCAAACAGCCAGCGCGCGCGGCGGATGTCGTTGACGTCGCCGCATTCGACGATCGCCACGTGGAATTGCCGCGGCAGGCAGATGATCGCGGCGAAAGCGAGCAGCGTCTGGCCGACGAAGCCGACCGGCGGCGCGTTGGCGATCAGCGCACGCGTGGCGTCGCCGACGCGCAGATCGTGATCGCCCAGCCAGCCGATCGCGAACACGCCGACCATGACCAGCGCGAGCAGCTTCACCAGCGACTCCAGCGCGATCGCCAGCATCATGCCGTGGTGGTGCTCGGTGGCGTCGACCTGGCGCGTGCCGTACAGGATCGCGAACAGCGCCATCAGCGCGGCGACGTAAAGCGCCGGATCGCCCAGCGTCGTCGTCGGCACCTGTCCGCTCAGCACGCTCAGGCTGATCGCCACCGCTTTGTATTGCAGCGCCAGGTAGGGCACCGCCGCGGTCAGCGCGATCAGCGTCACCAGCGCGGCCAGGCGTTGCGCGCGGCCGTAACGCGCGGCGATGAAATCGGCGATCGACACGGTGTTCTGGGTCTGCGCGATCAGCGCGATCCGTTCCAGGATGCGCCAGCCGAACAGCAGCAACAGCAGCGGACCCAGGTAGATCGGCAAATAGCCGATGCCGGTGCGCGCCGCGCTGCCGACCGCGCCGTAGAACGTCCACGACGAGCAGTACACCGCCAGCGCCAGGCTGTAGACCAGCGGCCGCAGCCACGGCCGCTGCGGATACAGCGGCCGGCGGTCGCCCCACCACGCCACCGTGAACAGTAGGGCGGCGTAGGCCAGCGATACCAGCAGCAGCATCCATCCAGGCAGCATGCCCGCACCCGTTTACACGACAGGATGAGTTTACGCGCGTGGGGGCGGGTGCCGTCGACGTCTGCTGTCGCCCCCTTTGAAAAAGGGGGCCGGCGCGCGCGCAGCGGGCGCCGGGGGGATTTGCTCTTGATCTTGCTTTGGCTCTCAAAGAGCAAAGTCAAAAGCAAATCCCCCCGCTTCGCTGCCCCCTTTCAAAGGGGGCGACAGCAGGGCAACAAAAAACCCGCCTTGCGGGCGGGTTCGTTGCGGCGGCTGGACCCCGGCTTTCGCCGGGATGACGTTCTGACAAAGCCACGCGCTACGCGCGCGGGTCAGAACGTCACTTGATCTTGCCTTCCTTATAGATCACGTGCTTCCGGACGACGGGGTCGTACTTCTTGACCTCCATCTTGTTCGGCGTGTTCTTCTTGTTCTTGTCGGTGGTGTAGAAATGGCCGGTGTTGGCCGAGGAGATCAGACGGATCTTGTCGCGCTTGCTTGCCATGATGTCCTCCTCAGACCTTTTCGCCGCGGGCGCGGAGTTGGGCCAGAACGGAATCGATGCCGTTCTTGTCGATGGTGCGCAGTGCCTGCGCGGAAACCTTCAGCTTGATCCAGCGGTTTTCGCTGGCCACCCAGAAGCGGCGCTCGTGCAGGTTTGGCAGGAAACGGCGACGGGTTTTGTTGTTGGCGTGCGAGACGTTGTTGCCGGTCTGCACGCGCTTGCCGGTGACTTGGCATACGCGGGACATAACGCACCTCATTGGATTTTTTTATCTTCCTTAGCCAGGAAGACTTCGGCCCCTGCGGCCGGTCGGCCGCACGCAATTCGGGTGGTATTCCGCTGCCGGCGGCGGGCCGGAACTGCGTTTCCGGACCCGCCCGGTCCAGGCCTCATCGGCCGACCGGACGCAGCGAGCCGGGCATTATGCCGGGGAAGGCCAGCCCAGGCAAGGACTTATCCACAGGAGGGGGCGAAGGGCGAGGAAGGCGGGTGCGCCAAGAGCCGAACCCTCTCCCTGGCGCTTTGCGCCTGTTCCTCTCCCGTAAAAGGGAGAGGGTGAAGCGGGCTGCGCCGGGTCAGTGCGAGGTTTTGTCCCGCCGCCAGCCCCGGTGTCGGATGTCAGGTACAGGCTGTAGGCCGCCGTGAAGGCCGGGAACAGGTTCTGGATCACCCCTACCGAGTTCTGCTTCTGCGAAAACACGAAGTAGCTCAGCGTCATCACGCTGCCGACCAGACTCATGTACCAGAACAGGCGCGGGATCACCGGCTTGCGGTGCCGGCGCGCGAGGCGACGAAGGGTTCGGGTGGCCGTTTATTTGCAGGTTCCCGTCTTATTCGCAGGGCCGATGCGGGCGTCAACCCGACATAAGCCCAGGACTGGCAATGCGATTTAAAACTCAGTGCCAGAACACGAACAAATCGTTGGCATTTTGGCCGTTTTTTTTGCCAATACGTCCTATTGCCATACCGGAGCAGCCTGCTCTCCGTACCAAGAGCGGGCAAACAACTACTAAGGTAATGCCATGAAGGGAACCAAAACTGCAGCAGCAATGTTTCTGCTGTTAATGCTGGGTGGTATGAGTACCGCGAATGCTCAGCAAGGTAACGATGCGCGTAGGATGCCGGTCGTCGGCAGCAGTGGTCAGTTACCGGCTACAGGCGTCGTTGGGAATGTCTCGTCTACGCCGACGTCGGGTAAGGAAGGAAAGAATACGTTAGACGACACTCTCAGTCTTTGCATCACTATTATGTCGGGAGGCCCCCTCTCGGAGAATTACGGCTCGCTTACCGAGTGTATTGACTCCTGGGCAGAGGATGGTGGTCCGTAGACTTCATGTTTAGGTTAAGGCGGGACAGGCAATCGTCACGATTCAGTGACTTGCCTTGTCCCGCTTCCAACCTCGATGCCGGATGTCCAGATACAGGCTGTAGGCCGCCGTGAACGCCGGGAACAGGTTCTGGATCACGCCCACCGAGTCCTGCTTTTGCGAGAACACGAAATAGCTCAGGGTCATCACGCTGCCGACCAGGCTCATGTACCAGAACAGGCGCGGGATCACCGGCTTGCGGTGCCGTCGCGAGGCCGCGAACTGGACCACCCAGCGGCCGCCGAACATCAGCGCGCCGGTCAGGCCGATCAGCTTCCATGGCGACATGTGCAGGCCGGTCCATTCCAGCCAGGGGATCGCGGCGTTCATGAAATCGGGGGTCATGGCGGTGCTCGCAGCTAAGGTAAAAAAGCTGTCATTCCAGCGTAGCGAGGAATCTGCTTCCGAGTGCGCCGACAAAGCAGATCCCTCGCTACGCTCGGGATGACACTTGTTTGGTTCGGGATGACAAGAACCAGGGACAAATTACGTAACTTCTTCCACAGCCGTACGCTTGCTGCGCCGGATCAGCCAAGCCACCCCGCGCAGGTCGCTGATACCGACCAGGGCGCGGTTGAGGTTGTTGTACTTGGACACGCCCGTCGCGCGGTGGCGGTGGTTCACCGGCACGCTGACGGTTTTCCAGCCCGCGCGCTGCATCAGCGCCGGCAGGTAGCGGTGCATGTGGTCGAAGTAGGGCAGGTCGAGGAAAGCCTCGCGTTCGAACAGCTTGATGCCGCAACCGGTGTCGGGCGTATTGTCGCGGAGCATGCGCGCGCGGATCGCGTTGGCCCATTTCGAGGCCCAGCGCTTGCTGCCAGAATCCTGGCGGTTGACGCGCCAGCCGGCGAACAGCTTGGTGTCGGGCGTGGCCGCCGCGCGGGCGGCGAGCAGTTTGGGAATGTCGGCCGGGTCGTTCTGGCCATCGCCGTCGAGCGTAGCGATCCATTCACCGCGTGCGGCCTTGATGCCGGTGCGCACCGCGGTGCTTTGTCCGCTCTGGGTGACGTGGCGCAACACGCGCAGTTCGGGCACTTCGCTCTTGAGCCGTTTCAATACTTCGGGCGTGGCGTCGCGCGAATGGTCGTCGACGTAGACGATCTCGAAGCTTGTCCCGAGACCTGTCGAGGGATCGGCCACGCCGCGCAGCGCGGCGGTGATTTCGTCGATCAACGGCGCGACGTTGTCTTGCTCGTTGAACACCGGCACTACCACTGAGAGTTGCGGATTCGCTATCGACATTTACATGGCTCGACGGGTAAGCCCCTCTCCCTGCGGGAGAGGGGTTGGGGTGAGGGTACGGCGAAGCGGCGATGATTCCAATCTTGGGACGCGAGTACGGAATGCGCAGCGTTTCCTGCGGCATTGCCGCTTCGCCGAACCCTCATCCGCCCTCCGGGCACCTTCTCCCGAGGGGAGAAGGAAAAGCCTACGCATTATCGCCGAAGTAATCGCGGCACCAAGCCACCACGCGCGGCAATCCGATGTCGATAGGCGTCACCGGCTCGAAGCCGAACGCGGCCTTGGCCCGCGCCGTATCGGCCATGGTCTCGACCATGTCTCCCGGCTGCATCGGCTTGTAGACCTTCTCGGCCGGCTTGCCGGCGGCCTGTTCGATGACCGCTATGAAGCGTTCCAGTTCCACCGGGGTATGGTTGC
The DNA here is from genome assembly GCF_023374055.1 of Luteimonas galliterrae. NCBI lineage: Bacteria > Pseudomonadati > Pseudomonadota > Gammaproteobacteria > Lysobacterales > Lysobacteraceae > Luteimonas > Luteimonas galliterrae. The sequence continues at coordinate 2,292,838 of NZ_JAMBEP010000001.1, read as the reverse complement.
CCAGGTTGAACACCCGGTGCGGCGGATCGTCCTGCGGCGGATGTTTCAACGCACCCAGCACGCCGGCAACGATGTCGTCGATATAGGTGAAGTCGCGGCGCATCTTGCCGTGGTTGAACACGTCGATCGGGCGTCCCGCCAACACGGCGCGCGAAAACAGCAGCGGCGCCATGTCCGGCCGGCCCCAGGCGCCGTAGACGGTGAAGAAGCGCAAGCCGGTCGCGCGCAGGCCGTACAAATGCGCGTAGGTGTGCGCCATCAATTCGTTGGCGGCTTTGGTCGCCGCGTACAGCGAGCGCGGCCGGTCGATGCGCTGGTCTTCGGAGAACGGGGGTTTGGCCGAGTCGCCATAGACCGACGATGAGCTTGCGTAGACCAGGTGCTGGACGCCGCGATGCCTGCACAGCTCCAGCAGGTTGACGAAGCCGACCACGTTGCTGTCGACGTACGCGTGCGGATTCTCGAGCGAATAGCGCACGCCGGCCTGGGCCGCGAGATGGATCACGCGCGTCGGCTTGACCTCGTCGAACAGCGCGGCCAGGCCGTCGCGATCGGTCAGGTCGAGCGTACGGATATTGGTATCCGGGCATAACGCCGCGATACGGTCCCGCTTGAGCTGGGGATCGTAGTAACTGTTGAAATTGTCCAGGCCCACGGCGCGCACGCCGAGCTCCTGCAATTGGCGGCACACATAGGCGCCGATGAAGCCGGCCGCGCCGGTGACGAGGATGGTCATGCTCTTCAGCCGTCGTTCCCGCGGAGGCGGAAATCCAGTGACTTGAGATTTTGCCAGCCCGAACCTGAGCGAATCGTTCAATCCCCTGCTTTGTAGAGCGGGGCTTGCTCCGCTGCCTTTCGGTCCGCTCGGGCCAAGAGCAGCGGGGCAAGCCCCGCTCCACAAAAAGCGGGTCAGGCGGACTTGCCGCGCAGGCGTTCCAGCACGCCGTCCAGCGTATCCAGGTCCGTGTAGTGGATCACCAGCCGGCCTTTGCCCGCGCGGCCGTGCGCGATGCTGACCTTGGTGCCCAGGCTTTCCGACAATTCGTTCTCGAGCGAGGCGATGTCGGCGCTGGGCCGCGATTTGCCGGCGGTCTTCTTCTTGCCCACGCTGGGCACCGCGCCGTGCGCGAACTGCTGCGCGCGATGCTCCACCTCGCGTACCGACCAGCCGTGCTCGGCGGCGTCCGAAGCGAGCCTGCTTGCGAGTTCCGGCGACAGCGTCAGCAATGCGCGCGCATGGCCCATTTCCAGGCGTCGCGATTCCAGCAGCGCGCGGATCGCCGGCGGCAGTTCCAGCAGGCGCAGCAGATTGGAAACCGCCGCGCGCGAACGGCCGACCGCTTCGGCGGCCTGCGCGTGGGTCAGTGCGAATTCCTCGATCAGCCGATGCAGCGCCTGCGCTTCTTCAAGCGGATTGAGGTCTTCGCGCTGGATGTTTTCGATCAGCGCCATCGCCACCACGGTGCGATCGTCGACTTCGCGCACCACCACCGGGATTTCCGACAGCCCGGCCTGCTGCGAGGCGCGCCAGCGGCGTTCGCCGGCGATGATTTCGTAACGTTTGCCGCCCAGGTCGCGCACCACGATCGGCTGGATCACGCCTTGCGCGCGGATCGATTCGGCCAGCTCGGTCAGCTTGTCCGGATCCATGTTGCGGCGCGGCTGGTACTTGCCAGGCGACAGCGCATCGACCGGCAGCGAATGCAGCTTGTCGGTGGGCGTGGCTTCCAGCACCGGCGCTTCGGCGGCGGCTTTCGGGCCGAGCAGGGCTTCCAGGCCGCGGCCCAGGCCGCGCTTCTTGCCGGGATTGGGTTTTGTCGCGGTCATGCCGCCTTCTCCGTAGCGTTCTTGTTGCGCTCGTGCTGGCGACGCAGCACTTCTCCTGCCAGGCCCAGATAGGCGATCGAACCGCGCGAGGCCTTGTCGTAGCCGACGATGCTCTGGCCGTGGCTGGGCGCCTCGGCCAGGCGCACGTTGCGCGGCACGATGGTGCGGAACACCTTGTCGCCGAAATGATTGGTGAGTTCGGCCGAGACCGCATTGGCCAGGTTGTTGCGCACGTCGAACATGGTGCGCAACACGCCTTCGATCTCAAGACCGGGGTTGAGCTTGGCCTTGAGCGCGTCGATGGTCTGCAGCAGCGCGGTCAGCCCTTCCAGCGCGTAGTACTCGCACTGCATCGGCACCAGCACCGAATCGGCCGCGGTCAGCGCGTTCAAGGTCAGCAGCGACAGCGCCGGCGGGCAGTCGACGATGATGAAATCGTATTTGTCGCGCAGCGGATCGAGCGCGCGCTTCAGGCGTTGCTCGCGGCCTTCCTCGTCCATCAGTTCGATTTCGGCCGCGGTCAGGTCGGTATTGCCGGGCAGCAGGTCGAAATCCTCGGGCGTGCGCACGATCGCGTCGCTGGCGTGCATTTCTTCCAGCAGCACATCGCAGCTGGACGCGGACAGCTCGCGCTTGTCGATGCCGCTGCCCATGGTGGCGTTGCCTTGCGCGTCCAGGTCGACCAGCAGCACGCGCTTGGGCGTGCGCGCCAGCGCAGCGGCCAGGTTGACGGCGGTGGTGGTCTTGCCGACCCCGCCTTTCTGGTTGGCGATGGCGATGATGCGGGCCATGGGGTCCGTGATGCCTCGATGCGTTGCGGGAGCCGGGCGAGCGCGGCCGGACTGGGGATTATGCCGCGCCAGGTGCCTATTGGCTTGCGTCGATGCCCCAACGCGCCGCCGCGCGCTGCAGAAAGCCGGCCGCGACGGCTTCTAGTTTCCGCCGCCCAGCGCAAGATCCGTCCGCCGGCGGCCCCAACGCGCCGCCGCGCGCTGCAGAAAGCCGGCCGCGACGGCTTCTAGTTTCCGCCGCCCAGCGCAAGATCCGTCCGCCGGCGGCCCCAACGCGCCGCCGCGCGCTGCAGAAAGCCGGCTGCGACGGCTTTTATGACCCTACGCCGTATCGCGAGCCACGACCACCAGATGCCGCTCCGCCGCCAATCCGGGCACCGCGAGGGCATGGATGGCCTCCAGCCGCCATCCCGCCGGCACAGCGGCGATTTCGTCGTCGGGACGCGCGCCCTTCATCGCCAGCAGCCGGCCGGCGGGAGCCAGCAGGTGGCCGCCGACGGCGAGGATCTCCGGCAGCGTGGCCAGGGCGCGCGCGGTGATCGCCTCGTACGCGCCGGGTTCGTCCAGCGCCTCGGCCCGCGATTCGGCCACGCGCGCATTGCCCAGGCGCAGCGCGCGTACGGCTTCGCGCAGGAAGCGGGCCTTCTTGCCGTTGGATTCGACCAGCGTCACCTGCAGCGAGGGCAGGGCGATGGCCAGCGGTATGCCCGGCAATCCCGGGCCGGTGCCCAGGTCGGCGAGCGTGGCGGTGTTGCGGACGTAAGGCTGCATCGCCAGCGAATCGAGCAGGTGCTTGGCGACCATGTCGCGAGGATCGCGGATCGCGGTGAGGTTGTAGGTGCGGTTCCAGCGGTCGAGCAGGGTGAGATAGGCCAGCAGCGGTTCGGCCAGCGCGGTGTCCAAGGACAGTGCGGACAGGCCCGCGTCGAGTTCGGCGCGCAGCGCGGGAACGTCTTTATTCATGGGCGACAGTATCGCCGACGAGCAGCAGACCTTGTAGGAGCGGCTTTAGCCGCGAGCTTTTTCGATACGCCCGCGCTAACGTGCGGGAAAGAGCTCGCGGCTAAAGCCGCTCCTACGAAGAGCGGTTCAGCGGCGGCGAACGCCACGCGATCGCGGCGACGTAACCGAGCGAGGGCACGAATTCATGCAGATGCCAATCCTGCGGTTGACCCAGCGCTGGATCGCAAACGCCGAGCGTCAAACCGTGGTCGGATTCAACGAAAGCAAGCCGATGCAGACCGAACGCCAGGCCATATCCGTCGGCCTTCAGCACGGCTTCTTTGGCGCACCACAATCGCAGGAAGACGTCTTCGCATGCGGCCTGCGGCAGGGACGCCAACCATTGCGTTTCCGAGGCCGCGAAATAGCGCTGCGCCAGCTCCAGCGCGCGCGGCCGCGCGCGCCGCCATTCCATGTCCACGCCCACCTCGACGCCTTCGCCGAGCGCGACCAGCAGGCCCTCGCCGCTGTGGCTCCAACTGGCGTCGTAGCCCCCCGCGGGCGGCTGGATCCGCGGCCGGCCGCGCGCCTCGCGCACCAGCGGCAGCGTGTCCCGGGCCAGGCCCAGGCGCCGTTCCAGCCAATGCAGCGCCGCGATTTCGGCCGGCTGCGTGCGCGGATGGGGGTGCCAGGCCCAGCGGATCGGGCCGATGGCATGGCCGGCGTCGGTCGCGGACATGTTGATGAACGGCGGTTTGGTGTGGATGCGGGCCGTCAGCGTAAGCTAAATGCCAGGGGGCGGCTCAGGCCGCGCAAGGAGCCAGGCATGTCCGCAGTCATCGAGCACCGGGATTCCGGCGCGACGCAACGAGTCCTCGCCAGCGGCGACGGCATGCGCGCGTTGCTGTTCGACGGCAACGGTGCGATCACATTGGCCGATTATTTCGCGCAGGTGCGAGGGCTGGCGGCGATGCTGCCGGCGGCCGGCCACGTCATCAACCTGTGCGAGGACCGCTACAAATTCCTGGTCGCGTTCGGTGCCGCTGCGCTGCGCGGCCAGGTGACGCTGCTGCCGTCGTCGCGCGCGCCCGCGGTGATCGACGAAGTGCGAGCACGCTATCCGGACAGCTACTGCCTGGGCGAACAATCGTTCCCCGACACGCCGCCGCATTACTGGCGCCTGCCCGAGCGCATGCCGCGGCAGGACGGCGCGCCGCCGATGATCGACAGCGATGCGCTGATCGCGATCGGATTCACCTCCGGCAGCACCGGTTCGCCCAAGCCCAACCCCAAGACCTGGGGCAGCTTCCATACCAGCACCGCGCAGAATTTGGCCGCGCTGCGCGACCTGTGGCCGGCCGGCGCGGTGCCCAATTTCGTCGCCACCGTGCCGCCGCAGCACATGTACGGCATGGAAATGTCGGTGCTGATGCCGCTGCTGGGCGGGGCGGCGGTGCATGCGGAGCGTCCCTTCTTCCCCGGCGATGTCGCCCGCGCGCTGCAGCAGGCCGCCGCGCCGCGCGTGCTGGTGACCACGCCGGTGCATTTGCGCGCGTTGGTCGAATCCGGCGTGGAGCTGTCGCCGCTGACGGGCATCGTGTCGGCCACCGCGCCTCTGCCGCAAGCCTTGGCGGCAGAGGCCGAACGGCGCTTCGATTGCGAAGTGCGCGAGGTGTTCGGTTCCACCGAAACCTGCGTGATCGCGCGCCGCCGCACCGCGCGCGAAGACGCTTGGCAGCTGCTGCCCGGCGTGCGCCTGGCGCCGCAACCCGACGGCACGCTGGTCCACGCCGCGCATCTGGATGCGCCGGTGGTGTTGGCCGACCTGGTCGAATTGGAAGGCGAACACGCATTCCATCTGCGCGGCCGCAACGCCGACCTGCTGGAAATCGCCGGCAAGCGCGCTTCGCTCGGCGACCTGAATCGCAAGCTGCTGTCGATTCCCGGCGTGGAGGACGGCGTGGTGTTCCAGCTCGACGAAACCGATGCCGCCGGCGTGCGCCGCATCGCCGCGCTGGCGGTGGCGCCGACGCTGCGCGAAACCGACATCCTGGGCCATTTGCAGCGCGGCGTGGATGCCGTCTTCCTGCCGCGTCCGTTGCTGCGCGTGGCCGCTCTGCCGCGCAACGAGACCGGCAAGTTGCCGCGCGATGTCTTGCTGGCATTGCTGCGTAGCCGCATGCGATAAGCGTTTGTTTCGGCTAAAAAAACAGCGGCCGGGACGTGCCGGCCAGACCCGGTGCCAGTGCTGACGCCCCCATCACATACGGCTCGCCAGACTGGCGTTCGCCCCCACGCAGGGGAGCGCTACCACCCTTCACCTGTCAAGGAGTCTGGAGCATGGGCATCATCATCTGGTTGATCGTGGGCGGTGTCGTCGGCTGGCTCGCCAGCATGATCATGAAGACAGACGCGCAGCAGGGCATCCTGCTCAACGTCGTGGTCGGCATCGTCGGCGCCTTCATCGGCGGTTGGCTGATCGGCCCCTTGGTCGGTGCCGGTTCGATCAACGACGGGTTCTCGATCATGAGCTTCGTGGTGTCGCTAATCGGCGCCGTCATCCTGCTGGCGATCGTCAACCTGTTCCGCCGCGGGCGCGTGCGCTGAGTCGCCATCGCCCATCGAGATAGCGAAGGCCCGGCATCGCCGGGCTTTTGCTTTGTGCCTCGTTCTGTAGGGCGGAGCAAGCTCCGCTGCCCTTGCCTTTCTTAGGTGCGAATTTATTCGCACGCTCTTGATCTATTCCGATAAAAAGCGTGCGAATAAATTCGCACCCCCGGATCAAGTCCGGGGCAGGCTCTACGAAAAGCAGCGGAGCAAGCTCCGCTCTACAAGGCCTGACCCGCCAGCCGCACCCATACCGGCGCATGGTCGCTGGGCCGCTCCCAGGTACGCGGTTCGCGGTCGATGCCGGCCGCCGCAGCGGTGCCGCGCAGCGCGTCGGACACCAGGGTCAGGTCGATCCGCAGGCCCATATTGCGGCGGAAGGCCGCTTGGCGGTAATCCCACCAGCTGAACTGGCCCGCGTCCCCGTGATGCAGGCGATAGGCGTCGTGCAGGCCCAGGCCCGCGAGCCGCTGCAGCGCCTGGCGCTCGGCGGCGGAGGTGAGGATGTGCCCGTCGTTCCACACCGCCGGATCGTGCACGTCGCGGTCGTCGGGCGCGATGTTGAAGTCGCCCAGCACCACCATCCGCGGATGCTTCTGCAACTCTTCCGACAGCCAGCTGTGCACCGCGTCGAGCCAGCGCAGCTTGTATTCGTATTTTTCGGTGCCGACGTCCTGGCCATTGACCACGTACAGGTTGACCACGCGCATGCCGTTGACGGTCGCGGCAATCACGCGCCGCTGCGCGTCGTCGAAACCGGGGATGCCGATGCAGACCTCGTCGATCGCGTGCTCGCGCGCGAGAATGGCCACGCCGTTGTAGGTTTTCTGCCCGGCGAACACGCTGCGGTAGCCAAGGCCCGCGAGCACCGCGTCGGGGAACTTGTTGTCCTCGAGCTTGGTTTCCTGGATGCCGACCACATCGGGCGCCGCGTCGCGCAGCCACTGTTCGAGATGCGGCAGGCGCACGTTCAGCGAATTGACGTTCCAGCTGGCGATTTTCATGCAGGCCTCGGAGGGGCTTAGCGGACCAACAGGCGGATGAAGCGTTCGACCTTGGCGTACGGCGGTTTCAGCAGGTCGCTGCCGGCCCAGCGCGATTGCCACACGATCGGCAGCAGCTTGCTGAAGGCGTCGAAGCCGGCCTTGCCGTGGTAGGCGCCCATGCCGCTGGCGCCGACGCCGCCGAACGGCAGCGCGTTGATCGCGAAATGGATCAGGCTGTCGTTGACGGTGACGCCGCCGGCCAGCGTATTGCGCAGGATCAGCTCGACGCTGTTGCGGTCGTTGCTGAAGGGGTACAACGCCAGCGGCCGGTCGTGCGCATTGACGTAGGCGATGGCTTCGTCCAAGGCGCGATAGGTCTTGATCGGCAGGATCGGGCCGAAGATCTCGTCCCGCATCACGGCGGCGTCGTCGCCGGGCTCGATCACCAGCGTCGGCGGCAACGAACGCTCGCCGCCGTTCGCGGGCGACAGTTCGATCACCTGCAGGCCCTTGGCGCGGGCATCGTCGAGATAGCCGTCCAGGCGCCGGAACTGGCCGTCGTTGATGATCCGCGTGTAATCGCCCGCATCGCCGCCGGCATAGCGGGCGCGCACCTGGGCGCGCAGCGCTTCGACGAAGGCGTCGCGCCGCGGCGCGTCGATGAAGACGTAATCGGGCGCGATGCAGGTTTGTCCGCCGTTGAACCATTTGCCGGTGGCCAGCCGCGCCGCCGCGAGTTCTATCGGGAAATCCGGGCAGACGATCGCCGGCGACTTGCCGCCCAGTTCGAGCGTGACCGGCGTGAGGTTCTGCGCGGCGGCCATCATCACCTTGCGGCCGACCGCGGTGGAACCGGTGAACACCAGATGGTCGAACGGCAGCGCGGCGAATTCCGCGGCGATATCCGCGCCGCCGAACGCGACAGCGACGCGGTCTTCGGGAAACACTTCGGCCAGCAGATCGCGCAGGAAACGCGCCGAGCGCGGCGTGTGTTCCGATGGTTTCAGGTAGACGTGGTTGCCGGCGGCGATCGCGGTGGCCAGCGGGATCAGCGCCAGGTTGACCGGATAGTTCCAGGGCGCGATCACGCCGACCACGCCCAGCGGTTCGGGCCGCACTTCGGCCCTCGCCGGCCAGAATTTCCAGCCCACGCCGACGCGCTGCGGTTTCATCCAGCGACGCAGGCGGCCGAGCAAATGGTCGATCTCGCCGAGCACGGTCATGCCGTCCGAGATCAGCGTCTCGTGCGTGGAGCGGTGGCCGAAATCGGCGGAAATCGTGCGCGCCATCTCGTCCAGGCGCGATTTCACCGCCTGGCGCAGGCGCTCCAGATCGCCGCGGCGCTGGGCGTAATCGGGCTTGTCGGCCTGCCAGGCGGCGCGCAAGCGGGTGAGCGTCGGGCGCAGTTCGGCGGCGGGCGTATCGGCGGCGAGGTCCATGCGGGCAGTGTAAGGCCAGTCGGCGGCTTACAATCATGCAATGGACCTGCGCTCCTATCTAGGCAAGCTGCCCGAACTGGGCCAGCGCGTTTATGTCGATCCGGCCGCGACCGTGATCGGCGACGCCGTGCTCGGCGACGACGTCTCGGTCTGGCCCGGTACCGTCATCCGCGGCGACGTCAATTTCATCCGCATCGGCGCCCGCACCAATATCCAGGACGGCACGGTGGTGCACGTCAGCCACGACGGCCCGCACGCCAAGCTCGGCGGCTTCGCCACCGTGATCGGCGAGGATGTCACCATCGGCCACAAGGCCATCGTCCACGCCTGCAGGATCGAGGATGCGGCCTTGATCGGCATGGGCGCGATCGTGCTCGACGGCGCGGTGGTGAAGAAGCACGGCTTCGTCGGCGCCGGCGCGCTGATCGCGCCCGGCAAAGTCGTCGGCGAGGGCGAGATGTGGCTGGGCAATCCGGGTCGCTTCGCGCGTCGGCTTACCGAAGCCGAGATCGAGGCGCTGTATTACAGCTCGCAGCACTACGTGCGCATGAAGGATCAGTACCTGGCAGAACGCAGGGCGTAACCGCTTTTCGTAAGAGCGGCTTCAGCCGCGAGCTCTTACGCGGCTAGCTTCCGAGGTCTGCAAAAGCTCGCGGCTGAAGCCGCTCTTACGAAAGCGCGGTTGGCCGCGTCGCGATCTCCAGCGCATCGATGATGGCGAACGCCGCGGCGCGATCTTCGCCGCACATCGGCCTCTGCGGACGCAGCGACGCGCAGAATTTCGGCCGCTCCGGCCTGCCGAACAAGCGGCAGCGGTAATCGTCGTCCAGCTGCACGCAGGGAATGCCCGCCGGCTTGCCGAACGGCATGCCGGGTATCGGCGAAGTGATCGACGGGGCGATGCAGCAGGCGCCGCAGCCGTCGCGGCAGTCCATCTCCGCGCTCAGTCCGCGGTGACCAGCGCGGCGCGGTGCTCGCGCAGCTCGGCGAACACCGGATCGGTGTCCGGGCGCGCGCCGTGCCACAGCGCGAAGCTTTCCGCCGCCTGTTCCACCAGCATGCCCAGGCCATCGATGGCGTCGTGCGCGCCCGCCGCGCGGGCCCAGGCCAGGAACGGAATCGCCACTTCGCCGTAGCTGAGATCGACGGCGGCCGTGCGCGCGCCGGCCAGGGACATCGGCAACGCCGGCATCGCGCCTTCGCGTGCGGCCGACGTGGCGTTGACGATCAGGTCGAATTCGCCCAGCGCCTTGAGGTCGTCGAGATAGCGCGGATGCACCCGCCCGGGCTGTTCCAGCGCATCGGCCAGCGCATCGGCGCGCTCGGGCGTGCGGTTGACGATGAACAGATCACCGATGCCCGCATCCAGCAACGCCGGCGCCACGCCGCGCGCCGCGCCGCCGGCGCCGATCAGCAGCGTGCGCCGCGCGCGCAGGTCCAACGCATGCCGGCCGGTGAGGTCGCGCACCAGGCCGACGCCGTCGGTGTTGTCTCCGTGCCAGCCGGTCGCGCCGCGGGTCAGCGTGTTGGCGGCTCCGGCGCGCCGCGCGCGTTCGCTGAGCGTGTCGCAGGCCGCTGCCGCGCGCTGCTTGTGCGGCAGGGTGATGTTGGCGCCGACGCCGCCCGACGCGGCGAATGCGCCGAGCGCGTTGCCGAATTCTTCCGCCGTGGCGTCGATCGCAGAATAGTCCAGCGCAATCGACATCTGCCGGCCGAAACTGGCATGGATGCGCGGCGACAGCGAATGCGCGACAGGATGCGCCAGGACGGCAAAACGGGGTATCGCCATACCGAGGACTCGCTCTAGACTGGGGACAAACGACCGGAACCAGGGGTTTTATCGGTGAAACGCTTACCGCTCGCCGCAATGGCCATCTTACTCCCGGCCGCCGCCAGCGCCGGTTTCGCCGAATTCGGCATCGAGGGCATGGGCGTAGTGTCGACCCGGGACAGTGAAGTCCGCGCCAGCGTCAGCCCGGACGGGCGGCGCATCGTATGGGGCAGTACCAACCGTAAGGGCGGCGCCGGCGGCTGGGATCTCTGGCAGGCGCGGCTGACCGAAGGCCGCTGGTCGGATCCGCAACCGCTGGCGGTCAATTCCACGGCCAACGATTTCGATCCGCTTCTCAGCGCGGACGGCAAGTGGCTCTATTTCTTCTCCAACCGCGAGGGCGGTTTCGGCGGCGACGACCTGTATCGCGTCGCCATCGATGCGGACGGCGGCTTCGGCCGACCCGAGAATCTCGGCCCCGGCGTGAACGGCAAGGGCGACGAATGGGCGCCGACGCCGAGCCGCGACGGCCAGCGCCTGTTGTTCGCCAGCGATGGCTTCGGCGGCGCCGGCCGCCACGACTTGCTGGTCGCGCACTGGGACGGCAAGGCGTTCGTCGATCCGCAGCCGGTGCCGGGCGTCAACACGGCGGCGGACGAGTTCGATGCGGCCTGGGTCGGCGACGGCAAGACCATCGTCTACGCGCAGTCCGACGACGTGGAAAAACAGCCGATCCGGCTGCTGGTCGCGCATTGCGACGGCAAGGCCTATGCTGGCTCCGCGCCGTGGACGCTGTCGTTCAACACGGCGGACGGCTACACGCTCGGCCCGGTGCTCGACGCCGACAAGCCAGGCGAAATGCTGGTGAGCGGATCGGCCAAGGCGCCGAAAGCCGGCGGCATGGACATCTACCGGGTACGCGCGCCGAACGCCGTCGGCAAAAACGGCTGCACGTAGGGTGGGCCAGGGCTCGCCCTACAGCGGTTTGGTGTACGCGTGCTGCGTCTTGGTGCGCGTGTAGCCGAGGCTTTCGTAGAACGGGTGCGATTCCTGGCGCAGGATGTTGGAGCGCAGGAACACGTCCGGCGTGCCGATATCGATGGCCCATTGCTCCGCCGCCGCGACCAGGGCCTTGCCCACGCCCGTGCGCCTGGCGCCGGCGTCCACCACCAGCGCGACGATCTCCACGCGCTCGCCGAGTTCCAGCGACATGCGCTGTTCGGTGGCCACGAAGCCGCTGAGCCGCGTGCCCTCGGCCGCGACCAGTACCGCATGCCGCGGCGACTCGAGTAGTTTTTGCAGCCGCGCAGCGAAGGTTTCCGGCGACGCGGGATAGCCCAATTGCGCAGACAGGCGCGCGATCTCCGCCGCATCTTGCGGAGTGGCGTTGCGAATGGCGGGCGTTGCAGAGGACATGGTCGGTGCCGCGTGTCAGCTGTCTTCTTTCAGCCAGCGCGCCGCATCCAGCGCGAAATACGTCAGCACGCCATCGGCGCCTGCGCGCTTGAACGCGGTCAGCGCTTCGAGCGTGCAGGCGCGTTCGTCCAGCCAGCCGTTGGCGTAAGCGGCTTTGAGCATCGCGTACTCGCCGCTGACCTGGTAGGCGAACGTCGGCACGCCGAATTCGTCCTTCACCCGGCGCACGATGTCCAGATAGGGCATGCCCGGCTTCACCATCACCATGTCGGCGCCTTCGTCCAGGTCGAGCGCGACTTCGCGCAGCGCTTCGTCCGAATTGGCCGGATCCATCTGGTAGGTGTACTTGTTCCCCTTGCCGAGCGCGCCGGCGCTGCCGACCGCATCTCGGAACGGGCCGTAGAAGCTGCTCGCGTATTTCGCCGCGTAGGCCAGGATGCGGGTGTTGACGTGGCCTTCCTCTTCCAGCGCGATGCGGATCGCGCCGATGCGGCCGTCCATCATGTCGCTGGGCGCGACGATGTCGGCGCCGGCGGCGGCGTGCGACAGCGCTTGCTTGACCAGCGCTTCGACGGTGCCGTCGTTGACCACGTAGCCGGCGTCGTCCACCAGGCCGTCCTGGCCGTGCGAAGTGTACGGGTCCAGCGCGACGTCGGTGATCACGCCCAGTTCCGGGAAGCGCTGCTTGAGCGCGCGCACCGCGCGCTGCACCAGGCCGTCGTCGGCCCAGGCCGCGGCGGCGTCCAGCGACTTGGCGTCCGGCGCGGTCACCGGAAACAGCGCCAGCGCCGGGATGCGCAGCTCGCTGGCCTGCTCGGCCACGCGCAGCAACTCGTCGACGCTCACGCGCGACACGCCGGGCATCGAGGGTACCGCCTCGCGTCCGGACAGCTCGTGCACGAACACCGGATAGATGAAGTCGTTCGCCGTCAGCACGTGTTCGCGCATCAGCCGGCGGGAAAAATCGTCGCGGCGCATCCGCCGCATGCGGGAGTGGGGATAGCTCATGGCGCCATGATACGCCTGTCGCCGCCGACCCTAAAAAACCGGCGCCACGAGGGCGCCGGTCGGTTGCCGCGCAACGGGCGGCAAGGCTTACGGCGCGGTCTGGGCGACGCAAGCGCGCACGGCGACGTGCTGGTTGCGGTCGATCAGGCCGAGTTGCTTCAACTGATTGTTGTGGTCGGTCATGCAGCGCATGTACTTGGCGCGGCCGCCGTTGGCGTAGGTGCGGCACAGGTCGTCGAACGCCTGGATGTTGGCGCCGATGATGATGCCCACGTCGTTGACCACGTCCACGCCGGTATCGCAGGTTCCGCCGATCTTGGCGTTGCCGTCGTTGAGCGTCCAGCCTGTGTCCTTGAGCAGGTTCGGCGTGATGTCGATGTTGTAGGTCGACAGCAACGTCGCATTGATCGAGGGCTCCATCAGCGTGTTGGGCGAAGTCGCGGTGTCGTAATGCGAACCGGACGAGCCGCCCTGCACCGGGTTGGGCATGAACAGGCGCGGACGGCCGAGATCGTCGGCGCCCTGCAGCTTGGTCGGGTCGACGGTGAAGGTGACCTGCACGCCCGGCATCGCCGCCTTGAACGCGTTGCCGTCGGCCAGCGTGATCCGGATCGATGGGATCGTGATGGTCGGATCGGCGCCGCCCAATCCCGGCGGCGGCGTGCCCGGGGCGTTGTCGGCGATGATCGCGCCGATCGCGCCCGCGTTCTGCGCATTCTTCACTTTGACGATGAAGCCGCAGGTGCCGCGGTCCATCAACGCGATCTTGCCGGCGACCGCCGCTGCGTTGCTGATCGGGCTGCAGCCGTCGGTGGTCGACGGACCCGCCGCGTCGGCCGCGTCGGTGGCGACGATGACCGTGCCGGTGAAGTTGCTCGGCGAAACCGGCGCGCCGAAACCGGCCGTGCCGTACTCGTATTCGCCGACCAGGCCGGCCGGCGCGGTCGCCCGGAACGCCGTGCGGTCGTCGAGGATCAGGCCCGCGCCTGCGACGGCGCTGGCGCCGGTGAACACCACTTTGCCGTAGTTGAGCGCGGAGGCTTGGCGCTCGGCGACGGTCATCGCGGTCCAGAACTTGGCCTGGGTATTGTCGAAGGTGAAGACCGAGTAGATGTCCTGCTGGCCTTGCAGGAACGTACCCGCGGCTTCGTTCTCGAAGTTCTGGAAACCCAGGCCGTGGCCGAACTCGTGCATCGCCACGTCGAGGAAATTGACCTGCCCGGCCGGGGTCTGGCCGTCGAGGCCGTAATAGAAATCGAAGTCGGAGCTGTACTGCGAACCGATGTCGGTGAAACCCGGATTCAGGTCCGCGCCGGCGATCGCATCGGCCAGGGCCGAGCTGTACCAGGTATTGGGCACGATGCCGGGCGCGAAATCGTCGAACACGAAACTCGCGCCGGCCGAACCGAGCACGTTCGCACCGAGCGGATTGAACTGCGCGCCGACGAAGATCGGCACATCGCTCTGCAACACCGAACCCCAGAGCTTGGCGGCGAACTGCGCGACGATCAGGCGCTGCTGTCCGCGCGTGGTGCCCGGATTGCCGCCCACGGGCGCGACGGGAGTGGGATCGTTATAGCCTTCGCCCGGATCGTCGAACACTACCGGGATGACTTCGGCGGCCTGCGCAGAAACGGACAGCGCGAGCGCGATGGCGGTGCTCAGCAGTAGGAGTGACTTTTTCATTTCACTTCCTCCGCGTCTAGGACCGGTGCGGGCTCGTTGCCTTCGTATTCGCGCACGCGCAGGTTGCCTTGCGCATCCCTCTGCACGGCGAGGCTGCTCCACAGGTTGGTCGGAACCTGCATCGTCGCGCCGGTGCCGTTGGGCGTGTTCCTGAGCGTGGGCTTGGCTTCGGCTTCGGTGCGCGGCTGCTTCAGCGTGCGTTGCCGGGCGGCGACGGTCTTGGCCATGCTGCTGCGTTCTTGCGCGGTCGGCGCGCGCAACAGCTTGCCGGTCTTGGCGTCTACTGCAGAATGCTGCGGTGTTGCTGCGGTCGCTGCGAAACATACGCCGAGCAACAAGCCTGGCAATGCGCAGCCTGCGATGGTAGTCCTCATGTTTGTTTCCCCGGGGGTGGCGTGAAAGGTTCGCGCACCGCTTTGCGCGATGGCGGCGACGTGTCGCAAACAGGGGGTTGCGGTGTTCGCCGGCCGAGTGTGCTCCCCGTTTCGCGTGAAAAACAAGAGGGCGCCCCGTGCTGGGCGATGCGGTTCTTTGGCCCGCTTTTGCTGCACTGCGTTATGGCGTTGCAGGGATGTTACGTTTTGGCCGGTACGGTCCGCATTGGCGCCGATAACCGCGCGCGATCGCGCCGGGCATGCGCCCGGCATGCTTCATGCTCGAGTCTGCGGACCGGGTGCCGGTCCGCTTCTGTATGCCTATGGCTCTCTGCGATCAGAGCAGGCCGCCGAACATGCTCAGCCGCACTACGGCCACTACGATCACGATGCCGTTGAGCACCAGGCCGGCCTTGGCACGGCCGCGCTTCCCGGGCGACGTGAGCGCGATGCCGATCGCCGCGATCAGCGCGCCGATGGCGGCGAACGGGATCAGCAACCAGTTGGTGATGCCGATCACCGGGATCAGCGCCAGCACCATCCACAGCATCGCCAGGATGCCCCACAGCAGACTGAACAGCCCCATTTTCGGTTCCTCTCGATCGGCGCGATCGCCGTACTCGGCAGTATGCGGGCAACCCTGCGTCGTTCAATACCGTCGGCCTTTGTAGAGTGGGTTCGCCCCGCTGCTCTAATCCTTTCACGCCGCCATTCCGGCGCATGCCGGGGTCCGGCGTGTTTGCTCTGTTCTGTAGAGCAGAGCTTGCTCGGCTGCCCTTGTCTTGCTCCGGCTCTGTAGAGCGGAGCTTGCTCTGCTGCTGTTGCTCTTAGGCCGTTTGCTTTAATGCCGTTTGCTTTTTTAAGCCGTCATCCCAGCGAACGCTGGGACCCATCTTGCTCTTGCCCTTGCCCTTAAGCCGTCATCCCGGCGAAGGCCGGGATCCAGGCCCGCGTCCTCGCCGCTTGCGCTGCGGCTCGCGCCACGGACAAAGGCTTCCGCGCTGCGCGCGGGTCACTTTCTTTGCTGGCCCAAAGAAAGTAACCCAAGAAAGGGCCTGAACTGCGGTGCGATGCCTCGCACCTGAAAGTCCGCCAGCGGCCTAAGCTTTCGTCGTGGATGACCTTCTTACGCAGGTACTAGATTTTGATTCGTAGCGGATGGGTGACGCGGCTTTTGCGGATTTGCGCTAAGGAGTCGTTCGGGTCGATCGCCTCGAATCTCAATGTCGAAGCGACGGAGGCCAAGCACACGGGGGAGCCGCTCGCCGCAATCCCTTCCAAACCCCCTTTTTCTTTGGCGATTTCTCTTTTTGGGTCCACAAAAAGAAGACATGCCTTGAGCTTGCCGAAGGTCACCTCGGCCGCAGCTTTAGCGGACGAAACTCCGGCCTGAAAGGCCGGCAGGTCGCCACAAACCCCAAGCAAAGGCAGCGGGGCAAGCTCCGCTCTACAAAGCGGCGAGCGTCAACCGTGGACGCCGTCGATTTCCACGCACAGTTCGCGGCGGCAGATGGCGGCATGCAGGAGGACGCGCGGCACGCTGTCGCCGAAGCGCGCCTGCAGGGCGCCGGCGACGGTGGGCAGGTCGTGCGCGTCGCGCACGTAAACCTTGAGCCGGGTGCCGGCGCCGAAGCGCGCGGGCAGCGCGGGTTGCCGTTGCCGCGCAGCGGCCAGCAGGCTGTCGAAATTGGCGAAGGTCTCGTCCAATTGCGCCAGCAGTTCGCCTTCGTGCTGCGAGGCGTGGCCGACCACGCTGGCGGTGCCCGACAGCAGCAGCGGCGTGCGGCTGTAGGTCGGCGGCAGCATCGCCCGCGCGAAGCTGGGCGCCTGCGGGCCGTGCTGGCGCGGGTAGCGGTAGGCGCTGACCTGGCGTGGATTCTCGACCGGCGTGCCGGGCGTGCGCGCGGCCAGCCAGTAGATCTGCAGCACGCGGTCGTCGTCGCAGCGGCCGATCGCGGTCGCCGCAGGCAGCGTGGCGGGATCGAAATCGCCCAGGCCGCGCGCGCGGCCGACGCAGAACTGCCGGTAACGTTCGGCATCGCCGTCGCCCAGCGTGATCGCGTCCAGATAGTTCCAGATGCGCAGCAGATGCGGATAACCGCTGTCGCGGATGAAGGCGGTCAACCGCTCGTAGGCGTGCGCCGACGCCGCAACGATGCCCGCCTTGCCGTCGATGGCGTAGGCGCTCTCGTCCACTTCGATCACGCCGAACTGCAAGCGTCCGTCGCAGGCCCAAGCGATTTCGCCGTCGCGCCCGCGCGTCACCGGCTGCTGCGTGCGCCAGACTTCGAAAGGCGCGGCGCCCAGGTAAGGCTGCAGCGGCACGCGCAGGTAGCGTGGATCGTCCGCGTGCGGCGCGTCGCGGCCGAAGCCCAGCACCGCCAGCGTGTCGGGGTGCGCGAGCAGGGCGCCGGGCGTAGCGGCGTCGACGTAATCGACGTCCAGCCGCGGCGCGTGCAGATGGTCGGGTTGCGCGCTCATGGATTGCCGGGTTGCAGCGTGTCGCCGCTGACTTCCACGCCCACCTGGCGGCGCCGGCGCAGCCAGCCGCGGAACGCCGACGGCGCCATCCGCAGCGCGGTCAGCGCGTAGATCGTGCGGAACGCGCGCAGGCGGCGCAGCACCGCGCGGTTGTCGAACACGTCTCCGGCCAGCATCGAGATCACCGCCTGTTCAATCTGCCAATAGTTGCGCGGCTCGTTGAACAAGCGTTGCATGACCGGCGTGGTGAAGCGGTAGATGAACCAGGTGAAATGCTTCAGGCCGCGCCGCAAGCGCTTCTCCATGGCTTTTTGCAGCGCCGGCTCGCGGCCCGGGTCGCGCAGCGCGCCGTCGACCACTTCCGCGGCCTGTTCGGCGCTGTTCATGCCCAGATAGACGCCCGAGGAGAACACCGGATCGACGAAGGCGTAGGCGTCGCCCACCATCACCCAGCCCGGCCCGGTCATGCGCGAGCAGGTGTAGGAATAGTTGCCGGTCACGTGCACCGGCGCCACGCGCTGCGCGCCGCGCATCCGCGCCCACACCTGCGGCTCGGACTCCAGCGTCTTCATCAGGAAGCTCTCGGTCTCGCCGCGGCGCTGCTTGAGGTATTCGGGGAAGCACACCGCGCCCACGCTCATCACGTCGTTCTGCAGCGGGATCAGCCACATCCAGCCGTGCGCGAAGCGCTGCACGGTGATGTTGCCGGCATCCTCGCCGGGACGGCGCTCGACGCCGGTGAAATGGCTGAAGATCGCCGCGGACTGGTGTTTGCCGCTCTTCTGCTTGAGCTTGAACTTGTTGCCGAAGAAGGTGTCGCGGCCGCTGGCGTCGACGACGTAGCGCGGCCGGATGGCGAATTCTTCGCCATCGGCGTTGCGCGCATGGGCCAGCGCCGGGCGGCCGTCGCCGCCGAAATCCATCCGCAGCACTTCGACCCGTTCGCGCGCATCGACGCCGTTGGCGCGGGCGTGCTCGAACAGCATCTGGTCGAACTGCTCGCGCTTGACCTGGTAGGCGTAGGGGAATTTCGGATCGAGCGCGCGCTCGAAGCGGAAGGTGTTGTAGTTGGTATCGTCGACGGGGAACTCGGCGCCGGGCTTGAAGATGCCCATGTCGCGGACCCGGTCCAGCACGCCCAGGCGCTCGAGGATGGGCAGGTTCATCGGCAGCAGCGACTCGCCGATGTGAAAGCGCGGGTGCGCGGCCTTCTCAAGCTGAACGACCCGCCAGCCTTTGCGCGCCAGCAGCGTGGCCGCCGTGGAACCGGCCGGACCGCCGCCGATCACCAGTACGTCCGTGTCCTCAGGGATGGGGGTCATTCGCGGTAACTGCCGGGCCATGCGATCATTTCGCCAGGCGCAAATGATACCGCGGCCTTCCACGGCCGCCATCGGGCGCACTTCACACGGAACCGAACATGTCCACGCAAAGCCCAGCCGAACAAGAACTCGCCGAACTGCTGATCGAAAGCCTGAACCTGGAAGGCGTCGCCGCCGCCGACATCGACCCGGAGGCGCCGTTGTTCGGCGCCGGACTGGGGCTGGATTCGATCGACGCGCTGGAATTGGCGCTGGCCATCAGCAAGCGCTACGGCTTCCAGCTGAAGTCCGACAACGAGGAAAATCGCCGCGCGTTCGGATCGTTGCGCGCGCTGTCGGCGCATATCCAACAACACCAGCCGGCCTGAGCCGGTTCGCGGCGGCCCGATCCCACCTCTTTCGGCAGCCTCGGCTTGATCCTGGTCCTCGAAGTCCTGCTGGCGCTGGCCTATTCGGTCGTCGCGCACGTGGCCAGCGCGCGCCACGACGGGCCGCTGGCGGTAGTCGCGATGGCGGTGCTGGTGTTGATGGTGCTGATCGCACCGTTGGCGCAGCGCCGGTTTTGGGCTTGGTTGGCCCTCGCCGCCAGCTTGGCCGGCTTGGCCTGGCTGGCGCGCTCGCCCTACACGCAGGTGCCGCTGCTGCTGGCGCCGACGGCATTCATCGTGCTGGTCGCTTTCGTGTTCGGCCGCAGCTTGGCCGCCGGACGTACGCCCCTGATCAGCAAGATCGTGATGGCGCTGGAAGGCGGTTCCGCGCCCGCGGCGCTGCTGCGCTATACCCGCCATCTGACCGCGGCCTGGGCCTGGGCGCTGGGGCTGCTGGCCGCGGTCAATCTAGTGCTGTCGCTGATCGCGGTGCCCGACGGCCTGTTGGCCCAGTTCGGGGTGCAGGCGCCGGTGACGATCACCCAGACGCAATGGTCCTGGTTCGCCAATGTGTTCAATTACGGACTCATTGGCGGTTTTTTCGCCATCGAGTTCGCCATCCGCAAGCGCCGCTTTCCCGACCGTTACCACAACTTCGCCGATTTCCTGCGCAAGCTGCGGGGGCTGGGGCCGGCCTTCTGGCGGGATTTCCTGCGCTGAACCGGCCGGTCTTGCGGCGTTCATGGCGCCCGCCCATGCTTGCGCCCATGAAGCCCGCCGTCGCCAGCCTCGAATTCCGCATCCCCGCCGGCCACCCCAGCCTGCCGGGGCATTTTCCCGGCCGTCCGGTGGTGCCCGGGGTAGTGCTGCTGGACAAGGTGCTGGAGGCTATCGAAAACACCGGTGCGCCGCTCGGCGCGTTGCGCCTGCCGCAGGTCAAATTCGTGCAGCCGCTGCTGCCCGAGCAGACCGCGACGATCGAATTGCAGGCCGATGCGCCGCGCTGGCGGTTCCGCATCCTGCGCGGCGACGCGCTGATCGCCAGCGGCGAGGTCGCGATCGCGTGAGCACGGCATGGCGGCAACGCCCCGAAGGCGGCGGACGTTTCGCGATCTGGGTGATCCGCTGCATCGGCCGTTATCTCGGCCGCGCAGTGGCGCGCGCCTGTCTGTATCCGATCACGTTGTACTTCCTGATCAAGCGCGGGCCCGAGCGGCGCGCATCGTGCGCCTATCTAGGCCGTGCGCTCGGACGGCCGGCGACGCTGCTCGACGCGGCGCGCCACATCCACACTTTCTCAGCGACCATCCTCGACCGCATCTACCTGCTCGGCGATCGCGACCTGAGCCGCTTCGATATCCGCGTCAGCGGCATCGAGCAGGTGCATGCGCAGATCGCGCAGGGGCGCGGGGTGCTGCTGATCGGCTCGCACCTGGGCAGTTTCGAGGCCTTGCGCGGCTTGGCGCAGAGCCGTCCGGACATCGAAGTGCGCGCGGTGCTCGACAAATCGCAGACGCCGGCGATGACGCAACTGCTCGAAGCGTTGAACCCCCGGGTCGCCGCCGGCGTGATCGACGCCGCGCAGGGCGGCCTGGCGGTGACGTTGGCGATCAAGCAGGCCACCGACCAGGGCGCGATGGTGACCTTGTTGGCCGATCGCGTGTATCCGGGCGAGACCGTGCTGCGGGCGCCGTTCCTGGGCGAAGCGGCGGCGTTCCCGTCGTCGCCCTGGCTGATCGCCGCGGCGCTGCAGGTGCCGGTCACGCTGGCGTTCGGGCTGTATCGCGGCGGCAACCGCTACGATCTGGTGTTCGAGACGTTCAGCGACGGGATAACGATAGAACGGCATAACCGCCCGCAGGCGCTGGCCGAATGCGTCGCGCGGTACGCGCAGCGGCTCGAGCACCATGCGCGCGCCGCGCCCTACAACTGGTTCAACTTCTACGATTTCTGGAAGCACGACGATGAAGGCAGCGAGCAGGAACTACACGCGTCGCAGGCGCATCTGGCAGGCGATGCCGACGCTGCTCGCCGTCGCCTTCGCCAGCAGCGCGCCATGCACCGCGCTTGAAGCGCCGGTCGATGCGGGCTGGATCCTGCAGAAGCTGGCGCGGCCGGCGCCGACGCGCACCGACTTCGTCGAGCTGCGCGGCTCCAAGCTGCTCAAGCAGCCGTTGCGGCTGAGCGGCGAATACGCGCGCCCCGACGCCGACACGCTGGTGCGCGAAGTGCGCGCGCCGTACGCCGAAACCACCACCATTCGCGCCGGCGAGGCGACCATCGCCCGCGCCGGCAAGTCGCCGCGCCGCTTCTCGCTGGCGCGGGTGCCGGAACTGGCCGGCCTGCAAGCCAGCTTCGGCGCGATGCTGTCGGGCGATCGCGCCACGCTGGAAAAGTTCTATCGCGTCGCCGCCGCCGGCAGCCACCAGCAATGGACGATGACGTTGTCGCCCAAGGACGCGCAGCTCGCCGCCAAGGTCCGCGAGATCGTCCTGTACGGCCGCGGCGCCGAATTGCGCTGCATCGAGACGCGCCCGGCCAAGGGCGACGAAACGCAGCGCACGCTGCTGGCGGGCGCCGCGCGCGCTTCGGCCGGCGCCACGACGCCCGAAGCCTTGACCGCGCTATGCCGTGGCGCCGCGCAGTGATGCGGCGATGAGCGCGCGCGCGCGCCTGATGCTGGCGCTGCTGTGGCTGGCATTGCTGGCCGTCACCGGTTGGGCAATCGGGCAGCGCCTGCAACTCAGCGGCGACCTGCGCAAATTCATGCCCAGCGCGCAGACGCCGGCGCAGAAGCTGCTGATCGACGAATTGGGCGAGGGCCCGGGTTCGCGGTTGCTGCTGATCGGGCTGGACGGCGCCGATGCGCAGGCGCTGGCGGCGCAATCCAACGCGATCCGCGCACAACTCGCGGCGCAGCCGTTGTTCACGATGGTCGCCAACGGCGGCGACGCGGGCCTGGATGCGATCCCGGAGCGGCTGCGCCCCTATCGTTACCTATTGTCGCCGACGCTGGACACGCAAGCCTACGATCGCGCGTACCTGCAACAGGAGCTCGAAGCGCGCGTGCAGGATCTGGGCTCGCCTGCGGCGGCGCTGATCGAACCGTTGGTCGGCGCCGACCCTACCTTGGAAACCTTGAAGATCGCCGACACGCTGCAGCCCGCGCACGCGCCGCAACGCCTGCACGGCGTCTGGTTCGATCGCGCCGGAAAGCGCGCCTTGCTGGTCGCGGAAACGCGCGCGGCCGGTTTCGATCCGACCGGCCAACAGGCTGCGGTCGATGCCATCCAGGACGCTTTCGCCAAGGCGCGTGGCGGCAGCGATACGCAATTGCTGTTGAGCGGGCCGGGCGCGTTCTCGGTCGAGATCGGCGGGCGCACGCAGCGCGAGGCGCAATGGATCGGCACCGTCGATACGATCGGGCTCGTGTTGCTGCTGTGGATCGCCTACCGCAGCTGGAAGATACCGCTGCTGGGCGTGCTGCCGCTGGCCAGCGCGGGATTGGCCGGGCTCGGCGCGGTCGCGGCGCTGTTCGACGGCGTGCACGGCATCACCGTCGCGTTCGGCTTCACCCTGATCGGCGTGGTGCAGGATTATCCGATCCACCTCTTCAGCCACCAGCGCCCCGGCCTGTCGCCGAAAGCCAACGCGCGCGCGTTGTGGCCCACGCTCGCCACCGGCGTCGCTTCGACTTGCATCGCTTATTTCACGTTCCTGTTTTCGGGCGTCGACGGCCTCAAGCAACTGGCGGTGTTCACCATCGCCGGGCTCGCCACCGCAGCGTTGGCGACGCGGTTCCTGTTGCCGGCGCTGATCGACCCCGCGCCTCGCGACTTCGCCGATTCGCGCCTGCTGGCGCGGATGTGGGCGCAGGTCGCGCGGCTGCCGCGTCCGCGCTGGTCGCTGCTCGCGGTCGCGCTGGTCGCAGCGGCGGCCGCCGCCTTCGCGCCCGGCGCGTTCTGGCAGAACGACCTGGCCAAGCTGACGCCGGTGCCGGCCGACGCGCTGGCGCGCGACGCGCAGTTGCGCGATGCGCTCGGCGCGCCCGACGTGCGCTACGTGATGACCGTGCAAGGACGCGACGCCGAGAGCGTGCTGCAGGCGTCGGAGAAGTTGCGTCCGGCATTGGACCGCCTGGTCGCCGACAAGGCGATCGCCGGCTACGACATGGCCGCGCGTTATCTGCCGAGCGCGCAGATCCAGCGCGCACGCCAAGGCAAATTGCCGGATGCCGCGACGCTCGGGCCGACGCTCGTCGATGCGGTCGCCGCCAGCCCGTTCCGCGCCGACGCTTTCGACGAATTCGTCGCGGACGTCGCCGCGGCAAAACGCGCGCCGCCGCTGGCGCCGCGCGATCTCGAAGGCACGCCGCTGGCCACCAGCGTCGCCGGCCTGCTGCTGGTCAGCAGCGACCACGCCACCGCATTGGTATCGCTGAGCGGACTGACCGATCCCGCCGCGGTGGCGCGCGCGGCGCAGGCCCGCGGCGCGCAGCTGCTCGACTTGAAGGACGCGTCCGAATCGCTGGTCGCGACCTACCGCAGCCGCGTGCTGGCCGCGCTCGGCATCGCCGCGCTGCTGCTGGCGGGGACGGTATGGATCGCGCTGCGCTCGCCGCGGCGCGTATTGCGGGTCTTGCTGCCGATGGCGCTGACCACGCTGCTGATCGTGGCGGTACTACGCGCGCTCGGCGTGGAGCTGACCCTGTTCCACTTGGTCGCGCTGATCCTGGCCGCCGGCCTGGGCCTGGACTATGCGTTGTTCTTCGACCACGCCGGCGACGATTACGCCGACCAGCTGCGCACGCTGCACGCGCTGATCGTCTGCAGCCTGATGACCCTGCTGGTGTTCGCGCTGCTGGCGCTGTCGTCGATACCGGTGCTGCGCGCGATCGGCAGCACGGTCGCGCTGGGCGTGGCGTTCAATTTCGCGCTGGCGCTGCTGGTGTCTCGCCAGCCAACCGCTTTTGTGGGAGCGGCTTCAGCCGCGAGCTCTTGATCTCGATTTTCGCGGGATCCGTGAAAAGCTCGCGGCTGAAGCCGCTCCCACAAAAGCCGCTCCTGCCATTGGATTGAGGGTCGAAGTTGCATGATAGGACGCGACGAAATCCAAGCAATGATCCCCCACCAGGGCGCGATGTGCCTGTGGGACGAAGTCTTGGAATGGGACGCGACGCGGATCCGGCTGCGCGCCGACAACCATCGCGACCCGGCGCATCCGCTGCGTTCGGGCGGCTTGCTGCGCGCCGTGCATCTGTGCGAATACGGCGCCCAGGCGATGGCGGTGCATGGCGGCCTGTGCGCAAGCGGCGCGGCCAAACCGGGTCTGCTGGTGGCGCTGCGCGGCGTGGCGCTGCACGTCGCGCGCATCGACGATCTGCCGGGCGCGCTCGAGTGCGAGGCCGAAGTGCTGGCCGAGGCCGAAACCAGCCAGCAGTATGCGTTCCGCATCCTGCATGCCGGAAAATTGCTGGCCGAAGGCCGCGCCGCGGTCATGCTGCAAGAGACGTAGCCCGGGTGGGGCCGCAGGCGATACCCGGGGCTTTCGCGAGGCCTCGGGTATCGCGTGCGGCCCCACCCGGGCTACGGGTCCGTTAGGATTGCCGGATGAATACGACTATGAAACGTGCGCTCGTCACCGGCGGCAGCGGCGATATCGGCGGTGCGATCTGCCGCCGGCTCGCCGTCGACGGCGCGCACGTGATCGTGCATGCGAATGCGAACCGCGAACGCGCCGAAGCGGTCGTCGCCGATATCGTCGCCAACGGCGGCAGCGCACAAGCGATCGCATTCGACGTGGCCGATGGCGAAGCGGCGCGCGCCGGCATCGAAACGCTGCTGGCCGATGGCCCTATCCAGATCCTGGTCAACAACGCCGGCATCCACGACGACGCGCCGCTGGCCGGCATGACCGAAGCGCAATGGAAGCGGGTGATCGACGTTTCGCTGCACGGCTTCTTCCACGTCACCCAGCCGCTGCTGCTGCCGATGGCGCGCACGCGCTGGGGACGCATCGTCAGCGTGTCGTCGGTCGCGGCGGTGCTCGGCAACCGCGGCCAGGCCAATTACGCGGCGGCCAAGTCCGCCCTGCACGGCGCGACCAAGTCGCTGGCGCGGGAGATGGCTTCGCGCGGCATTGCCGCCAATGTGGTGGCGCCCGGCGTGATCGCGGGGCGGATGGCGGAGGCGGCATTCCCGCCCGAAACGGTCAAGCAACTCGTGCCGGCGGGCCGCGCCGGTGCGCCCGAGGAAGTCGCCGCGCTGGTCGCCTTCCTGTGTTCGGATGCGGCCGGCTACGTCAACGGGCAGGTGATCGGCGTCGACGGCGCGATGACTTGAACGCTTCAGCAACCGCGGCCATGCGGTGACGATCGGTTCAGCCGAAGCGCGGGATGATCGCCGCAGGCCATCCTGAGGCTGCCGCCATGCGCCTGTCCCACGCCTTCGCCATTGCCGTCGTCGCGCTGTCGGCGGCCGCCTGCGCCAGTTCCGCACTGGTCACCGGACGCCCGCGCCCGCCGATCGACCCGGCCCAGGTGCGGGTTTATTTTTCCGCGCCGCCGGGTCCCTACGAAGAGATTGCGCGCCTGCAGACCGGCAGCGGCGCCTTCACTTACGGCGAACAGAACAAGATGAATTCGGTGATCGCCAAGCTGCGCAAGGAAGCCGCGAAGCTCGGCGCCAACGGCGTATTGTTCACCGGCACCGAAGACGGTTATGGCGGCAGCAGCGTCGGCGTCGGCGCGGGCGGCGGCCGTGTCGGCGGCAGCAGCTTCAGCAGCGGCGGGATAGGCGTCAGCATCAGCCCCAGCCAGAAATACGCGTACGGATTGGCGATTTACGTGGCCAATCCGCCGCCGGCGCAATACGGCACGCCGGTCCCGCCGCCGAACAAGTGAACCGGCGGCGGATCAGGCGTTGCCGTTGCGCCGCGCCTGCGGCACGACGGCGTCGCGGGCGCGGCCGGCGAACAGGTTCAACAGCGGTCCGGTCATCACCGTGGTCAGCAGCGCCATCACCAGCAGCATGGTGAACAGTTCGGGGCCGATCAGGCCGGCATCCAGGCCGACCTTCATCACGATCAGTTCCATCAGGCCTCGCGCATTCATCAGAGAACCGGTCGCCAGGCTTTCGCGCCAGCCGTAACCGGTCAGCCTTGCGCCCGCCGCGCCGCCGGCGAGCTTGCCGAAGATGGCCGCGAACAGGATCAGGGCCAGCGCGCCCAGCCCGGCGCCGGCGAAAGCGTCCGCGGTCGTGTTCAAGCCCGCGAGCGCGAAGAAGATCGGCATCAGCAGCACGACCGCCAGGTATTCGACGCGTTCGGACAGGTATTGCAGCAGGCGATCGTCGCGCGGCAGGCAGGCGCCGAACAGGAAGGCGCCGAATACGGCATGCAGGCCGAGCCATTCGGTGAGCGCAGCGCAGACGAGCAGGGCGATCAGCATCGCCGCCAGCAGCATCAGCGAAGGTTGTCCGTTCGGCGCGTGCGCGCGCAGCAGGTGCGCGAACAAAGGTTTGAGCAAGCCGAATACGAGGGCGCACAGCGCCAGCAGTCCCAGCGTGGTCTTGGCGAAACCCAGGTAACCCTCGCCCGAGCCGATCAGCGCCACCACGAAAGCGAGCACGATCCAGGCGAACACGTCGGCGATCGCCGCCGAGCTCAGCGCGAGCCGGCCGAGCCGCGTCTGGGTCATGCCGCGATCCTTCAGGATCCGCGCCATCACCGGAAACGCGGTGATCGACATCGCCGCCGCCATGAACAATGCGAACGGCCAGAAGTCCACGCCCGCCGGCGCCAAGGTCGGGTACAGCCAAGGCGAAATGCCGACGCCGAGCGCCATCGGCAGCAGCACCCCCAGCGCGCCGACCGCACCGGCCGCTTTCAGCTGCGCGCGCACGCCGTCCGGCGCGCGCAGTTCGGCGCCGACGATGAACATGAAAAGCACCAGCCCCAGCATCGACAGCGACGACAGGCCCGGCAGCGATTCTTTGGCGAACAGCGCCGTGTGGAATTCCGGAAACAGCGCGCCGAACACGATCGGCCCGAGCAGGATGCCCGCGGCCATCTCGCCGATGACCGCCGGCTGGCCGAAGTAGCGCAGCAGCAAACCGCAGGCGCGCGCGGTGACCAGGATGATGACGAGTTGGAGCAATAGCGGGCTGTGCAGCATGAATCCCCTCGGTCCCGTCATCCCAGCGAACGCTGGGGCCCATTTTGATTTGTTTTTTGGCTTCTCGGTATTACGGCACAGCAACAGCAAAGCGGGTCCCAGCGTTCGCTGGGATGACGGTTTGAGGTTCAATCTCCGCATACCATTTCGGCGCCAACGACGGCGGTTCCGCGGTCGCGGCCCCAAGCAGCGCGTCGAGCCCATGATCGCCGATATCGGCATGCGCCTGCCGTGCGTGCGCCAGCAGTTCCCTGGCCAGCCAACCCATGCGCGCCACGTTGGCGCGAATGCGGTCCGCGAAAGCATCGTCGTCGAGCGTATCGTTCAACGCGCGGTTCATCTCGTGGAACCAGTCGATGCCGTACTGGTCCAGCATCCGCAGGTCCGGCGTCAATGGCCCGGCATTGCGCCCGCCCCATTCGTGCAGCAGGGCCTGCACGCTTCGGTTGAGCGCGCGGCCCTGCGCGAATTCCGCCTTCAGACGGCCCAGCATGCGCAGATCGGCGATCCGGCCGGCGAAGAACAGCGGCGCCAGCAGCGCCCAGTAGAAGGTGTAGTCCCAGATCACCTTGACCGGCATCACCTGCGCATCGCCGAACAGCGGGTACTGATCCTGGTAGAGCGACAGCGTGTTCTCATAGAACGAGAAATACAGCTGCTGGTAGATCGCCGCGTAAGGCGCGAAATCATCGCCGGCGCGGTCCTTGCCGATCAGCTCGCAGATATAGGTGTTGCTGATCGCGATGAAATCGCTGCCGGGCGAATAGAACGGGTCCAGGAACAATCCCGCTTCGCCGGTCAGGGCCCAACGCCCGCCGGAGAACACCTGTTTGCAGCCGTACGAGAAATGGCGGAAGAACAGGAAGTCCTGCAGCTTGTGTTCGGGCTTGTCCACGGACGCGGCGACCTGCGGCTGGTGTTCGTACAGCCATGCCATCGCTTTGTCGAAGGTGTTCATCGTTTCCAGCGGATGCATCTTGGCGTCGCAGACGATGCCCAGCGAATGCGCGCCGGACGCCAGCGGTATCAGCCAGAACCAGTAGCCGGGGCCGCACATGTGGTTGGTCGAGCGCCAGCGGTCCGGCGGATCGCAGCGCCGCAGCCAATCGGCGTCCGCCGACCACTGGTTGGGATCGACGAAGCCGTCCACGCGCCACCACACCGCGTTGGCATCGTGGTCGTTGGCTTGGGCGAGATCCAGCTTGCGCTTGATCAAGCCGGCGCGGCCGCTGGCGTCCACCAGCCAGCGCGCGGCGATCGCATCGCTGCCGCGCGCGGCTTCGAAACTCACCGTATGCGGCTGCTCGCCTTCGCCGAACGCGATGCCGCGCACGGTCGCGCCGTCGACGAAATCCACGCCCAGGCCGCGCGCCTGCTCGCCGAGGAAATTCTCGAAGCGGCCGCGGTCGAGCTGCCACGACGGCGTCGGCAACAACTGGCTGACGCCCAGTTCGGTGCAGCGGTCGATATCGTTGCGGCCTTCTGAAAAGAAGAAGCGGAAACCGAATTTGCGGATCTGCCGCGTTTCCAGGTGTTCGCGGAAGCCGAGCACATGAGCGAAATAGTGGGCGCCGATTTCCACGGTCGATTCGCCCACTTTGAACGCCGCTTCGCGCACCGGATGGCTGCGCCGCTCTATCACCGCGACTGCGAGCGATGGATCGCGTTGCTTCAGCTGGATCGCCAGGGTCAGCCCGGCCAGTCCGCCGCCGAGGATCGCGACATCGCTCGTGCGGCTCATATCCGTCTCGCTGTCGTCAGTCCCGGTTCGAAAGCGGTGCCGAATTCGCCGCTGGGGTCGTCGATCACCGGCGGGTTGGCGCGGATGCGGCGGTACATCGCAGGGATGCCGCCGCGCTTCACACATTGCAGGACGATATGCGAAGTGATGCGGGTGAAATCGCGCACCGGCTTGAAATGGCTGGCGCGGAACTGCTCGCCGCCGTGCACGGTCTTGTAGCGCGATTCTATCGGCACCGACACGCAGCGCGTGCCCAGCTGCTGCGCGGCCGAGATCAGGATCTGCGCTTCGAACACGAAATCCTCGCCGGGCACGCGCTCCAGCGCGGCGACCGCGGCCGGATAGAAGCGCTGTCCGCTCTGGCTGTCGGCGATCTGGTAACCGGTGCCCCAGGCCACGCCCCAGTCGCCGAATTCGTTGGCCAGGCGCCGGTAGGTGGGTTGTTGCGAACGCTTGCGCAGACGCGCGCCGATCACGATGCAGCCGGGATGGCGGTTGGCGGCGTCGAGCAGGCGCGGCAGGTCTGCGGCGGAATGCTGGCCGTCGCCGTCCATGGTCAGTACGCCAGCGTGGCCCTGGCGCAACGCTTCGCGGAAACCGTCGCGCAGCGAGGCGCCCTTGCCCATGCGCCGCGCATGGCGCAGCAGCGTGACCGGCAGATCGGAAACGCAGTCGGCCGTGCCGTCGTCGGAGCCGTCGTCGACGACGATCACGTGCGGGCATTGCGCGAGCGCGCCTTGCACCACTTCGCGGATCCGCAGTGATTCGTTCAGCGCGGGGATCACGACGGCGACGTGGTTGCGGTCAAGCATCGGCCAGCTCCACCCGCAGCACGCGCCCGGGTCCGGCCTTGAGTATCACCGAATCGGCCGTGTGCGGAGCGTCTAAGGCCAGCGCGTCGAACAGGGGCAGCATCGGCGCCATGGCATTGCCGCCGGCCCGCCGCGCCAACGGTCCTCGCGCGGGCGGCGGTTCGCCTGCGGCTAGGCTCGCCCCCAGCCGAAGCGCGCCTGAACGCGGCGCCGACAGCAGCAGCGCGCCGCCCAGCAACCCGGTGCTGCTCCATACCGAGGTCAGCGCCCCGGTGGCGGCGCTGTCGTAGCCGACCAGCAATACCGCTTCGCTGCCGGCCGCCAGCTGCGCCAGCGCTTCCAGCAGGCCTTGCGCGAAACTGGCGTCGAAGGACGAGATCGCGGTGGTCGGCGCCATGCAGCCGGCGCCGATGGTCCAGTAGCCGGCGGCGGCGTTGTGCACGGAATTGTGGAAGCGGATCGGCGAGATCGCGCGCGGATCGCTGGCCAGGGTCGCGGCCATGTAATCGGTGATGCCCAGATCGCCGTGGGTGGAGGCGAACACCGACGGCAGCGTTTTCGGATCGCGGCCTGCGGCCTGGCACGCGGCGAGCGCGACGTCCAGCGCCACCGCGACGGTATCGGGCGCGCGGCGGCGCTCGTTCGGCGGCAGCAGTTGCGGCGACGGGCGCGCCGGCGCGCCTTCGGGCAGCGTCCCGTCGCGCGCGAAATCGCGCGCGGCCTGCCACGAGGGCAGGCCATTGCTCCAGAAGCCAATGCCTTCGATGGAAGCCGAAAGCATGCTCATCAGGGCAGTGCCCTTCGTAAGAGCGGCTTTAGCCGCGAGCTCTTCAAGGTCGCCGCCGTGTCGCAAAAGCTCGCGGCTAAAGCCGTTCCTACGAAGCGCCGGTTCGTCGTCTTCATGCGCGCCCGAACACCAGCGAACAGTTGTTGCCGCCGAAGCCGAACGAATTGTTCATCGCGTAATCGATCTCGCGTTCGGCATTGCCGAAGCGGATCTGCGGTCCGTTGTTCGGATCGGGCGCACCGCTGTTGAGGATGCCAGGCAGCAGGCCGCGCTCGAGCGCCAGCAGCGCGAACACCGATTCGACGATGCCCGCCGCGCCCAGCGTATGGCCGGTCCAGCCCTTGGTGGAACTGGCATGCAATGTCGACGGAAACAATGCGGCCACCGCGTGCGCTTCGATCGTGTCGTTGGCCGGCGTAGCGGTGCCGTGCAGGTTCAGATAACCGACCTGCGCGGCATCGATGCCCGCGCGCGCCAAGGCGTCGCGCATCGCCAGCTGCGCGCCCAGGCCCTCGGGATGCGGCGCCGACATGTGGTGCGCATCGCTGGATTCGCCGTAGCCACGCAACTGCAATCCGGATTCTCCGGCCGCCGCGCGTTCCAGCACCGCGAAGCCGCCGGCTTCGCCCAGCGACAAGCCGTTGCGTGCGGCGTCGAACGGCCGGCACGGCTGCGCGGAAACCAATTCCAGCGAGTTGAATCCGAACAGCACGCTGCCGCACAAGGTATCGACGCCGCCGACCAGCGCCGCATCGGCCAGGCCGGCATCGATCAGGCGCGACGCCTGGGCGAACACTTTCGCGCTGGAAGAACAGGCGGTGGCCACGGTCACGCAAGGTCCGTCGAGTCGCAGCGCCTCCAGCACGAAGCCGCCCAGCGAATGCGGCGTGTGCACGCGCGGCCGTGCCAGGTCCGCGGGAAAGCGGTTTTCCGCGTCCAGCCGTTCGTAGGCTTCTTCGGTTGCGCCGATGCTGGCGGTCGATGTGCCCAGCACCACGGCGATGCGGTCGGCGCCATGGCGGCGCTTGAGCGTTTCGACGGCGTCGATCACGCCGTCCTGCTGCAGCGCCAGCCAGGCCAGGCGGTTGTTGCGGCAGTCCCAGGGCGCCTGCGCCGCGGGCAGCGCCGCCGCTTCCAGGCCGTCGACGCGGCCGATCCAGGTGTCCAGCGGGTCCTTGCCGAAATCGTTGCGGCGCAGGCCGCTGCGGCGTTCGCGCAGCGCATCGGCTTGGGCATCGCGGCCGCGGCCGAGCGCGGTGGTGGCGGTGTAAGCGCGGATGGCCAGCGGCTGGATCGGCGGCACTTGCGGCTCCGTTGGTCGTGGCCGCGGAGTATAGCGAGCGTCGCACAACCGTCTCTTCGCATCGCTAAACTAAACTCCTCGGTCCAGTTTGCCCGCCGAATGTCCAGCCGAACCGCCCACCGCTTCCGCTTGTTCAGCGACCCCGACGTATTGCATGCGATGGCGGTCAGCACGGCCGCCTGCGTGTTCAGCGCCGGCCTGGTGTACGTCGCCTATTTCGTGCACGTGCTGCGGGTGGCGCGCAATGCGCCCTGCGCGCCCGAGCACGCGCGATGCGTGCTGCTGTTCGGCAAGCATTCGCCGCGCGGCAGGATCGACCGCGATTTCGACGCCCGCCTGGAACGCGCCGCCCGGCTTTGGCATGAACGCTCACCGCGCACGCTGGTGCTGCTGGGCGGCGGCCCGCCCGGCGTGGCCAGCGAGGCGGAAGTGGCCCGCGCCGCGTTGTGGGCGCGCGGCATCGCCGCCGATGCGCCGCTGCAACTGGAAGCCGGCTCGCGCGACACGCTGCAGAACCTGCGCAACGCTCGCCAGATGCTGGCGCAGGCGCCGCAAGCCGGCATGGGCCGCGTCACCCTGCTCAGCAGCCGCTATCACCTGGCCCGCTGCGCGCTGTTCGCGCGCCAGCTCGGTTTCGACTGGGAATTGTGCGCAGCGGAAACCCGCCTGCGCTGGTCGCCGGGCACGCTGTGGCGGATCGCCGGCGAAGCGGCCTATGTCTGCTGCACCGACCTGGGCACGCGTTGGGCGCGGCTGATCGGCTCGCGAAGGATGCTGGCGCGGGTGACCTGAGCGCGGACGGGACATCCGGCAGGGGCGCCCGCCGGAACGTCGGGTTAGCATGCGGACTCTTGCGGCAGCCCGGGTGGCCGCCGGCTTCGACTCGTAGGGGACAGCATGGTTTCGACGACAGTGGGTATCCGACCGCGCCTGCTCGGCGCATTGGCCTTGGCCTTGTTCGCGACGGTCGCCGTCGCGCAGACCAAAGCCTTGACCAAAGACGATTACGCCCGCGCCGAGCGCAAGCTCGCGTACAACACCGCGCCGCTGGTCGACCATGCTGTGGATCCGAACTGGCTCGACAACGGCAAGCTCTGGTATCGCGACCACGACGCCAAGGGCGACCGCTTCCTGCAAATGGATGTGGCCACCGGCAATATCGCGCCGGCCTTCGACCAGGCCAAGCTGGCCAAGGCCTTGGGCAAAGCCACCGGTAAGCCGGTGAAGGCCGAAAAACTGCCGGTCACCGGTTACGAGATCGCCGCCGACGGCCGTTACGACATCTCCCTGCGCAGCGGCAGTTACCTGTGCGACCTGAAAGGCCGTGGCACCTGCGTCGCCAAGGACGGTAAGGAGAAATCCGGCGACGCCAAGAACGACGGCCCGGGCGTGCGCTCGCCGGACAAGAAGCGCGAAGCCTTCATCCGCGACTGGAACCTGTGGGTGCGCGACGTCGCCGGCGGCAAGGAAACCCAACTCACCCGCGACGGCGTGAAGGATTACGGCTACGCCACCGACAACGCCGGCTGGACGCACAGCGACCGCGCGATCCTGGTCTGGTCGCCCGATTCCAAGCAGATCGCCACCTTCCAGCAGGACCAGCGCAAGACCGGCGAAATGACCCTGGTCGGCACCAACCTCGGCCATCCCAAAGTCGAAACCTGGAAATATCCGCTGGTGGGCGACAAGGACATCACGATGATCGAGCGCGTGATCATCGACGTCGACGCCGCCAAGGTCGTGCGCCTGAAGATGCCGCCCGACCAGCACCGCTCCACCCAGTGCGACGACGTCAGCTGCTTCGGCGGCTGGGAAGACGTGCAGTGGGCGCCGGACGGCAAGACCCTGGCGTTCGCTTCGAGCTCGCGCGACCACAAGCAGGCCTGGCTGCGCGTCGCCGACGCCGCTACCGGCGCGGTGCGCGACGTGTTCAACGAGAAAGCGAAGACCTGGTTCGAGAGCGGCATCGACGCGATCAACTGGCGCTACCTGCCCGAAAGCAATGCGGTGCTGTGGTGGAGCCAGCGCAGCAACTGGGGCCATCTGTATCTGTACGACCTGTCCACCGGCAAGCTGAAGCATGCGATCACGCAGGGCGACTGGAACGTCGCCGAAGTGATGCGCGTGGACGAGAAGGCCGGCGCGATCTGGTTCACCGGCACCGGCCGGGAAGCCGGCCGCGATCCTTATTTCAAGCACTTCTACAAGGTCGGCATCGACGGCAAGGACCTGACCCTGCTGACCCCGGAGAACGCCGAGCACCGCATCAAGATGTCCGAAGACGGCCGCTATTTCGTCGACACCTATTCGACCACGGCCGCGCCGCCGGCGTCGGTGTTGCGCGACAGCGCCGACGGCAAAGTGGTGAAGGAAATCGCACGCGCCGACATCGCGCGCCTGAAGGCGGCCGGTTGGGCGCCGCCGGAAGATTTCACGGTCAAGGCGCGCGACGGCAAGACCGATCTGTACGGTTTGATGTTCAAGCCGTCCGACTTCGATCCGTCGAAGAAGTATCCGATCATCAACTACGTGTATCCCGGCCCGCAGGTCGGTTCGGTGGGCCGCCGCGGCTTCTCGCCGGCGCGCGGCGACCATCAGGCGCTGGCCGAACTGGGCTTCATCGTCGTCGCCATCGACGGCATGGGCACGCCGTACCGCTCCAAGGCGTTCCACGACGCCTACTTCGCCAACATCATCGACAACACGCTGCCCGACCAGGTGGCGGGCATGAAGCAGCTGGCGCAGCGCCATCCGTGGATCGACCTGTCGCGCGCCGGCATCTGGGGCCATTCCGGCGGCGGCAACGCCACCGCGACGGCGATGTTCAAGTACCCGGATTTCTTCAAGGTCGGCATCGCCGAAAGCGGCAACCACGACAACCGCATGTACGAGGACGACTGGGCCGAGAAGTGGCAGGGCCTGCTGGTCAAGAACAAGGACGGCACCGACAACTACGACGCGCACGCCAACCAGAAATACGCCAAGGACCTGAAAGGCAAGCTGCTGCTGGCGCACGGCAACATGGACGACAACGTGCCGCCGTACAACACCTGGCTGGTGGTCGATGCCCTGGTCAAGGCCAACAAGGACTTCGATCTGATCCTGTTCCCGAACGCGCGCCACGGCTACGGCGAAGACTCGCTGTACATGACGCGCCGGCGCTGGGATTACTTCGTGCGCAACCTGCTCGGCGCCGAGCCGCCGAAGGAATACGCGTTGAAGATGCCGGCGCCCTGAGCGCTGCGCTCAAAGCCCTCTCCTGCGAAGCGGGAGAGGGTTGGGTGAGGGCGCGAACTCGCCGTCGCGGTTGATCCAACATGGCACGGCGCTTTTCGTGGGAGCCGCTTCAGCCGCGAGCTTTTCGAGCCGCGATGAAGCGACTCAGAGCTCGCGGCTAAAGCCGCTCCCACAAAAGCCGCTCCCACAAAAAAGCCGCACCTAGCGAAGAGCGTGAGCAGTGGGGCAAGCCCGCTCTACAAAGCGGCGATTACCTCGGGCCCTGCCCGAACAGGTGCTTGCGCTCCTCCTCGGTCAGCGGCGCGCCCGCATTCGGATTCACCTTTTCGGTCAGCGCGTACGCGCGCCGCACCGCCGGACGCGCGTCGATCGCCGCGTGCCAGCGCCGCACTTCCGCGTACGGTTCCAGATCCAGCGGCGCCTTCTTGTAGGCGTTGATCCACGGGTGGATGGCCATGTCGGCGATGCTGTACTCGCCGGCGACGAATTCGCGGCCCCCGAGCCGTTTGTCGAGCACGCTCAGCAACCGGTGCGCTTCCTGGGTGTAACGATCGATCGCGTAGGGAATCTTCTCCGGCGCGTACACGGTGAAATGGCCGTACTGGCCGTTCATGGGTCCCAATCCGCCGACCTGCCAGAACAGCCATTCCAGCACCGCGTTGCGGCCGCGCAGATCCTGCGGCAGGAAGCGGCCGGTCTTGTCGGCCAGGTAGACCAGGATCGCGCCGGACTCGAACACGCTGATCGGCGCGCCGCCGTCCGCAGGCGCCGTGTCGACCATCGCCGGCATCTTGTTGTTGGGCGAAATGGCCAGGTATTCGGGCCGGAACTGGTCGCCCTTGCCGATGTCGACCGGCTTGATGACGTATTCCAGGCCGGCCTCCTCGAGGAAAATCGGGATCTTGTGGCCGTTGGGCGTAGGCCAGTAATGCAGTTCGATCATATCCGCGCCTTCGCGTGTGGGGTGCCGGGACTGTAGCGCGGACCCCGCCGCGCTGCGCGCAATGCTGTGTTGCGCTTGGCAGCGTCATCGCGGGCCGCTACCCTGCGCGCTGTCTTCGTCCTTATTCCGGCCCGCATGACCGACGTCCGTTCGCCCCGCCTGAATCCGCTGCCCGCGCTCATCTTCAGCTCGCGCTGGCTGCAATTGCCCTTGTACCTGGGATTGATCGTTGCGCAGGGCGTGTACGTGTTCCTGTTCGTCAAGGAACTCTGGCATCTGATTCACGGCGCCAACAGTCTCGACGAGCAGGGCATCATGCTGATCGTGCTGGGCCTGATCGACGTGGTGATGATCTCCAACCTGCTGGTGATGGTGATCGTCGGCGGCTACGAGACCTTCGTGTCGCGGCTGGGCCTGCAGGGCCATCCGGACCAACCCGAATGGCTCAGCCACGTCAACGCTTCGGTGCTGAAGGTGAAGCTGGCGATGGCGATCATCGGCATCTCGTCGATCCACCTGCTCAAGACCTTCATCGAAGCCGGCTCGCTGGGCCTGCCGGTCTGCACCTCGCCCGAATTCGCTGCGATGAGCGAGGCGGCCGCCGCCACCGCCTCCAAGCTGCGTTGCACCACCGCGACCAGCGTCGGCGTGATGTGGCAGACCATCATCCACTGCGTCTTCATCCTGTCGGCGATCGGCATCGCCTACACCGACAAGTTGATGACCGGCACTTCTAGCAAGCGCGAGCAGGCCCACGCACACTAAGTCGGCTCTTAGTAAGAGCGGCTTTAGCTGCGAGCTCTTAGATGGGCCGCCGTTGCTTTTGAGCCGTCATTCCCGCGAAGGCGGGAATCCAGTGACTTTAACGCTGCCACCAGATAACGACGGCACTACCTGCCATACCGTGCGCCCTCACCCAACCCTCTCCCGCAAGCGGGAGAGGGCTAAAGCGAGTCACTGGATTCCCGCCTTCGCGGGAATGACGGCTTGAAAACATAGCTCACCGTGCTGCGCTCACATCCGCACCGCGTCCACGCCCCGTCATGACCGCCTCGCGCAAACGCGAGCCTGCGTCGCCGCGCGAGAAAACCAGCCGTCCATCCGCGGCCCCAATCCCCAGCTCGCGATAAGCCGCATCGAGCAAGGGAAATTCCTTCGCAGCCGCATACCTCCGATACCGGCTGGCGAAAATATCGCCACCCGCGATCCGGTCCAATTCCGCCATGAATGCTTCAGGCTCGACCAACGCCGTGCCGTCGCCCAGACAGCACGCCGAATACGCCGCCAGCACCGTATCCAACGAACGGCCCGGCTGTTTGCGCAAAGCCAGATCCGCTTCCAGCCAGAACGCCGCGCCGGCCCAGTACACGCGCATCGTGCCGCCGCGGCGCCGGCCCAATTCGTCCAACGGCACGCCGGAGAGCGCCTTGCGGCCGCGCTGGAAGCCGCCTTCTAGCCGTCGCCACGCTTCGTCCCCGTCCAGCACGCCGATCCGCGCGCGCAGCACGTTCTGGTAATAGCTCGCCAAGCCTTCGGCCAGCCAGCGGCCGCGGTCGCCCAGGTAAGGGTGGAACAGGTGCGAGAGTTCGTGCACCGCGGTCCAGTCGTCGCGCAATTGCTGCAGCGACGCGTCGCGGCGCACGAACAGCAGCACCGCCACGCCGTCGCTGCGCAAAGTCTGGCCCCAGGGCACCGGGCTGCGGTCGTCGCTGTCGATCTGCTTGATCCGCACTTGCGCATCGCGCAGCGGGAAGCGGCCGAACACCGACAGCGGCGCGGCGGTGGTTTCGGCGATCCAGCGCTGCAGCAGCTCGGCGCGCGCGCGGTCGGGGACCTCGACCACCTCCACCCGCAGCGCCGTATCGCCCGCCCGCAGCACGCGCTCGTCCGCATCCTGCGCGAGCGCGGCGGCGCTGGCGAGCAGCAGCAGGGGCAGGAGGGGACGCAGATCCATCCCGGGATTGGATGCCGCACCCCGGCTAAGGTTCCGTGAAGCCGGCTCACGTAAAATGCCGGCATGGATGTTTCTTATTTGCTGGACGGCCTCAACCCCGCCCAACGCGAGGCCGTCACCGCACCGCCCGGCCATTACCTGGTCCTGGCCGGCGCCGGTTCGGGCAAGACCCGCGTACTGACCCACCGCATCGCCTGGTTGAACGAGGTGCACCGGGTGCCCGCGCACGGCATCTTCGCGGTCACCTTCACCAACAAGGCCGCCGGCGAGATGCGCGCGCGCGCCGATGCGCTGCTGCGCAATGGCAGCCGCGGTTTGTGGATCGGCACTTTCCACGGCCTGGCGCATCGCCTGCTGCGCCTGCACTGGCAGGACGCGAAATTGCCCGAAGGCTTCCAGGTGCTCGACAGCGACGACCAGCTGCGGTTGGTCAAGCGCGTAGTGCAGCAATTGGAATTGGACGAGGCGCGCTTCCCGCCGCGCCAGATCGCCTGGTGGATCAACGCGCAGAAGGACGAAGGCCGCCGCCCGCAGCACATCCAGGCCGAAGGCGGCGACGAATGGGCCGGCGTCATGCTGCGCAGCTACGCGCTGTACCAGGAACGCTGCGACCGCGCCGGCCTGGTCGATTTCGCCGAACTGCTGCTGCGCGCGCACGAACTGCTGCGCGACAATCCGGCGCTGCTCGCGCACTACCGGCAACGCTTCGGCGAATTGCTGATCGACGAGTTCCAGGACACCAACAGCATCCAGTACGCGTTCGTGCGCGTGCTCGCCGGCGACACGGGCCACGTGTTCGTGGTCGGCGACGACGACCAGGCCATCTACGGCTGGCGCGGCGCGAAAGTGGAGAACGTGCAGAAATTCCTGCAGGACTATCCGGACGCGCAGACTTTCCGGCTGGAGCAGAACTACCGCTCCAGCGCCAACATCCTCAACGCCGCCAACGCGGTGATCGCGCACAACCCGGCGCGCCTGGGCAAGCAGTTGTGGACCGATAGCGGCGAGGGCGATCCGGTCGACCTGTACGCCGCCTACAACGAAGTCGACGAAGCGCGTTTCGTGATCGAACGCATCGGCCAGTGGGTCCGCGACGGCGGCAGCTACGGCGATTGCGCCATCCTCTACCGCAGCAACGCGCAGTCGCGCGCGTTCGAAGAGAACCTGCTCGCGGAACAGATCCCGTACCGCGTCTACGGCGGCGTGCGCTTCTTCGAGCGCGCCGAAATCAAGGACACGCTGGCCTACCTGCGCCTGATCGCCAACCGCGCCGACGACGCGGCCTTCGAGCGCGCCGTCAACACGCCCACCCGCGGCATCGGCGAACGCACCCTCGACGAAGTGCGCCGCCGCGCCCGCGCCGACAGCGTCTCGCTATGGGAAGCCGCGCTGCGCGTCGTTCGCGAGAACGTGCTGGCGGGGCGCGCGCGCAATGCGCTGGCGACGTTTCATGCCTTGATCGATACCTTGTCCGGCGAAGTGCACGACCTCAGCCTGCAGGACAAGATCGACCACGTGCTGCTGCGATCGGGCCTGCGCATGCATTACGCCAACGAGTCGAAAGGCCAGCTCGATTCGCGCACCGACAACCTGGACGAACTCGTCTCCGTCGCCTCGCGTTTCGTCCGCCGCGACGACGACGAAGAAGCCGCCGACATGTCCGAGCTGATCGCCTTCCTCGCCTATGCCGCGCTCGAAGCCGGCGAAGGCCAGACCCAGGCCGGCGAGGACGGCGTCCAGTTGATGACGCTGCACAGCGCCAAGGGCCTGGAATTCCCGCTCGTTTTTCTCGCCGGCATGGAAGAGGGCCTGTTCCCCAACAACCGTTCGATCGAAGAGAGCGGACGCTTGGAGGAAGAACGCCGCCTGGCCTACGTCGGCATCACCCGCGCGCGCCAGAAGCTGATCCTCAGCTACGCCGAAGCGCGCCGCCTGCACGGTCAGGACATGTACGGCCTGCCGTCGCGCTTCCTGCGCGAGATCCCGCCGTCGCTGCTGCACGAAGTGCGTCCGCGCGTGCAAGTATCGCGCCCCCTGTACGCGCCGCGCCCGCCGCGCGACTACGGCCACGCCGTGGTCGACGCGTCGCCCGGCATCCGGCTGGGGCAAAACGTCACCCACGCTAAGTTCGGCAGCGGCACCGTCACCGACATCGAGGGCAATGGCGCGCATGCGCGTGTGCAGGTGAATTTCGATGAGGTGGGGAGCAAATGGCTGGTGCTGGCGTATGCCAACCTGCAGCCTGCGTGAGCACTACTGCATGCAGTGAGGTAGTCCGCATCAATATCAGAAACGCTTATAGATCATGGGTTTGCCAGGATATGTTCTGGCTTATCACAAGCAGGAGTTGACGCAAACCAAGCCAAACTAGAATATCCGCCCGGGGCGTCACTCGACTATCGGCACAGTCTTAGGGACAGGGGAAGTAAATGGACTTTACGGCTAGGCAGCCGGCGCTTGTTGCGCGGCTTCGTTACCTTGTGTTTCCGCTGATCTGTTTGCCGGCGATGACATGGCCGCTCGCGGCTAATGCGCTGCGCACTATATGCGAAGAGAGTACTGGCAATTGCTCGGCGAGTGGCCCAGAAGGTAATTGCACGGTCACTGGAGGGAGATGTTGGCAGGAGCTTGATTCCGGCGACTACGAATTTCTTTCCCACAGCGGGAGAGAGCCGAAAATATGGGATTCCAACTTCGGTAATGGCAGCGGCGGCCCGAGATCTTCATCTCAGGTGTCGCGCAACGTACAGGTACAGAACGTAAAGGAGCCTTGCGAAACTACAGCCAAGCCCGTCGTTATCGCAACCGGCAACAAGATTCTGACCGAGCTGGACTTTCTTGTCCCGCCGGATGCCATGCCATTGGTCGTCAACAGGTTCTACGACAAATCGCTGGATCGCCTAGGCATATTCGGCAAAAAGTGGTCGTCCACCCTCGAATACACGCTGAGTTTCGACTACGGCGGATCTCAATGCCATGGGCGCTTGGATACGGTTGTTTCGTGCGCGGCAAGCGGGCAGCCTTTGACCAAAATCTTCGCCAATCGCACCAACGGTTTCGCCACGGTGTTCACCAAAGACACGAGTGGTCTTTGGCGCGATGGCGGAGGTCGCATCATCGTTCCTAACGGTTCCGGCTGGAAGTTGACCACCAAAGGCGGCGAGCAGCAGACCTATGATGCGCATGGCCGCCCTCTCACGATCAAGAATGAACGTAACATCGGCCTTACCTATGGCTACAATGCCAGTAACCAATTGTCGACAGTCACCCATACTTCGGGTCGCGCGATCCAGTTGACATGGAGCGGTAGCAAAGTCGCATCCATCATTGCGCCGAATACAAAGACGTATGCGTACAGCTATAACGCAGCAGGCTATCTCGCTAGCGTCATTTATCCGGACAATCTAGGTGTCCGCACTTACCATTACGAAGATTCCGCACAACCAGGCGGATTGACAGGCATTTCGATCAATAGCGTGCGCTATTCCCGTTATGCTTACGGCACCGACGGACGAGCTGCCTGGTCCGGGCTGGAAAACAATGTCGAAAAGAGCACATTCACCTACGGCGCGGGCTATACCGATGTGCGCAATGCGCTAGGCCAGACTACCCGCTATTTGACTGCCGACTTCAGCGGCAGCAAACGTGTTATTGCAGTAGATCGTCCCGCAAGTCCGACGTGTCTGGCTGGGGGTACCGATACAACGTACGACGTCAACGGCAACCCGGACGATGAGACCGATGCGTACGGCGTAAAAACCGACTACACCTATAATGCCGACGGAAACATCACGCAAAAAATCGTTGGTATAGGCCCGGCCGGCGAGACCGGTCAGCAGCAGATCACCCAATTCGTTTGGGATCCGTCTCAGAACAACCGCTTGCTTTCGATCAAAACCATTGGCAATACAAGCCAACCGGTCAACGAAACTAGCTACGACTACTATCCCGATGGCGACGCCCGGGCACGACTGTTGAAATCGGTTTCGGTCAAGAACCTGATGACGTCCGTGGGGCTTACCAACAGCGTTCAGGCTACGGCCTACGCGTACACGCTCCATCCAAGCGGGATGGTAGCCACCATGACGGTGGATGGCCCGATCGCGGGATCGGGCGA
Source organism: Luteimonas galliterrae (assembly GCF_023374055.1). Taxonomy (NCBI): domain Bacteria; kingdom Pseudomonadati; phylum Pseudomonadota; class Gammaproteobacteria; order Lysobacterales; family Lysobacteraceae; genus Luteimonas; species Luteimonas galliterrae. Next base: position 2,250,753 of record NZ_JAMBEP010000001.1, on the reverse strand, counting down.
TGCCATCGTCTACACCTATGACACCGCCGGTAATCTGCTGGAACAGCGCCAGGTTATCGACGCCAAGACGATAAAGACGGTTTACGCTGGCTATAACGAGCTCGGTCAACCCGGTCAGATCACCAATCCCAACAGCGGCAGCGTTTACTACACGTACAACGCCCGCGGCCAAGTGCTGACCGAGAAGCTCTATGTCAATGGCGCCTGGCAGACAACGACCAATACCTACGACAACCGCGGCCGCTTGCAGACGAGAAAGGCACCAGACGACGTCGTCACCAACTACGAGTACGACAACTACGATCGGCTGATCAACATATTCAGAGTTGAACCGGAATCGGTGCTGGCTTCGATGCAGACCCTGACCGGTGCCAGCTCGTCGGTCGGGTTTGTGGGCGGCTTCGATGGTTTGACCGCTGGAGGCGATATTTCGGGAACCGGTGAAATGGGTCCAATGTCCTGCCACCCGCAGCCCGATTGCGAGTTGGATCCCGACCCGCCGACGCCGCCCGCCAATGCTGCAAGCTTCGTTGATCAGACGGTTCCGGCAACGATGGTGGCTGGGCAGACATATCCTGTCACCATCAGGATGACCAACACCGGCACCGCGACCTGGACCACGGCCAACAATTACAAGCTTGGTTCGGCCAATCCTCTCGACAACACGACATGGGGTCTTCATCGCGATGAGTTGACGACATCGATTGCACCGCAACAGACCGCGACTTTCAGCTTCAACGTCACCGCGCCCAGCACAGCCGGCGCTTACAATTTCCAATGGCGAATGGTGCGCGACGGCGTAGCTTGGTTCGGGGTATTCACGCCCAACGTGCAGATTGCGGTTCAAGCCGCGCCGACGGATGGCGCGACATTCGTCAGCCAGTCCGTGCCTGCTTCCATGACCACGGGTAAAACGTATCCGGTTACTGTCACCATGAAGAACACCGGTACGACCACATGGACAACAGCCAATAACTACAAACTCGGCTCCGTCAATAATGTCGCTACGTGGGGCACGACGCGCGCTGCGCTTCCATCGACGATAGCGCCGGGCGTGACGGCGACTTTCAATTTCAACGTCACCGCACCAGCAACAGTTGGCATGCATAATTTTCAGTGGCGGATGCTGCGCGAAGGCGTTGCCTGGATCGGCCCGAATACCACCAATGTAGCCGTCGGCGTAAACGCACCGCCGCCGCCGCCGATCGGCTTCCAGCGCTTCACCTACAATTTGGCCAGCCAGATCACCAAGATCGAAACAGGCGTCGAGTACACGCCCGAATCCTCGGGGCAGGCCACCGACACCAACGCTGTGGCGGTGGACGATGGCACGATGCACCCGAACATTTGCTATCCATATCCGGACTGCATTCCCGATCCACCGGACCCCGGTCCGACCGCGCCGCCGCGCGAGGAAGTCATTCTGACCAGTACTTTCATCGACTACGACGAAGGCGGCTTCGTCAAGGCCAGGCGCGGCAACAACGGCCAGAACATTCGCTACCAATACAACCAGAACGGCGATCTGGTGAAGGTCACCGATTCGTTGAACTATGAAACGACGTATGCCCATGACCGGCATCGCCGCGTCGTCCGCATCATCGATGCGAAGACCGGCAACACGTTCATGAGCTACGACGCGCTAGGCAACGTGAAGACGGTTGCCGACCCGAAGGGCAGCGTCACCACTTACAGCTACGACGGCTTGGGCCAGCTGTGGTCGCAGATCAGTCCGGACACCGGCATCACGACGTTTGCCTACAACGCCGACGGTCAACGCACCTCGATGACTCGCGCCGATGGCGCGCAAACCACGTACGGCTACGATGCCCTGGGCCGACCTACCACCATCACCGCCGGCGGTCTGGTCCACAGCTTCGTCTACGATACCTGCAGCTACGGCTTGGGCCTGCTGTGCCGGGTGGTGGATCCGAAGGGCACCCTGGATTACGCCTATACCCCGCATGGCTGGTTGGCCTCGCAGAAACAGGCCGTCGGCAGCAGCGTTGGCTGGGACCAAACCTTCACCTACGACGGCCTGGGCCGGGTGACCAGTGTCGCTTACCCCAACAGCGTCAGCGTCGGCTACAGCTACGCTTACGGCCGGCTGGACAAGATGACGACGACCTTCGGCGGATCCACAAAAACGGTGGTCAGCAATCTGACTTATCGACCCTTCGGTCCGGTGACCGGGTTGACCTACGGCAATGGCCTTCAGCGCAACTACAACGCCGACACCGATGGCCGCATCAAAGGCATCAGCACGCTCAACGGCGCCACGCCGATCCAAAGCCTGACGTTCGGTTACGACGCCAACGACAACATCAAGGCCATCACGAACGCGATCAACGCCAGCCTGACTCAGACCTTCAACTACGATCAGCTATCGCGGCTGACGTCGGTTTCGGCGACCAATGCGACGCAAAGCTTCCAATACGACGCAAATGGCAATCGCAGCAGTCATACCTGGGGCGGCGCCACTGACACGTATGGAGTTCCCCTCGATAGCAACCAGTTGAACGGGATCACAGGGCCACGGGCGAAACTCATCTCGGTCGACGACAACGGCAACATCACCGTTGCAGGCGATGCGTCATACGTCTACAACCCGTTCAACCGCTTGACCCAGGCCACTCGCGGCGGCGTGACGACGACTTATTGGGTGAATGCGCTAGGCCAGCGCACGTACAAGACCCAAGGTGCGCCTAAGGCGAATGGATACGGCTACAGTCCGGATGGCTCGCTAGTCATGGAGTATGACTGGAATGGCCTGGGCTGGACTCATTATCTGCGCCTGGGCAGCGAGCCGATCGCCTTGGTTCGCGGCAGCCAACTGTATTACTTGCATAACGATCAACTCGGGCGGCCGGAGATCGCCACCAACAGCGCCAAGAGCGTGGTCTGGCGGGCAAGCAACTACGCCTTCGACAGAACGGTGACGCAGGACAGCATTGGTGGCCTCAACCTGGGCTTCCCAGGGCAGCACTACGATGCCGAGACGGGGAATTGGTACAACGGATTCCGGGACTACGATACGCGGCTGGGGCGGTATTTGCAGAGTGACCCGATCGGGCTTGCTGGTGGCATGAATACGTATGCCTACGTGGATAGCAATCCAATCATCGGCATTGATCCGTTTGGGTTGTTCGATCCGCGCAATGCGCAAGGAATGGTGAATCAGGCGAGGGCGTCTGAAGCAACGGCAGTGGCGCGTTTTTACGGTTCGCCAGACTTTATAAACATAAGCGTAAGTTACCTCCATTTCTCAGGGACATACTCCCTTACGAAGTATGGCAAGAGCTTCCTTGGGATATCCCTTTCAAAAAACTTGATTCCGTCCGGTAAGAATCCATTTAAATCTCCTTCTGCAAGTATAAATGTCGGATACGTTTGCGAGACGGAAAGCAATAAGTTGCAGACTGAAGAGGACATCAATGAAACGCTACGAGGCGCAGGGTCGACTATATCCGGCTACTATGGAGTTGGTGGTGGAACGAGCGTTAGTTATCCTTCAGGCAGCAAAACGGTTTTTGGTGGCGTAGGCGTGGGCGCTAGAGGCGATTTGACGGTATCTGGTTTTGACTACAATTTTGAGTGGTAGATGATTAGAATAATTCTCTCGCTCGCCGCCGCACTATTCATCGCGACAATCGCAGCGCTTGCGATACTAGATTATTTAGACGCCCAGAAAAGCGCGGTTGCAGTAGGCGTTATTGAGGGCGAGTACGCGAATTTATATGAAGTTGGCTTCTGCAATACCGCATCTTCGAAACCGAAGAAAATCATGTCGCCTGTCCAACGGGTACTCGTTACGGAATGTGAGTCTAATTTGACTACCGGCGAGATAGCTTCAGAACACCGGGCCAACCTTCAAAAAGAGAAGTATTTGATACTCAGCGACGGCATCGGGAAAGATGGAATTTTGTCGGTCAAAGGATGCCGTCGAGGGCTAATCGCCTCAATAAATGCAGGGGTGGTTGGAGGAGTGACCGTGGTTGAACAACGCGTGTATTGGGCTAGCGCGGAGTACCGCAGATTGCCGAAAAGCTGTAAGAACGATCGAGAACAGTAGTCTTCCTGCTTTCCTCTATGATTGGTAACGGAGGCGATCACAACCCGTAGCGAGGCAGTATAGGTTGAGCGCAGCGATACCCATCGTGATGCCGCATGTGGATGCTGCTAGGAAAGTCCGTGATCTGAACTCAACGGTGTTTTACAGAAGGGCGATGTGGGGGTTTCACCCCAACCTACGCCGGGATGACGACCGACACTGGCGACTGGCACAGTAGGGCCTCAACGTCTTCCGATCCGGAACCGAGCGCACCGCCATGACCTTCGAAGCCCGCTGCACCGACCCGTCGCGCCGCCGCCTGCTCGCCGCCACGCTGCCGGCCGGCCTGATGATGTTGAACTTCGATGCGCTCGCCGCTGCAGCGCAAGCCGCGCCCGCTGCGGCTCGGCCGCGGCCGGCGCTCACCGAGCGCAGCGTGATGCTGATGGGTGACGCGGTGCCGCAGAAGGCGCAGGACTGGGTGCGCCATCTGCAGCAATTGGTGGATGCCACACCGGATGTACGCGACAGCTACCTGGCCGAAGGCGCGGTGCACACACTTGAAGCGCGTTTCGCGGCCTTGTTGGGCAAACAGGACGCCGCCTTCCTGCCCACCGGCACGTTGGCCAACAACCTGGCCGTGCGCGTGCTCTGCGGCGAGAACCGGCATGCGCTGGTGCAACACGACAGCCATCTATATCTGGACGAGAGCAACGCCGCGTCCACGCTCAACGGCCTGCACCTGGTGCCGCTGGCCAAAGGCCGCGCCGCGCCGACGCTGGAAGAAGTGAAGGCGGCCATCGACGAGGCCGAGAATGGCCCGTATCCGCTGCGCGTCGGCGCGATTTCGCTGGAAAGCCCGGTGCGCCGCGCCGACGGTGCGATGGTGCCGTTCGAGACCGCGCGGGCGATCTCGCAGCTGGCGCGGTCCAAGAAGATCGGCATGCATCTGGACGGCGCGCGCCTGCTGCTGGCCTATGGCACGCCCGGCTTCGACGTCAAGGCGTATAGCGCCTTGTTCGATACGGTTTACGTGTCGCTGTACAAATACCTGGGCGCGCCGTTCGGCGCGGTGCTCGCCGGCGACAAGGAAACGATCGCCAAGATCCGCGATCTGCGCCATATCTTCGGCTCTACGATCTATCAGGGCTGGCCCGCGGCATTGCCGGCGCTGCATGCCTTGGAGGGGTTCGAAACGCGTTTTATCGCGGCCAGGCGCAATGCCGAGAGCGTGTTCGCGGGGTTGGCGGCGGCCGGCGGGTTTACGGTGCAGCCGGTGGAGCACGGCAGCAACATCCAGTTCTTGCAGATCGCGCCGGAGCGGAGCGCAGGACTGGTCGATCGCCTGCGCCAAGCCGACATCCATATGCGCGAGCCGCGCGAGGCCCGGGTGGAGATCGCGATCAACGAAACCTGGTCGCGGCGCGGCGCCGACGAGATCGTGCGGGCGTTCGTCGGCGCTTGAGCGCCGAACTCCGCGCGGGCTAATCGCGGACCTTGAAATCCGGGCTCTCGTCCAGCGTGCCGTCCGCCCTGAGCACGGCATGCCGCTTGCCGGTGCGGTCCACGACCACGGGGATGGGTTCCATGAACATCGGCCGGCGCACGAAGCGCAAGGTCCACTGGAACTGCTCGAGCGTTTCCAGGGCCGAGAGCTGTTGCGGCGTGAGGCCGGCGCGCAGCGCGGCGGCATCGCGGTTTTCGGTCTGGCGGCGGCGTTCGCGTCCGAACATGGGGCGCCCGCATCGGTGGGACCGGCGCAGTGTGGCCAACCGCGGCGCTAAAGGATGTGAAAGCCGTTCCAGATCGATGCGCGGAACTCAGGCCGCATCGTGGAATATCACGCCCAAGGTGTGCCGATGGCCCGCGCGCACGCGGCTCACGCCATGCCGCATGTTGACGCGGTACGCACCGCGCGCGCCGCGTACCGGGCGCTGGTGAACGGCGAAGACGACGCCGTCGCCCCGCCGCAGCGGCACCACGTCCACGCGCGACTGCATGCGCGGACGCTGTTCGGTCAGCACGAATTCGCCGCCGCTGAAGTCCTCGCCCGGTTGCGACAGCAGTATCGCGACCTGCAGCGGAAATACGTGTTCGCCGTACAGGTCCTGATGCAAGCAGTTGTAGTCGTCCATCCCGTACTGCAGCAGCAAGGGCGTGGGCCGCGTCTGGCCGGCGTCGTGGCAGCGCGCGATGAATTCATCGTGCCGGTCCGGATAACGCGCATCGATGCCCATCGTCCGGTTCCAGCGGTTGGCGATCGGAGCCAGTAGCGGATAAAGACGGGTCCGCAGCGCCGCGATCGATTCCGGCAATGGATAAGCGAAGTACCGGTATTCGCCGCGGCCGAAACCGTGCCGGGCCATCACCACGCGGCTGCGGAAGCGTTCGTCCTGGCCGTACAGTCCGGCCAGCGCCGTGCATTCCTCGGGCGTGAGAAGCTGCGGCAGCAGTGCGTTGCCCTGCGCGTCGAGATCGGTGCCGACACGATCCCAATCCATGCCCCGAACGCGCGCCGCGATATCGCGGCGCGCGCCGGGAGTTACGACAGCGTTCGCATTCATGCCTGCGCTTCGCGTGCCAGCAGCGCGCGCTTGCGCTCCACGCCCCAGCGAAAGCCCGACAGGCTGCCGTCGCGCTTGATCACGCGATGGCAGGGGATGACCACAGCCAGCGGATTCGCTGCGCAAGCCGCGGCCACGGCACGCACCGCGTGCGGCGATCCGATGCGTTGCGCGATGTCCGTGTAGCTCGCCGTGGCGCCCGCCGGAATGCTGCGCAAGGCCTGCCATACGCGCTGCTGGAAGTCGCTGCCGTGCGCATCCAGCGGCACATCGAGATCGCCCTGCGGTTGGTCGACGAAACCGGCGACCTGAGCGAGCACCAGTTGCAAGCTGACGTCGTCGCGGGTCAATTCGCTGTTTGCGAAGCGTTGCTGCAGTTGGCTGGCCAGTGCGTTGTCGTCGTCGCCCAGAAGGATCGCGCAAACGCCGCGTTCGCTGCGTGCGACCAACACACGGCCGATAGCGCTTACGCCGATCGAAAAAGCGATCTTCTGCGGCGTTTGCGGTGCTTGTTCCGCGTCCGCTGCGTAGCGATCGGGCTTGCAGCGTTTGCAGGCGCGAAAACCGGCCTGTTCCGCGGCTTGCGTGTTGGTGTGGAAACGCACGTTTTCCGGTCGAGCCAGACGGGCAGCGCAGGAAGGCCGGCAATACACGCCGGAGCTTGCGACAGAGTAATAGAAGCTGCCGTCGGCCTGAGCGTCGCGCGAGACGACGGATGCCCAGCGCGGATCGTTCTGGGTGGCGACAGCGAGTTGGGTGCGGTAGATCGTGTTCATGGCCTGCTCCTGTTGCTAGGAAGGTGTGCAGGCAATGTAGCGACGCGTGGCGCGCGTCGATATCCGGGTCTTGCTATGTCATCCGTTGTTTTTGCGGGGTTCAGGCCGCCCGCGCGCTCGTGTGTTGACGCGCAGGAAATCGAGCGTGGCCTCGAGTATCCGAGTCGTATCCGCACCGGGATTGCGTATCTCGAACACGTGCAGCCCCTGCGGATGCCGTAGCACCTCCACATCGGCGCCTGCGGCCTGCGCGGCCGCGACGAAAGCCGGCGCGCTGGTGTCCGGAACGATCTCGTCGCGACCGGCGCGCACGACTAGGATCGGCAGCCCGCGCACATTTTTAACGTCGGGCAACGCCTTCATCGCCGGCTGCCAATCGCCATATAGGCCGACGATGCAACGCGGCGCGATCGTCGCGCTGCGCAGCGCATGCGGCACCACCGCCGCCACGCCGGCGGAGAAAGTCAGGATGCAGGGCCGCGCGGCATCGATGCCGTATTCGCCGGCGCGCGACTTGATGTGCGCGTAGGCGGTATCGATCTGGCCGGTGAGGCGCTTGTCGCCGTCCCATCCGATCACGGCCACCGCGGCGCCGCTGCGTGACGCTATCTGCAGCGCCCAGCTGCGAAATAGTGGCGATTTGCGCAGCCCGGATACGGCGGGCGCACCGCCGTGGATCATCAATACCAGTGGACGCGGCGCCTTGCTGTCGGGCAGATACAGGTCGTAGGCGTGATCGGGCTTGGCCGCATCCAGATAAGTCTGGTCGGCGATTTCGCGCATTGCCGGTACTTCCGCCAGCGGCAGCGGATGCATGACCGATTCGCGCAGCGACATTTCCGCGGCGATGGCCGCGGGGGCGAACAGCAAGCCAACCAGTAAGGTCGCGTTTCGTGCCGCAATCGCAAGCATGCCGTTCTCCGCGTGTCCGCCGCGCATTAAGGATAGCCAATGCCTCGGCCATGCCGGAAGGAGCCAATTCGCGTTTGCGCGCGTATCGGCCCTCCGGCCCGGCTAAAGCGGTATGCCGAAGTGGAACGCCTCGATCCGCAGCCCTTCGCGCAAATAGAAGGCATGCGCGTCCTTGCGGTGCGTGCCCGAATCCAGCTGCAATTTCGCGCAGCCCTGGCGCCGCGCTTCGTCCTTCAGCCAATCGAGCAGCTGCTTGCCATAACCACGGCTGCGCACGGTCTGGTCGGTGACCAGATCGTCCACGTACATATGCTTGCCGTACACGAGGTTCTCGTGCACGCGCCAACCGGCGTAGGCGCGGGCGATGCCTGCGTCGTACAGCGCCGTGGCGCGGAAGCCCTCGCCGAACTGGCGCAAGGCCTGCGCGACGAAGCCTTCCTCGTTCAGGTGCGGACGCAACTGCTGCGCCACGGGCCAGGCGCCGCGCAGCGCGGCCGCATCGGCCAACGGCCGGATCTCGATATCGGTCATGGTCAGAAACTGAAGAGTTTGAAGTACACCGGCGAGATGCCGTCCTGCTTGTTGTTGTCTATCTGGCCGTCGCCGTCCGCATCGGTCAGGTAGTAGGTGGGGCCGCGCGCGGGCGTCACTTTGACCGTATGCAGGCGGCCGGCGACGCGGTATTCCTCGATCACGTCGCCATTGGGCTCGGTATGCATGCTGCGCTGCGCATCGGCGGGTATCGGCACGCTGGCGTCGCCGCCGGCGAAGGTGGCGCAGGCGCCGAGCAGCAGGGCGGCCGACAGCGCACCGGCGCGGAGGAGAGTGGATGCGTTCATGGCGGGGGTTCCCTGCTTCGTCGGCGGCCATTATTGCCCAGCCAGGGTGTGCGCGGCGTGGAAAGGTCCATCACCGGGCGACGCCGGACAGGCCGCCCCAGGCAGGTAGAATCGCGGTATGAAGCGACTCGTACTGATCGACGGTTCCAGCTACCTCTACCGCGCCTTCCACGCCCTGCCGCCGCTGAGCAACGCGGCCGGCGAGCCGACCGGCGCGCTGTTCGGCGTGGTCAACATGCTGCGCGCGACGTTGAAGGAAAAGCCGGATTTCGCCGCCTTCGTCGTCGACGCGCCCGGCAAGACCTTCCGCGACGACCTCTACGCCGAGTACAAGGCCAACCGGCCGCCGATGCCCGACGACCTGCGCGCGCAGGTGATGCCGATGTGCGAGATCGTGCAGGCGCTGGGCTTTCCGATCCTGCGCGTGGACGGCGTCGAAGCCGACGACGTGATCGGCACGCTGGCGCTGCAGGGCGCGGCGCAAGGCATCGAGATCACCATCTCCACCGGCGACAAGGATTTCGCGCAGCTGGTGCGGCCCGGCATCGCGTTGGTCAACACGATGAGCGGCAGCCGGCTGGATTCCGAAGCGACCGTAGTCGACAAGTTCGGCGTGCGTCCCGAGCAGATCGTGGACATGCTGGCGCTGATGGGCGACGCGATCGACAACGTGCCGGGCGTGGAGAAATGCGGCCCTAAAACCGCAGCCAAATGGCTGGCCGAATACGGCACGCTGGACGGCGTGATCGCGCACGCCTACGACATCAAGGGCAAGATCGGCGACAACCTGCGCGCCGCGGTGGACCGGCTGCCGCTGAACCGCGAGCTGGTGACGATCAAGACCGACGTCGAACTCGGCGGCGGCCCCGACACGTTGCTGCTGCGCGACCGCGACGTGGACACGCTGCGCAACCTGTACGCGCGCTACGGCTTCAACCAGGCGCTGAAGGAACTCGACGGCGCCGCCGCTGCCGGCGGCGTGCCCGAGAAAGAGCCCGGCCGCGCGCGCGGCACCGGATTCGTCAGCGCGCCGGCGCCGGTTGCGGCCGTCGATCCGGCGCTGTCGGCGCCGGGCGAGTACGAAACGATCCTGCTGCCGTCGCAGTTGCGCGCCTGGATCGAGCGCTTGCAGGCCGCCGACGAATTCGCCTTCGACAGCGAGACCGACAGCCTCGATCCGATGCAGGCCAACCTGGTCGGCCTGAGCTTCTCGGTCGAACCGGGCAAGGCCGCCTATCTGCCGCTGGCGCACCATTATCCCGGCGCGCCCGAACAACTAGACCGCGCGCAGACGCTGGCCGCACTGGCGCCGCTGTTCGCCGATGCCGGCAGGAAGAAGCTGGGCCAGCACGGCAAGTACGACCTGCACGTGCTGCGCAGGCACGGCATCGAGGTGAAGGGCTACGCCGACGACACCATGCTCGAAAGCTTCGTGCTCAATTCGGGCAGCAGCCGCCACGACATGGATTCGCTGGCGCAGCGCTACCTGGGCTACGAGACGATCAAGTACGAACAGGTCGCCGGCAAGGGCAGCAAGGCGATCCCGTTCTCGGCGGTCGCCATCGACGATGCCACGCGCTACGCCGCGGAAGACGCCGACGTCACCCTGCGCCTGCACCGCGTACTGGCGCCGAAGCTGGCCGCCGAGGCCGGGCTCTCCTTCGTCTACCGCGACATCGAAATGCCGCTGGTGCCGGTGCTGGAGCGGATCGAAGCCAACGGCGTGATGATCGACGCCGACGAACTGCGCCGCCAGAGCGCCGACCTGAGCAAGCGCATGCTCGCCGCGCAACAGAAAGCCACCGAACTGGCCGGCCGCACCTTCAATCTCGATTCGCCCAAGCAGCTGTGCGCATTGCTGTTCGAGGAACTGAAGCTGCCGGTGCTGGTGAAGACGCCGTCCGGACAGCCTTCGACCAACGAAGAAGCGCTGGAAGCGATCGCCGACCAGCACGAACTGCCGCGGATCATCCTGGAATACCGCGGCCTGGCCAAACTGCGCAGCACCTATACCGACAAGCTCGCGCAGACGGTGAACCCCGATACCGGCCGCGTGCACACCAGCTATCACCAGGCCGGCGCCGCGACCGGGCGGCTGGCGTCTTCCGAACCCAACCTGCAGAACATCCCGATCCGCACCGAGGACGGCCGCCGCATCCGCCGCGCCTTCGTCGCACCGCCGGGGCGCAAGCTGGTGGCTTGCGACTATTCGCAGATCGAATTGCGGATCATGGCGCACCTGTCCGAAGACGCAGGTTTGTTGCGCGCGTTCGAATCCGGCGTCGACATCCACAAGGCCACGGCCGCCGAAGTGTTCGGCCGCAAGCTGGACGAAGTGACCGGCAACGAGCGCCGCGCCGCCAAGGCGATCAACTTCGGCCTGATGTACGGCATGAGCGCGTTCGGACTGGCGCGGCAGCTGGGCATCGCCCGCGGCGAGGCGCAGGATTACATCGCGCTGTACTTCAGCCGCTACCCGGGCGTGCGCGACTTCATGGAACGCACCCGGCAGCAGGCGCGCGAGCAGGGCTATGTCGAGACCGTGTTCGGCCGACGCCTGTACCTGGACTACATCAACAAGGGCACGCAGGGCCAACGCGCCGGCGCCGAGCGCGCGGCGATCAATGCGCCGATGCAGGGCACCGCGGCGGACATCATCAAGCGCGCGATGGTGTCGATCGATGCGTGGCTGGCCGATCATGCCGCGCGCGCGCTGATGATCCTGCAGGTGCACGACGAGCTGGTCTTCGAGACGGAAACGGGCTTCGTCGAAACGCTGCTGACGGAGGTCGGCAGCCGCATGTCGGGCGCCGCTGAACTGCGGGTGCCGCTGGTGGTGGATAGCGGCGTGGGCGACAACTGGGACGAGGCGCATTGAGCGGCGCCTTATGGCGCGGCTTGGCTCTTCGTAGGAGCGGCTTTAGCCGCGAGCTTTTTTACCTCCGCTGCGGCTAGATGGCCGGAACCGGCGCGAAAAGCTCGCGGCAAAAGCCGCTCCTACGAAAAGCAAGAATTGCGCCGGCTGCTGGGTGGGTAAACAGCAGCTGAACCCAACGGTTTATTAACCCCGGGCTTCACGAACTATCAATCCGGCAAGTGGTCATATACCCCCGTGACGGACGCAATGTCCGCCACAGATCTCTCCCTCCCCTGGAGTGATCCCGGAACGACGACTACTCCCCAAGTCCCGTTCCCCGAGCCCCGCCGGCCCCCCCTGCCTGCGGGGCTTTTTATTGCCCGATGTCCGGGAATTCGGCCTTTCCCAGTCATTCCGCTAAGTTGCCGGCAACGAAGGAGGCGATATGAACGACCTGTTCCAGCTGTCGGCGCCCTGGTGGCACTTCGTCCTGCGCGCGGTGGCCATCTATCTGATGGTGATGCTGCTGGTGCGCCTGTCCGGCAAGCGGGCGGTGGGCCAGTTCACGCCCTTCGATCTGGTCCTGCTGATCCTGATCGGCAACGCCGTTCAGAACGGGCTGAACGGGGGCGACAACTCCATGACCGGCGCGGCCATCCTGGCCGCCTGCCTGATCGGGCTGAACTACCTGGCGGCGTGGCTGTCCTCGCGCAACACGACGGCGCGTCGGCTCATCGAGGGCGCGCCGACGGTGCTGGCCAAGGACGGGCACATCTTCCACGACGTGCTGCGGCGCGAGCTGGTCAGCAAGGCCGACTTCCACGAAGCGATGCGCCAGGCGGATTGCCAGGACGTGGAGCAGATCTATATGGCCACGCTGGAAACCGATGGGCATATCAGCGTGATGAAGCGCAAGCGCGGCGAAACTCTGTAGAGCGGAGCTCGCTCCGCTGCTCTTGTTGTCTCCTTCCCCTTCAAGGGGAAGGCCGGGATGGGGATGGGTTTGATGTTGTTACGAAGGTCAAACCCATCCCCATCCAACCCTCCCCTTGAAGGGGAGGGCTTCAAGCAGCGGAGCAAACTCCGTTCTACAGAGTTAGCTCCGCCAGCCAATCGCGCGGACGCAGGTAATCTTCCAGCCGCGCTTCGACGCTGCCGGGTTCGGGCGCGTAGCCGTATTCCCAGCGCACCAGCGGCGGCAGGCTCATCAGGATCGATTCGCTGCGGCCGCCGCTCTGCAGGCCGAACAGCGTGCCGCGGTCCCAGACCAGGTTGAACTCGACGTAGCGCCCGCGCCGGTACAGTTGGAACGCGCGCTCGCGTTCGCCATAAGGCGTATCGCGGCGGCGCTCGACGATCGGCAGCCAGGCGTCCAGGAAACCGTCGCCGACCGCGCGCAGATAGCCGAAGTCGCGGTCGAAGTCTTCATGCAGATCGTCGAAGAAAAGGCCGCCGACGCCGCGCGTTTCCTTGCGGTGCTTCAGGTAGAAGTATTCGTCGCACCAGCGCTTGTGCCGGGCGTAGCGGTCTTCGCCGAACGGCGCGCACAGTTCGCGCGCGGTGCGGTGCCAGTGCAGCACGTCCTCGTCGAAAGGATAATAGGGCGTCAGGTCGAAGCCGCCGCCGAACCACCAGGCGATCGTCTCGCCGTCGCGCCGCGCCTGGAAATGGCGCACGTTGCAGTGCGTGGTCGGCAGGTAGGGATTCAGCGGATGCAGCACCAGCGATACGCCGACCGCGCGCCACGACGCGCCGGCAAGCTCCGGGCGGGCTGCGGTGGCCGAAGGCGGAAGCGTTGCGCCGGACACGTCGGAAAAGCCGACCCCGGCCTGTTCGAACACCGCGCCGTCGCGCATCACGCGCGTGCGCCCGCCGCCGCCCTCGTCGCGCGTCCACGCGTCTTCGGCGAAGCGCGCGCGGCCGTCGGCCTGTTCCAGCGCGGTGCAGATGCGGTCCTGGAGGCCGGTGAGGTAGTTGCGGACAGTGCCGATGTCGGTCATGCCGGTATTGTAAGCCACGCCCGGTTCCCGCCCACCGCAGGGCGGGCCCGCTTCACCGCGGCTTTCGTAGGTGCGAATTCATTCGCACGCTTTTTCGATCAAGAGCGTGCGAATGAATTCGCACCTACAGTTAGGGTGCCAATCGTTCGAAAACGGAACCGGCAAAAAAAGTTATCCGCTTATAACCGCGCCGAAGCACACAGTGTTCCAAATCATTCGCGTTGTTTAACCCGACGCTAACCCGCTCGGCATCGATCTCCGCGATAGTCGCATCCAGTCGAACGCCCAGAAGGGGAATGCGCATGACCCAACCCGCACTCGCGGTCCGCCGCGAATCGTTTCCGCTGCTCGACGACGTCATCGTACTCACCGACATCGCGATGGCGTCGAACCGCCCGGAACGGATCGTGCCGGCGCTGGTCGCGGCGCTGCAAGGCGCGCTGGCCAACATCGGGACATTGCCGTCCTGGCTGCTGGCGACGGACGCGGATGCGCCCGTGCGCCGCGAGCTGTATCGGTCGCCGCAATTCGGTTACCAGATCGTCGCGATCACCTGGGCGACGGGACAGGGCAGCAGCGTGCACGACCATGCCGATACCTGGGGCGTGGAAGCCGTGCTGCGCGGGCAGCTGGAAGTCCTGGACTATCGCATCGCCGATCGCCAGGGCGCGCTGACGGAACTGCACCCCGCCGACCATCGCCCGCTGCCCGCCGGCAGCGTGATCGGCCTGTTGCCGCCGCACGATCTGCATTCGTGCCGCAATGCCGGGGCGCGCGCCACGGCGGTGACTTTGCATATCTACGGCACGCGGCTCGATCGGGTGACGCGCTATACGCATGTCGAAGAGGCGTTGTACCGGGCCGAGCAGGTGCGGCTGGTGAGCGTGTAGGCGGCAGCGGTTTCCTCTCCCGCTTGCGGGAGAGGGATGCGAACGTAGCTACGCGTGCTTTTTTGCCTTTGCTGCTGTCCGGCGCGAAAAGCCGAACCCTCTCCCTGGCCTTCGGCCTGTCCCTCTCCCGCAAGCGGGAGAGGGGAAACGCCGTCGGTTACGGCTGTTTCAGCGTTTTCTCAAACAATTCGAGGATGCGCCGGTATTCGTCGTACCACGCATCCGGATGGCTGAACGCATGACGCTCCAGCGGATACGGCGCGATCTCCCACTTGTCCTTGCGCAGCTCGATCAGCTTCTGCGACAGCATCACCGAATCCTTGAAGAACACGTTGTCGTCGATCATGCCGTGCGCGATCAGCAGATGGTCCTGCAGGCCGGCGGCGTATTCGATCGGCGAGGACTTCTTGTACGCCTCGGGGTCGATCTGCGGCGTGTTGAGGATGTTGGCGGTGTATTCGTGGTTGTACTGCGACCAGTCGCTGACCGGACGCAGCGCCGCGCCGGCCTTGAATACGCCGGGCTTGCGGAACAGCGCCATGAACGCCATGAAGCCGCCGTAGCTGCCGCCGTAGATGCCGGCGCGATCGCGGTCGCCCTGCTTGTTGGCGACGATCCAGTCCAGGCCGTCCAGATAATCCTCGAGCTCGGGATAGCCCATCTGCCGGTAGATGGCGGTGCGCCACTCGCGGCCGTAGCCTTGGCTGGCGCGATAGTCCAGATCGAGCACGATATAGCCGCGCTGCACCAGCAGGTTGTGGAACATCTGTTCGCGGAAATAATTCGGATATCGCGCGCTGACGTTCTGCAGGTAACCGGCGCCGTGCACGAACATCACGATCGGATACTTCTTGCCGGCTTCCGGCTGCTTGGGGCCGTAGTACTTGCCCCACACCGTGCCGGCGCCGCGCTTGGACGGCACCTGCACGATTTCCGGCTGCACCCAGTCGGCGATCGCCTCGAACGCCGGCTTGCGCGTGTCCGTGAGTTCGCGCGCGCCGTCGCCATCCGTGTTCACCACGGCCAATTGCGGCGGCGTGTAGCTGCTGGAATGACGCACGAGCAGTTTGCCGCCGTCGGGCGACAACGCGAAGCTCTCCACGCCGTCGAGCGCGGTGACTTCGCGCAAGCCGCTTCCGTCGGCGCCGACCGCGCACACTTCGTAGTCGCCGGGCCACCGACGGTTGCAGAGGAAGTAGAAGCCGCTGCCGTCCGCGGACAGCACCGGCGACGACGCTTCCCATTCGCCCTGCGTGAGCGCTTTCGTCCGCGCGCCGTCGGTGACGTACAGATGCGACCAGCCGCTCTGCTCGGACAGGTACCACAGCGTGCGGCCGTCCGGCAGCCAGCCGAAATCGTTGAACGTCCAGTTGATCCAGGCCGCGTCGTGCAGGCGATGGCGCGGCTGCAGCGCCGCCTTGGCCAGGTCGACCGCGGCGATCCAGCGGTCCTTGTTGTCGATGGCGCGCACCAGCACTGCGGCGTTGCGGCTGTCGTCGCTCCAATGGATCGACGGGCTGCCGCCTTCGCCGTCGCTTTCGATGCGCACGTCGCGGTTGCCTTTGAGCGGATCCTGCTTGGCCGCCGCGCGCAACGCCTTCAGCGGATCGTCGGCGATGCCCGGCAGGGCGTCGAACTTCAACGCGCTGGCCTTGCCGCTGGCCATGTCCACCAGCCAGAGCTTGTGCGGCAGCGGCGCGTTGCGGCCGACGCGGGTGCGCACTTCCTCGAATTCCTCGTAACCCGATTCGGTGACGTACTTGGGCATCTTGCCTTCCTGGCCGATGTCGCCGTCCTTGGCCTGCGTCACCGCCAGCAGCCAGCGGCCGTCGGGCGACAGCGCGCTGTCGTGGATCTCGACGTCCTTGCCCAGGTAGACCGGCGGCGGCGTGCGGGTGGGGTCGGCGCGGCGCCAATCCTCGTTCTGTTTGCGTGCGGCGTCGCTGCGGTCGCGGTCGTTCTTGAGCGTGGCGATGAGGCGCAGTTGCCGGTCGCGCAAGTCGTCGGCCTTGGGCGGCTCGGCCGGATCGTCTTCGGCCTTGAGCA
This sequence comes from Luteimonas galliterrae, assembly GCF_023374055.1. NCBI lineage: Bacteria > Pseudomonadati > Pseudomonadota > Gammaproteobacteria > Lysobacterales > Lysobacteraceae > Luteimonas > Luteimonas galliterrae. The sequence goes on along the minus strand of NZ_JAMBEP010000001.1, from coordinate 2,233,818 downwards.
CGGCGGCCTGGACCACGCCGTCGCGGGCGTTCCACCGGTACCAGTCGTTGTCCACGCGCCATACCAGGCCGCCGTCGCGGCTCCACTGCGGTCGGGACTCTTTCGCTTCCGAACGCGTCAGCTGGGTCAGCGCGCCGCTGCGCAGGTCGCGGACGAAGACATCGTCGTTGCGGATGTAGGCCATGCGCGCGCGTTGCGCGTCGTACACGGGATCGCCCGCGTCCATCTGCGCGCGCGCGGCGCCGTCGATGCGCGCGGCGATGCCGCCGTCGATGCTTTGCTGGTAGAGGTCGCGGATGCTGCCGCCATCGCGTTTGAGCTGGTACTGCGCCTGCCGGCTGTCCCAGCGCCACCACGCGTCCTCCACCGGCGGCCCGATCCAGTCGGGGTCGGCCATGATCTTGTCCAGCGTCAACGGGGTAGCGGGCTGGGCGGCGGCAGCGCCGGCAAGCAAGCAGGCGGCGAGCAGGGCGGAGCGGGCGTAAAGGCGCATCGGCAGCGTCGGGCGGCGAAAGACGGGCAAGGGTAGCAGCCGGGAAGCGGGCCGCTATCGGTCATCGGTCATGGCTGCATTTCCTTCTCCCATCGGGAGAAGGTGCCCGAAGGGCGGATGAGGGTACGGCGAAGCGATAGCAAGTTCCGATCGCCGCTGTCGTCGTCAGCTGACGGCTTTCTCCGTTGTTCCGACAATGTCGCTTCGCCGAACCCTCACCCCAACCCCTCTCCCGCGGGGAGAGGGGCTTCAAACAAAAAAGCGGGGCGACGAATCGCCCCGCCCCGGGCTGCCGCCTGCGTGAGTACGCAGGCGGCTCGATGCGACCGAGCCGACCAGTTCCCGGCCGCATCACCCGTAAAACGAACTTCTGGTCGGTGAACTTAAAGATCGAAGCCGAAGCCGGCGTTGACCGCTTTCTCGCTGCCGCTGAACGCGCCGCCCAGCGTGAACGAGGCGCGGTCGAACTTCTTGCCATAGCCGAACGCCGCTGCCCGCTTGCCGCCCTGCGCGCCCACGCCGATCGCGATGCGGCCGTTAGGGCCGGAGCCGGCCACGGCATTGGCGCTCATGCCGGCGAGCGCCGCACCCATGGCGTTGCCGCGGTTGATGCGCTTGTCCAGTTCGCCGACGCGGTTCTCCAGTGCGCCCAGGCGGCCGTTGAAGCTGGTGGAATCGAAGCCGGTCAGTTGCTGGATCTTGCTGTCGGTATAGCTGTTGGCCGACGACAGCGTTTTGGTATCGCCGGCATCGGCATGGGCATTGGCCTCGGCCAGGGTCTGGGCGTCTCCGGCGTCTGCATAGTCGTGGGCTGCGTTCAGCGTTTGCTGGTCGCCCAGATCGGCGTAGTCCTTGATCGCATCCAGGTCGACGGGATCGACGCCGATGTTGTTCACCACCATGTCCGTGTACGCATTGGCCAGATCCAAGGTGTTCTGCAGACCGGTGTTGAGCTGCGCGACGTTGACCGCATCGGTGTCTTGCGTGCCGGCTGCGACATTGGCGATCTGGCGCTCGTTGCCGGCCGAGCCGACCGAGAGGGTGTTATCGCGATCGGCGATCGAGAAACTGCCTAGCGCGACGCTGTCGAAGGCCGGAGCGAAGGCTCCCGCGCCGAGGGCGGCGCTGCGGTCGCCGTCGGCCCTGGCGCCGGAGCCGATGGCGGTGGCGTATTGGCCAAAGGCAATGGTGAACTCGCTGGAAGCGTCGTCGACGCCATCCAGATCGGTATCGATGTCAATAGGGGAATTGCCATCGCCATCCCTATCAAACCAGCTGCCAAAGGCGACGCTAGCCTTACCGCTGGAGGTGCTGAAGAAACCGAGCGCGCTGCTGTCTCCGCCGCTAGCCACGTTGGAGATGCCGAGCGCCGTGCTGTTAAGACCGCTGGCTGTGTTGATAACACCGAGCGCCACGCTATTAGTGTTGCTAGCTATATTGCTTGTGCCTAACGCCGTGCTGGAAAAACCACTAGCCGTATTGGAAGTGCCTACTGTCGTGCTGGAACCGCCGCTGGCCGTGTTGGCCCTTCCAAGCGCTGTGCTGTTATTGCCGCTGGCTGTGTTGCCAGCGCCCAATGCCGTGCTGGCATTGCCGCTGGCTGTGTTGCCAGCGCCCAATGCCGTGCTGACATTGCTGCTGGCTATGTTGCCAGCGCCCAATGCCGTGCTGGCATTGCCGCTGGCCGTATTGCCACGGCCCAACGCCGTGCTTGATGGCCCGGCTTCATTGAAAGAACCGATGGCAGTGCCGTCCGTACGAGCCAAGTTACGGAAGCCCATTACCACCGCGCGATCACCGATAGCCTGGCTCGCGCTGCCGATAGCGACAGCGTTGTTGCCGAGGGTAATGAGGAATTCGCTACTGATATCAGGGACATTATTGCCATCAATATCAATGTCTAAGGTGTCACCTGCGATGCCGCTGCCGTCGAGATCGAACGAATCGCCCACGGCCACCGAGTTAAAGCCAAACGCAAAAGCCTTATTGCCGCACGCCAAGCCACTATCCCCTAAAGTCGTACCACTACCGCCAGTGTTTTCGGTATTCGGATCGTTGTTGGCTAAGTCGCAAGTGCTGGCCCAAACGGGGGTTACGCTAAATACAGAAAGCAAAGCCATTGCCAGCAACGTAGGGCGATAGCGCGGGAAACGCGTGTTTTGGAAGGTGGTATTCATCTGGTCGGACTCCACATGGAAGGGCTGCCGCAATCCCGGCAGTGGCATGAAGGACGGAATCTCTCGGAAAAAGTGGCCTTCTCGAATGCTTAAGCCGTCATTCCCGCGGAGGCGGGGATCCAGTGACTTTGGCGTTGCACCAGATCGCGACGTCGCTATCGGAAATATCGCGCGCCCTCACCCAACCCCGCTCCGCGCCCCAGCTCGCACTTGCGTGCGGGCGCTCAGCCGCACGCGCGGCAGTGCCGCGCAAGCGTGTGCAGCCTCGCCCCGCAAGCGGGAGAGGGCTTAAGCCAAGTCACTGGATCCCCGCCTTCGCGGGGATGACGGCTTAAAAAGGCATCGGCGCGGGAGTGGCTGCTACAACTTCAACCCGAAGCCGACGCCGCCCGAACTTTCGGAACCACTGAACGCACCGCCCAGCGTGAACACCGCGCGTTTGCCCACGGCCTTGCCGTAACCGATCGACAACGCGCTTTCTCCGCCGTGGAAACCGGCGCCCACCGACAACATGCCGCGCGGCGCATCGGGAGCGAACGCACCCGCCGCAGCGATGCCGCTCATTTGCGACATCGCCGCGCCCAGCGCGCCGACGCGGCCGATCTGGCGGTCGACTCGTCCCACCATCGCATTCAATTGGTTGAGGTTGACCGCGTCGGTGCCCTGCGTGCCGGCAGCGACATTGGTGATCTGCCTTTCGTTGCCCGCCGAACCGACCGACACGGTGTCGGCGCGGTCGGCCACCGATTCCGAACCCAACGCCACGCTGCCATCGGCCAGGGCCCGGCTGTTGAAGCCCATGGCCACGCTGCGGTCGCCGTCGGCGATGTTGCCCTGACCGATGGCCGTGCTGAGCGCGCCGCTGGCGATGTTGGCGTTGCCGATGGCCACGCTGTTGGTGCCGGAGGCGAGGTTGGCTCGGCCGACCGCAGTGCTGCTGTCGCCGCTGGCTTCGTTTTCCGCACCGAAGGCGCTACTGGTTTCGCCGCTGGCCACGTTGAACGCGCCGAATGCGCTGCTGCCCTGATTGGAGGCGACGTTGTTGTTGCCCACAGCCGAACTGCGTTCGCCGCTAGCTTCGTTGAGGGAGCCGAACGCGCTGCTCCTGAAGCCGCCCGCGAAGTTGACATCGCCGACGGCAGTGCTCTCCTGACCCGTAGCGTGACTGCCGAAGCCGACGGCGACGGCGCCCACGCTGCCGGCCTCGCTGGAAAGACCGCAGGCGAAAGCGAAGCCCGTCGCCGAACTGTCGCCATCGTTTTCTGCGTCGTTGTCCACGTCGTTATTGATATCGCAGGTGCCGGGGTTGCCGGCATGGACCGGTGCGACTGCCGCAATGGCGAGCAGCGCCAACGCTAAGGCCGCAGGACGCAGTCGCGCCATGCGGGTGTTACGGTGGTTAACGTTCATCTGGTCGGACTCCGTCGAGGAAACTGCCGCAAGATCGGCAGCGGGTTACAGGACGGAAATCCGCGGAAATGCGGCCATGCGCGGGCGGCAATTCCCCAATTCGTTATGGAAATGGACGGTTTCGCCGGAGAGGCGCCGCGGCTGAGAAATGGCAGCGGTGGGCCTAGGTCCACCCTACGGTTTACGGAGCTCTTGATGCGGCGCACAATATCCGGCGCGGCACCACCCCGCGTGCCGCGGAGCGCGTCGTGGACGCATTGATGCTGTCGCGGATCCAGTTCGGGTTCGTCATCTCGTTCCACATCCTGTTTCCGGCCTTCACCATCGGCCTGGCCAGCTGGCTGGCCTTCCTGGAATGGCGCTGGCTGCGCACCCGCGACAGCGTCTGGCGCGACCTGTTCTTCTTCTGGACCAAGATCTTCGCCGTGTCGTTCGGCATGGGCGTGGTGTCCGGCATCGTGATGAGCTTCCAGTTCGGCACCAACTGGGCGACGCTCAGCGAACAGGCCGGCAACATCCTCGGGCCGCTGCTGAGCTACGAAGTGCTGACCGCGTTCTTCCTGGAAGCGACCTTCCTGGGCGTGATGCTGTTCGGCTGGAGCCGGGTCAGCGAGAAACTGCACTTCCTGGCCACCTGCATGGTGGCGCTGGGCACGTTGATCTCCACGTTCTGGATCATCTCGGCCAACAGCTGGATGCAGACGCCGGCCGGCTACACGCTTGTCAACGGCGTGTTCGAACCGGCGAGCTGGTGGGACATCGTCTTCAACCCGTCTTTCCCCTACCGGCTGGCGCACATGGTGCTGGCCGCGTTCATCACGACATGTTTTGTGATCGGCGGCGTCAGCGCCGCTTATCTGCGCCGCGGCGAGCACGTCGATGCGGCCAAACGCATGCTCAAGGCTGCGGTGATCTTCGCCGCGATCACGGTGCCGTTGCAGATACTGGCCGGCGACCAGCATGGCCTCAACGCGCTGGAACACCAGCCGATCAAGGTCGCGGCGATGGAAGGACATTGGCAGCACGAGCCGAAAGGCGAAGGCGTGCCGCTGGTGCTGTTCGCGGTGCCCAACGAAACCGCCGAGCGCAACGATTACGAAATCGCGATCCCGCGCGTCGGCAGCCTGATCCTCACTCATTCGATGGACGGCGAGATCACGCCGCTGAAAGCCGTGCCCGCCAGCGAGCGGCCGCCGGTGAAGCCGGTGTTCTACGCGTTCCGGGTGATGGTGGGCCTGGGCGTGGCGATGCTGCTGCTGGTGCTGGCGTCGTTGTGGGCATGGCGGCGCGGGAAACTCTACGAATCCAAGTGGGTGTTGAACGGCTGGCGCGCGCTGACCTTGTCCGGCTTCGTCGCCATCCTGGCCGGCTGGTACGTGGTCGAAATCGGCCGCCAGCCTTACGTGATCTACGGCCTGCTGCGCACCGCCGACGCGGTGAGTCCGACGATCGCCGCGGCCAGCGTGATGACCTCGCTGATCGTTTATGCGCTGGTGTACGCGATCGTGTTCGGTTCGGGCGTCTGGTACCTGCGCAAGCTGCTGCTGAAAGGCCCGCAGGCGCACGAACCGCCGCCACGGCGCGATGCCGGCGAGAAGACGCCGGCGCGGCCGTTGTCGGCGGCGGGCGATGCGATCGAGGAGAACGCGCAATGAAGTGCGCCCCGAACCCGGCAACCTCCTTGATCCGTCATCCCGGCGAAAGCCGGGATCCAGTGAGTCGCGGCGACCGTGCCTGGATCCCGGCTTTCGCCGGGATGACGGGTAGGAGAGTGCGCGCAGTTCGTGCAACCACCGAGGCGAGGTGACGCGATGGAATATTGGTTGCCCGTATTGTGGTTCGGCGTAATCGGCTTCGGCGTGCTGATGTACGTGCTGCTCGACGGCTTCGTGCTCGGCCTGGGCATCCTGGCGCCCTTCGCGGAAGACGAAGCGCAACTGGACCATATGATGAACACCGCCGCGCCGATCTGGGACGGCAACGAAACCTGGCTGGTGCTCGGCGGCGCCGGGCTGCTCGCCGCGTTTCCCAAGGCGTACGCGGTCGTGTTGTCGGCGCTGTACCTGCCGGTGCTGCTGATGCTGATCGCGCTGGTGTTCCGCGGCGTGGCTTTCGAATTCCGCTTCAAGGCGCAACGCAGCAAGCCGGCCTGGGGCGCGGCGTTCGCGTTGGGTTCGATGCTCGCCGCGTTCGCCCAGGGCGTGATTCTGGGCGCGCTGATGGAAGGCATGCCGCTGAACGGCGGCAAATATCTCAGCGGCGTGTTCGGCTGGTTCAGTCCGTTCTCGATGCTGACCGGCATCGCGGTGCTGTTCGGCTATGCGCTGCTCGGCTCGACCTGGCTGATCCTGAAGACCGAAGGACCGTTGCAGAAAGTGGCGCGCAATCTGACCCGGCCGCTGGTGCTGGTGGTGGTGGCGTTCATGGGCCTGGTCAGCGCCTGGCTGCCGTTCCTGGACTCGCGGATCATGGCGCGCTGGTTCGAAGGCGGTAATTTCTGGTGGCTGGCGCCGGTGCCGGCGCTGGCGTTGCTGAACGCCTTCGCGCTCTGGCGCGCGGCGATGCAAAAGGGCCGCGACGCGGCGCCGTTCGTGCTGACGCTGTGCTTCTTCGCGCTGGGTTTCGCCGGGCTGGTGTTGGGCATCTGGCCGAATATCGTGCCGCCGGGGCTGACCATCTGGCAGGCGGCCTCGCCGCCGTCGTCGCAGGGCTTCGTGCTGGCGGGCCTGATCGTGCTGCTGCCGGCGATCCTGGGCTACACCTACTGGTCGTACAGCGTGTTCAAGGGCAAGGTCGCGACCGACGCCGGGTATCACTGAACGGATGCCCCTGCTGTTTTCCCCCTTTGAAAAAGGGGGATTGAGGGGGATTTGCTTTTGATCTGTCGCCCGACAGAGCAAGATCAAAAGCAAATCGCTGCGCGATTCCCGGTCCTCGCTCACGCGAGGGCGCCTTCGGCGATTCGCCCCTTTTTCAAAGGGGGCAACAGCAAAAAACTGGAATCGCGACGGCCGACGCCATTTGCCGGGAAAATCAGGCATAGATTCCCTATTCCCGGCCTTTCCGACACAATCGACACGGTTCCCCGCCGTGCCCCCGATGCAAGCCTACGTCTACAAAAGCCAGCGCAAGGACGACACCTTCGTCTATCTCGCCCAGCGCGATGCGTTCACGCAATTGCCCGAACCGCTGCGCACCCAGCTGGGTCCGCTGCGCTTCGTGCTGGAAGTGGCGCTGACGCCGGAGCGCAAGCTGGCGCGAGAGGACGTGGCGGTGGTGCGCGAAAACCTGGCCGTGCGCGGTTTCCACATCCAATTCCCGCCGCGCGCGGAAACGGAGACCGCCGCCGATGCCTGAATTCCGGCGCATGCCGGCCGTGGCGCTGGCGATCGGGCTGATCTTGGCCGTGCTGACCGGCTTCGGCGGCGCGATCGCCGCGGTATGCGCGTGGCTGGCGCAACCGACGCTGGCGCTGGCGCTGTCCTGGTGGCAGGGCAGCCGCAGCCAACCCGCTTTCGACAAGGCCGGCCGCGAATCGATCATGCGCGATGCGGGCGCGCTGCTCGCGTTGTGGGGCGCGGGCCTGGCGCTGACCGCATTGCTCATCGCCTGGCCGCTGACCGGATTGCGCCAGAGCGGCAGTCTGGGCGCGGCGATCGGGCTGAGCCTGGTGGCGGGTGTGGTCTGGCTGGGCCTGTGGCGCACCTGGCCGATCTGGCGCGCGCTGGAACGCAAGGGCGGCGACCTGCGCGAGCGGTGGCAGCGGCTGGACGAGGTGCAGATCGGCATTTCCACCGGCTGGCGCGCGGCCACGCTGGTCGGCGCAGCGATCGCTTTCGCCGTGATCCTCGCCTGGCCTGGGTTGCTGACGTCATCTGCGCGCTGGATCGCGGCCGGTCTGTATGCGATCGCTTTGCCGGTGCTGCATGGGTTGTTGCAACGCACGCCGCCGGCGCCCCTGGCCGTGGCCGAGGATTTCGCGGCGGACGACGAAGACGTCGCTGCGGACGCGGAAGAAGATCCCGACGCCGCGCTCTATGCCGCCGCGCGCGCCGGGCGGGTGGAACGCGCGCTGGAACTGCTGGCGGCCGGCGCCGACCCGCATGCCGCACCCGCTGCGGACGAACGCGACCAGCGTACGCTGCCGCTACTGGCCGCGGTATTGCCCGACCTGCGCCTGCTGCGCGCGCTGATCGCGCAAGGCGTGCAGGTGAACCAGGCATACGGCGGCATGACGCCGCTATTGGCCGCCACTCGCGACAGTTGGCACGGCCGCCCGGAAGCGGTGATGACGCTGCTGGCCAACGGCGCCGATCCGCGTGCGGCCGATGCCGACGGCAACACGCCGCTGCACCACGCCGCGCGCAGCACCGATCCCGGCGTGGCCGCGCTGCTGCGCGATGCCGCCGCCGAAATCGATGCATTGAACAACGAAGGCCAATCGCCGCTGGCGATCGCCTGCGCCGCCGGCAACTGGCGGCTGGCGCGTTTCCTGTTGGAACGCGGCGCGCGCACCGAGCCGGCGCAGGGCCAGCCGGCGCTGCTGTCGGCCGCGGCTACCGACGAGGACGATCCCGCCGGCGTGCAGCTGCTCCTCAAGCACAAGGCCAAGGTCGACGCGCGCGACGCGCGCGGCCGCAGCGCGCTGCACGCGGCCAGTTTGGCCGGGCATGCCGAAATCGTCGCCATCCTGCTGGCGGCGGGCGCCGACGCGCAGGCGCGCGACGATGCCGGCCGCACGCCGTTGCTGGATGCGGCGCAGGGCGGTTCGCTGGCCGCGATCGAACGCCTGGCCGCAGCGCATGCCGATGTCGCCGCCGCCGACAACGACGGCCGCAACGCGCTGCACTGCGCCTGCGCTTCCGAGCAGGGGGCGCCGGCCTTGATGCGGCGGCTGCTGGAGCTCGGCGCCGATCCCGACCATCTGGATCGCGACGGCAAGCGCGCCATCGACCGCGCTGCGGAATCGGGACGTTGGGCGATCGTGACCGCGCTCGATCCTGGTTATCCGTTGCCGAGCAATGTCGGCACCGGCGACGACGAAGACGCGCCGCCCGACCGCGCGCCGCTGGCCTTGCTGCGCGAAGCGCTGCACGAGGGCCGCGACGACGGCAACGATGCGTTGGCGAAACTATTGAACCCTTCCGAACTGGGCAGCTTGCTGCACGACACGGAATTGTCCACGCAAGCATTGGAATGGCTGCTGTCGCGCGGCGCCGATCCGGAAACGCGCGATGCGCAAGGCGACAACGCCCTCTTCGCGGCATTGTCGCGCGGCCGTGCGGGATTGCCGGTCGCGCAAACTCTGCTGCGGCGCGCAGCGTCGCCGGCAGGCGCAGGCGGACTGGCGCGCTTCGTGGCCGGTTGCCATGCCGAGGACCAGGCCGATCTGTCCCTCGAGCATTGCGCGCTGGACCTGCTCGAACGCGGTGCCGATCCGTTCGCGGCGGCGCCGTCGGGCGATCCGGCGCTGGCGTTGTCGGTGCGGCTGGGTTGGCTGCGCTTGGCCGACCGCTTGATCGCGCACGGCGTCGATCCGGATGCGCGCGATGCGCACGGCATGACGCCGCTGCACTTGGCCGCCGCGCTCGGCCGCGAGAGCGTGCTCAAGCAATTGATCGCACGGGGCGCTTCGCCCGACCTGCGCGCCGCAGACGGGCAGACGCCGCTCGGCGTGGCCTTGTCCGGCGGCCGCCGCGACCTGGCCGATTGGCTCGATTGGCGCGGCTGGCCCTTGCCGCATCGCGCCTTGCAACCCGGCGACGTGCCGGCCGCGGCGATCGTCGGCGATGCCGATGCGGTGCGGCGCCTGCTCGACCTGGGCCTGCCTGTCGACGCCACCGACAACCAGGGCTGCACCGCGCTGCTGCGCGCGGCAGGCGGCGGCCATCGCGCCACCGTCGATCTGTTGCTGGCGCGCGGCGCCGATCCCGGCCGCGCGGCCAACAGCGGCGCGACGCCGTTGTCGGCCGCGGTCAGCATGCGCCAGACCGATATCGTCGACGGTCTGCTCGCCTCCGGCGCCGAACTCGAGCAGCGCCTGCCGGGCGATGTGACGGTGCTGATGCTGGCGGCCGCGCTCGGCCTGCCAGATCTGACGGCGCGCCTGCTCACCGCCGGCGCGCAGGTCCATGCCAGCGATGCGCAGGGTTTGATGCCGTTGCATTGCGCGTCGCTGTACGGTTTCACCGCGCGCGAACGTCCGCGCCTGCTGGCGCTGATCGATACCTTGCTGTTGGCGGGCGCCGAACCCGATGCGGCCGCGGCCGGCGGCGTTACGCCGCTGCTCTTGCTGCTCGGCGCGCGCGCCGAGCCGGGCACGGCCTGCGACGAGGACACCGTGCTGGTCGCGCTGGACCGATTGCTGGACGAAGAAGTGTCGCTGGACGCGCAGGATCCGCGCGGCTTCGGTCCGCTGCACCTGGCCGCGCTGCACGGCCTGCTGCGCGTCACCCAACGCCTGCTTCGCGCCGGCAGCGACCCGGGCCTGCGCGACGCGCTCAACCGCACGCCGCGCGAGATCGCGGTGATGCGCGGCTTCGTCGACGTCGCCGGCGAATTCGCGCCGCTGCAGTCCGGCGTGTCGATGGCCCGGTTCCTGCGCGAGCCGCGCTGACCAGCGTTTCTGCAGATCGGAGCTTGCTCCGCTGCACTTCGCTCTTAAGCCGTTCGCTCTTAAGCCGTTCGCTCTTAAGCCTTTCGCTCTTAAGCCTTTCGCTCTTAAGCCTTCGCTCTTAAGCCTTCGCTCTTAAGCCTTCGCTCTTAGGCCGTTCGCCCTTAAAGCCGTCATCCCAGCGAACGCTGGGACCCATGTTGCTCTGGCGCTTGCCCTTAAGCCGTCATCCCGGCGAAGGCCGGGATCCAGGCCCGCGTCCTGGCGGCCTGCGCTGCGGCTCGCGCCATGGATAAGGCTTCCGGGCTGCGCCCGGGTCACTTTCTTTGCTGGCCCAAAGAAAGTAACCCAAGAAAGGGCCTGAACTGCGGTGCGATGCGTCGCAACTAAAAGTCCGCCAGCTACCTGGCTTTCGTCGTGGGTGACCTTCTTAGGCAGGTACTAGATTTTGATTCGCAGCCTATGGGTGACGTGGCTTTTGCGGAGTTGCGCTAAGGAGGCGTTCGGGTCGATCGCCCCGAATCTGAATGTCGAAGCGACGGAGGAATCCCGAGGGCGGGCGAGCGGTGGCCAAGAACACGAGGTAACCCCATCGCCGGGATACCTTCCACAGGCCCTTTTTCTTTGGTGACTTCTCTTTTTGGGCCCCTCAAAAAGAAAGCATGCCCTGAGCTTGCCGAAGGGTCACTCGACCGCGGTTTTAGCGGACGAAACCCCGGCCTGAAAGGCCGGCAGGTCGCCAGAACCCATCAGCAAAGGCAGCGGGGCAAGTTCCGCTCTACAAAGCAAGGGTTAGCCGCGCAGGTCGGAATCGCGGGAAATGCCGCTGGCGACGCTGAGCGCATCGCTCTCCGGATCGCCGCCGTCGTCGGCGATGTCGGCTTCGAACAGCTGCTCCAGTTCCGCGCGGCCTTGCAGCGCCGTTTGCAGCAGCGCGTGTTCGTCGTCGTAGATCAGGTGCTGGGTGGCGAGCAGGCGCTCGTCGTGGTCGCGGAAGCGCTGGGCGCGGTCGATCGCCACGTCGCGCGGAACGCCCAGCGACACCAGCACTTCGCGGCCCATCTCAAGACCCGAAGCGAAAGTTTCGCGGAACACTTCCACGCCCAGGTCCATCAGCTGCCAGGCGTGGCGGCGGTCGTGCGCACGTGCGAAGACTTTGAGGTCCGGATACAGCCGGCGCACGACGCGCGCAGTGCGCAGGTTGGCTTCCGGATCGTCGATCGCATCGATGAAGATGCGCGCATGCGCCGCGCCGGCGGCGCGCAGCAGTTCCGGGCGCGCCGGGTCGCCGTAATAGATCTTGTTGCCGAAGCGGCGCATGAAATCGACCTGCTGCGCATCGGTCTCCAGCGCCACGAACGGGATGCGTTGCGCGATCAGCAGGCGCGCCACGATCTGGCCGAAGCGGCCGAAGCCGGCGATGATCACCGGCGGATGCGCGTCGTCGGGCAGCTTGTCGAATTCCCGCTCCTGCTTGATCGCCGGACGCAGGCCGATCAAGCGGTCCACCGCGATCATCAGCAACGGCGTCAGGCCCATCGACACGCCGACGATGGCCACCAGGCGATCGTGCATGGCCGCATCGATCAGCGCGGCGCGGTCGGCTTCGGTGAACACCACGAACGCGAACTCGCCGCCCAGCGCCATCACGCTGCCCAGGCGCAGCGCTTCGGGCACGTTGAGGTTGCCGGGGCGCAGGCCGATGCCGAACAGCACCGCGAACTTCACCGCCAGCAGCAAGGCCACGCCGGCCACGATATGCACCGGCTCCATCGCCACCCGGTCGATGTCGATGCTCATGCCCACCGCCATGAAGAACAGGCCCAGCAGCAGGCCCTTGAACGGCTCGATCTGCGATTCGATCTCGTGGCGGAATTCCGAATCGGCCAACAGCACGCCGGCCAGGAACGCGCCCAGGCCCATGCTCAGCCCCGCCAATTGCATCACCCACGCCGCGCCCAGCACCGCGAACAACGCGCTGGCGGTCAACATCTCGGGCACGCCGATGCGCGCGGCGCCGCGGAACAGCTGCCGCAACAGATAGCGGCCGCCGACGATCACCACGGCGATCGCGGCGATCGCCTTCAGCGTGGCGATCCAGATCGGTTCCGGATGGGTGGATGCCGCTTGTCCGAGCAGGGGGATCGCCGCGATCAGCGGAATCGCAGCCAGATCCTGGAACAGGAGGATCGCGAACGCCAGGCGCCCGTGCTCGGTGCCCAGGTTCTTGCGTTCGGCCAGCAGTTGCAGGCTGACCGCCGTCGACGAGAACGCCAGGCCCAGGCCGATCACCAGTGCAGCCTGCCAAGCCAGGCCGCCCATCAACGCGATCGCACCCAGGGCGATGGCCGACAGCGCCACCTGCAACCCGCCGGCGCCGAACACCGACTTGCGCATCACCTTCAGCCGCGGCAGCGACAGTTCCAGGCCGATCACGAACAGCATCATGACCACGCCGATCTCGCTGGCGGCCAGCACCGGTTCGGCATCGGCGATCACCTGGGCGCCGTCCGGGCCCAGCGCCACGCCCGCCGCCAGATAACCGAGCACCGCGCCCAAGCCGAAGCGCTTGAACAACGGCACCGCGATCACCGCCGCGAGCAGGAACACCAACGCCAATTGCAGACCGCTGCCGTGCATGCCGACCTCCGCTGCCGATTATGCCCGCTCACGCGGCGCCGACGCGCCGGCTGGCGATATGGCCGGGTCGCCGGATGGGCGGAATGCGCATGGATTTGAAGAGCGGCTACCCTTGGTGGGCCGTCAAGAACGGCCTGATGCACGCGTTTCCGACGCTGCGCGCAGACCTGCGCGTCGAGGTCGCCGTGCTGGGCGGCGGCATCACCGGCGCGCTGATCGCCGACGAACTGGTCAAGCACGGCCATGACGTCGCCGTCGTCGAGCAGCGCGACATCGGCTGGGGCAGCACGGCGGCCAGCACGGCGTTGCTGCAATACGAAATCGACACGCACATGACCGACCTGGCCGGGCGCTATGGCGAGGCCGATGCGGCGCTGGCCTATCTGGCCTGCGCCGAGACGATTCCCATGCTGCAATCGTTGGCACGCGAATTGCGCGACGTAGGCTTTTCCCGTGGCGACAGCCTTTACTACGCCAGCAAACGCCGGCACCGGCGCGCGCTGGAGCGCGAGTTCGCGCTGCGCGCCCGATACGGCCTGCCGGTGGAATGGCTGGACCGCGACGGCGTGCGCGAACGCTACGGCTTCGACGCGCCCGGCGCGATCCTCAGCCGCCTGGCTGCCTGCGTGGATCCGTACCGCTTCGCCTACCGGCTATTCATGCGTGTGGAGAAGCGAGGCGCCGGCGTCTACGACCGTTTCGAAATAGCGCGCATCGCCGCGGATGCCCGCGGCGTCACGCTGCACGCCGCGGCGGGTCCGCGGATCCGCGCCCGCCATCTGGTGCTCGCAGCCGGATACGCCAACCAGCGCTGGCTCAAGCAACGGGTAGCGCGCAATCGCAGCAGCTACGCGTTGGTTACCGACCCCATCGATCCGGATCTGCTGAAGCCGCTGAAGGGCGCGATGATGTGGGAATCGGCGCGGCCCTATCTCTACCTGCGCACGACCGCCGATGGCCGCCTGATCGTCGGCGGCGAGGACGATGCCGTCGACATTCCGTCCAAACGCGACGCGCGCGTCGGTAAGAAGGCGCGCATCCTGGCCGCACGCGTGCAGGACCTGTTTCCCGCGTTGCCCGTGCAACCGGCGTTCTCGTGGGCGGGCACTTTCGCCGAAACCGAAGATGGCCTGCCGTTCTTCGGCCCGCATCCGCAATACGGCCCGCGCATCCATTTCGCGATGGCCTACGGCGGCAACGGCATCACCTACAGCATGCTCGGTGCAGGCTTGCTGCGCGCGCTGATCGAACGGCGCCGGCATCCGCTGGCGGCGTTGTTCGGTTTCAAGCGCCTGGCGCGCTGACCGCGTTCAACTGCCGCAGGCGCAAGGCCCCGCGTTCGGCGATGGCGGCCATCGCGTGTTCGTGCGCCATGCGGTAGTAGTCGGCCTCGGGGTGCTCGCTGTCGAGCACGCCGTAGAGCGCATCGCCGGCCAAGATCGGCACCGCCAGCTCGGACAGGTTGGGCTGGTCGTCGGCCACGTAGCGTTCGTCCAGGCGCGCGTCCACGGTGCGTTGCGGCAGGCGCAGCTGCGCACAGCGGCCGACGATGCCCACGCCCATGGCCAGTTGGATGCGCGATTCCAGTACGTGGTCCGCAGCCCGTTTCGGGCCCCAGGCGGCCTGCTGGGTCAGGCAGGCGCCGCCGGGATCCAGCAGATAGACCACGCAGTCGGCCAGATCCAGTTCGCGCCCGCAGAAATCGCATAACGCCCACGCCACTGCCTGCGGGGAAGGCGCCCGTGACAGCTCGCCCGACAGTCCGGCCAGCCGGGGCTGGGCCTCTGCGAGGAATGCGGCGGCGGTTAGCGACATGTCGTTCCCGCTCCCACGGAACGCTTGGCCGGAGGTTACCTCAAACTACGTTATGCGACGACTGCGCCGGGTTGCCCCGATGGTCGCAGCTCTGTCTGGATTGCCAGATTTCCCTGATAGACAGGCGGCATCTCCCGCGCTAGCGTCGAAACCTCGGGGAACGAACCAAGGGCTGGCGCCATGGGGCTGTTTTCCGTTTGTCTGTTAGAACCCATTCCAATCATCGGCTTGAGGGGCTGTGCCCGCGCCGAATCTTACCTGTCCAGCATGAAAAGCCGCCCGCGCGGATCAGCGCGTTGGCAGGTGGCCCGGCTTACCGCGGGCCACCTGAGCGCACGCTCGGTCGCGCTATCGATGCTCATCGTTTTGAGCGTAAGCCTACTGTCAGGCTGCGAAGACGCACAGCCAACGCAGCCGACCGTGCGCGTCCGTGAAGAGACCACTTTAAATAGCGGTGAAGCCAAAGCGGCCGAAATCCAGATCCTCGTTCCGTCACTGATTGCAATCGACGACGGTAAGCAGGCCCCGGAGGTAAGTACATCTCGCGGCCACGCGTCGAGCGCAGCCATCCCACTTGAAGACAAACCGGTGTCAGTCGCGACGCAGCAACTTGCCGATCAGGCAGCCCTTCCGCCAACGGATAAGAAAACGAGGTATGCCGGAGCGGAAGTACCGAAGAAGCTCCACGGCGTTTGGTCCGATAACGATGCTGAAGGAAAAATACAGTGCGACCGATACAAGCTGGCGAGT
Organism: Luteimonas galliterrae; assembly: GCF_023374055.1. Classification (NCBI taxonomy): domain Bacteria; kingdom Pseudomonadati; phylum Pseudomonadota; class Gammaproteobacteria; order Lysobacterales; family Lysobacteraceae; genus Luteimonas; species Luteimonas galliterrae. The sequence continues at coordinate 2,217,920 of NZ_JAMBEP010000001.1, read as the reverse complement.
AAGCGTCCGCGGAACGATAACGACGACGAACTGTCCATATCCATGGTCGGAAGCCTAGTGATCACAAAGCACATGATTCATGCGTATTCAGAGTACGGCGAAGGGAATTTCTATGCAGTTAGGAAAGTCTCCAAAATCGGTAAAAGTAAATGGGTTATCGCTTCTCTGGTTGGCATAGACACGTACCCATCCGAAGAATTGGATGACGATTTGTTTGTGTTTCTACTCGATCTGGATTCAACCGTTCTCTACTGGAGAGACTATGACGACAAGGAACCGCCAGAGATCATCCAAAATCGATCTCCCGGATTCTTTAAGTGCGGACAACTACCCAAATGGCTAATGGGTTCCAACAACGATAACAGCCGGGACCATCCAGTATTTCCACCTGAACTGCGCGGCGCATGGGACCTTTCCATCAGTAAATGTAGGGCTATAAAGACAAACGATAGCGATTCAAGAATTGAGATTTTGGCCACAGAAATTCAAGCATATGAAGGCAACGAAAATTTAAAATCTATAAAGAAGATATCTCTCTCGCCACCCACGTGGAACGTGGTTTCAATTTCAAGCGTAGCCCCTGCCGAAATTCAACAAGGTGGGTATACATACATCCTTGACAAAAATAGCTTGGCTATCAGCAACGGCGATTCAATTCGTCAATTTATTAGATGCAAGTAATTACGGCGTGGAGTAATGCGCAATGAATAACGAACGAAAGCAATACCGAATTACCGAACTAGGGCCGCCAGAGGTCTTTGAAGGCGTTCAATTCAACCGAGACGTTACCAGCCTTGGTAGCCTTGCCACGCACCACCCAGGAGATAATTTCAATGGAAGGCTGGAAGATGGTGTTCCTAGATATTTTCAGAACGTGCAGACACGATCATATGCGTTTATCAGCAGAGAACTCCAGGAAGTAGAAGCGCTGCGGACAGACGAATACCGATCGCTAAAGCGCAATCAAATCCTCCTGGTTAAGGACTTCATTCTTGAACATCCAGACCACCCCGCTGCGAGTGCCGCAGCTAGGAAGGTCGATGTGCCTTCGCCAGTCGCCGGGTATATCGGCAGAATCGATGTAAGCCAAGGGCTTGTAGATGTCTACGACAAAAAATACGGCGATGTAATAGCGCGTGTTCGCCACATGCGGGATATTTCCGAGGCTGTCGCGGTCGGCCAAACAGTGGAATATGGGCAAACCTTAGGAACTCAAAGCGACGTTAAAACGAAGAAGAAACACGTCCATCTCGAAATGGACACCCGCTACTACCAACAGTTTGAAAATTACATTGCTGACTTGGTAAGCGGGCGGCTTCCAGTCGAACCCGGACATCGTAAGGGCATTCAGCCGCTTCCAGTAATCGACGATGGCGTCATGCGTCTGGGCGAATCTGGCGAGCGCGTCACGGCCGTACAACGCGCCCTTGTGGCCGATGGCTATCGCGCTGTCGGCGATAAATCCATTGAGGTCGACGGCGTGTACCGCCCCAACATGCAAGGCGCAGTCTTGGCATTCCAGCAAGACCATCGGCTGCCGCAGACCGGCGATATCGACCCGGCGACCTATCAGCTGGCGCTTCGCGTGAGCCTGGACAAGCAGCTCGGGCCTGTCGAAAGGTCTGTCGGACTCGAAGCCGTGCTTCCGCCTCGCAACGATTTCTTCCAGGAATTGCACGATATTGAGCGAGGGTTGGACCCTGCCTACACGCTTAGGCCTGAACATGCCCAATTTTGCTATCCGCCTGATCCAGCCCGCACGGGACGCGCGCCGCAGTACCACGATCACCCGGATCATCGTCCGAACTTACCGCCGACACTGGAACCCACGATCAATCAACACAGAAATCGGCAGCCTTTCAATCAGACGGAGCCTGATTCTCTTTCACGCGGCCCATTCAACGACCCATACTTGGACCGCGCCTACGCAGCCGCCATAAACGGCAACAGCGCAGAACTCGACCGCATCGGTCTGGAGTTCATCCAATCCCAGGAAGGTCAACGCATGCTGCAGTGGGGCGAGGAACTGTATGCGCAGCAGATGGAACAGCAACGTCAAGCGCAGGAGCAGCAGATGATGCAAGAGCGCCAAGGCCCCGTGATGACCCGGTGAGATAAGCTATGTACTCCAACGACGATGTGATCTCGCTCCGAGCCGCCTTGCAGGACGCCATTCAAGCGGTTCAACAGGCCGCGAAAAGCATGCTCGCCTTACGGACCGAAATGGGGCAGAGGGAGCAGGCCATCCGCGGTTTGTTCAACCAGGAGCTGCAGTCCCTGCGCAATGCGGTCACCGAAAGCCGGCGCGAAGTGAGCGGGATCGTGTCCGGCGCTAAGGATCAGATAGCCGAAGAAGCCAAGCGGGCTGTGGCCCCGGTCGCCGCCGAATATGGCCGCGCAGTCTCAGCCACGTCGGCCCACCTGCGGGGCGCAAGCAAGACCATCTGGCTCTGGTTCGCCGCTGGCGGCGGCATCCTGTTGCTGGTGCTGCTGATGGGATGGGCGCTGCTGGGCTACTACCGCCGCGAACTGGCCGCCGCCAAGGACGAACTACGGCGTTACGAGAACGCCGTGCCGGTCATGCGTGCGTTCGTCGCGTCCGACGCCATCATTTGCGGCGAGCGCATCTGCGTCAATGTCGATCCCAAGGGCCAAAAGCAGGGCGATAAGCGCCAGTACCGTCAGGCGAAACCGCGGCCCGGCGCAGGGTGACGAGCGGCACAAACAAATTATTGAAATATAAAGATCTTTATGGTTCTAGAAGGGATGCGCTGCGGTTCGACCGCATCACAAAAGGAAGCCCCGCATTGCGGGGCTTCTTCTGTCTCGTGGAGGAGATGCCTCAACGCTTCATCGAAGAGAAGAACTCGTCGTTGGACTTGGTGTTCTTCATCTTGTCCAGCAGGAACTCCATCGCCGCGATTTCGTCCATTGGGTGCAGCAGCTTGCGCAGGATCCAGATCTTCTGCAGCATTTCCGGTTCGATCAGCAGGTCCTCGCGGCGGGTGCCGGAGCGGTTGATGTCGATCGCCGGATAGACGCGCTTCTCGGTGATGCGGCGGTTCAGGTGCACTTCGCTGTTGCCGGTGCCCTTGAACTCTTCGTAAATCACCTCGTCCATCTTCGAGCCGGTCTCGACCAGCGCAGTGGCGATGATGGTCAGCGAACCGCCTTCCTCGACGTTGCGCGCGGCGCCGAAGAAGCGTTTCGGCCGGTGCAGCGCGTTGGCGTCGACGCCGCCGGTGAGCACCTTGCCCGAGCTCGGCACCACGTTGTTGTAGGCGCGGGCCAGGCGGGTGATCGAATCGAGCAGGATAACGACGTCCTTCTTGTGCTCGACCAGGCGCTTGGCGCGCTCGATCACCATTTCGGCGACCTGCACATGGCGCGCGGCAGGTTCGTCGAAGGTGGAGCTGATCACTTCGCCGCGCACGGTGCGTTGCATGTCGGTGACTTCTTCCGGGCGCTCGTCGATCAGCAGCACGATCAGGTGCACGTCCGGATGGTTGGTGGTGATCGCGGTGGCGATCTGCTGCATCATCATCGTCTTGCCGGCTTTCGGCGGCGAGACGATCAGCGCGCGCTGGCCTTTGCCTTGCGGCGCCATCAGATCCAGGATGCGGCCGGCGATGTCCTCGCTGGAACCGTTGCCGCGCTCCAGGGTGAAGCGGCGGCGCGGGAACAGCGGCGTCAGGTTTTCGAACAGCACCTTGTTCTTGGACGCTTCCAGCGGCTCGCCGTTGATCGTGTCGACCATCGACAGCGCGAAATAGCGCTCGCCTTCCTTCGGGAAACGGATGCGGCCGCCCAAATGATCGCCGGTGCGCAGGTTGAAGCGGCGGATCTGGCTGGGCGAGATATAGGTGTCGTCCGGGCCGGCCAGGTAGCTGGCCTCGGCCGCGCGCAGGAAGCCGAAGCCGTCCGGCAGGATTTCCAGCACGCCGTCGGCGGCGACGCCTTCGCCGTGGCGGGTCAGCACTTTCAGCAGGGCGAAGATCACGTCCTGCTTGCGGGCGCGGGCGACGCCTTCGGAGATGCCGAGCTGTTCGGCGATGTCCAGCAGCTTCTGCGCCGGCATCCGCTTCAGGTCGCTGAGCGAGTACTGCGGGAAGCCTTCCGGAATGGTCGGCATCGGCCGCTGTTGCTGCTGTTGGTAGTTGGCGTCGCCGTTGCCGGGGTTGTCCTGCGGCAGGCCGTCTTCGCGGAAACGGTCGCGCTGGCGGTCGCGGCGGTTGCGGAAGCGATCGCGACGGTTGTTGTTGTTGCTGAAGCGCTGCTCGCGTTGTTCGCGCGTTTCGCCTTCCGGGCCGGCGCCTTCGCTATGGCCGCCGGACTGGCCGGCATCGGAAGCGGGGGCGTTGCCGGCCGGAGTGGGCGCGGCGGACGGCTCGGCCAGCGTCGGTGCGGATGGGGCGACGGCTGCGGAAGGTGCCGGCGGCGCTGCTGCTGGGGCAGTTTCGGCGGTGGCGACACGTGGTTTGCGTACGCGCTTCACGGCGGTTTCGCCGGAGTCGGGGGTGTTCTTGGACAAGCTCGAATTCCTCGCTGATGCGAGCGCTCGCGGTCTGCGGGCGGACGTGAGTTAGAAGTGTTCGGAGAGGGGGTGCGGCGCCGAAAACGCGCCGGGTGATGTGGAAACTAGCACCGCGAAGGCGCCGCGGCAAGGGCGGCCGGGCAAATCCGTTCAGAGAAGCCCGACCTTGTAGAGTGGGGCTTGCCCCGCTGCTCGTGATCCTGCGGACGATGGATCCGAGTAATTTCCGGATTGAGCCCGCCCCTTGTTCATCGATATGGGGCGGAGAAGCAGCGGGGCAAGCCCCGCTCTACACCAGCCGCTTAAAGGGCCTTTTCGATCATCTGGTTGAGCACGGTCTTGATATTGCCCGGGGCGCCCATCTGGCTGGCCTGGACCTGGCCGTCCTTGAACAGCAGCAGCATGGGAATGCTGCGTACATTGAAGCGGATACCCAGGTTCGGAAACGCCTGAACGTCCACCTTGACCATCTTGGCGCGGCCGTCGTACTCGTCGGCCAATTGGTCCACCACTGGCCCGATCATCTTGCACGGGGCGCACCAGGGCGCCCAGAAATCGACCAGCACGGGCTCGGAGGACTGCAGCACGGTGGTGTCGAAATCGGCGTCGCTGGCGTGGATGACCTTGTCGCTCACGGGAGTCTCCTGAAGGGGCGCGCGGGTCAAGGCGCGCCGAGTACGGTAAACTGGGGCGTTAAAGCGGCGGTTTCAAGACCGTCCGCCGCCCCAAATCCAGCCGGCAGTCTGCGACGATGCCGCCGCCCACGCAAGCGCGAATCGCGCGCATCGACACCAGAGCATGTCCGACAAACCGTTAACCGATATCACCTTTTCCTCCTTCGATCTGCATCCCGCGCTGCTGTCCGGTCTGGAAGCCGCCGGCTTCACCCGTTGCACGCCGATCCAGGCCCTCACGTTGCCGGTGGCGCTGCCCGGTCGCGACGTCGCCGGCCAGGCGCAGACCGGCACCGGCAAGACGCTGGCCTTCCTGATCACGGTCATCAACCGCTTGCTGACGCGGCCGGCCCTGGCCGAACGCAAGCCGGAAGACCCGCGCGCGCTGATCCTGGCGCCGACGCGCGAACTCGCGATCCAGATCCACAAGGACGCGGTCAAGTTCGGCAGCGATCTGGGCCTGCGTTTCGCGCTGGTCTACGGCGGCGTCGACTACGACAAGCAGCGTGCGCTGCTGCAGGAAGGCGTGGATGTGATCATCGCCACGCCCGGCCGCCTGATCGATTACGTCAAGCAGCACAAGGTCGTTTCGCTGCACGCCTGCGAGATCTGCGTGCTGGACGAAGCCGACCGCATGTTCGACCTGGGCTTCATCAAGGACATCCGTTTCCTCCTGCGCCGCATGCCGGTGCGCACGGAGCGGCAGACGCTGCTGTTCTCGGCCACGCTGAGCCATCGCGTGCTGGAGCTGGCCTACGAGCATATGAACGAGCCGGAAAAGCTCATCGTCGAGACGGAATTCATCACCAATTCGAAAGTGCGCCAGGCGATGTACTTCCCGGCCGACGAGGAGAAGCTGCCGCTGCTGCTGGGGCTGCTGTCGCGCAGCGAAGGCGCGCGGACGATGGTGTTCGTCAACACCAAGGCCTTCGTCGAGCGCGTGGCGCGCTCGTTGGAACGCGCGGGCTACCGGGTCGGCGTGCTCAGCGGCGACGTGCCGCAGAAGAAGCGCGAGTCGCTGCTGAACAAGTTCCAGAAGGGCCAGCTCGAGATCCTGGTGGCCACCGACGTGGCCGCGCGCGGCCTGCACATCGACGGCGTCAGCCACGTCTACAACTACGACCTGCCGTTCGATGCCGAGGATTACGTGCACCGCATCGGCCGCACCGCCCGCCTGGGCGCCGAGGGCGATGCGATCAGCTTTGCCTGCGAGCGCTATGCGATGTCGTTGCCGGACATCGAGGCCTATATCGAGCAGAAGATCCCGGTGCAGACGGTCACGCCGGACCTGCTGATCGCCTTGCCGCGCGCGCCGCGCGCCAAGGTGGAAGGCGAGGAAGAGGAAAGCATCGGCACCATCTTCAAGGAAGCGCGCGAGCAGCGCGATGCCGACGAGCAGCGTCGCGGCGGTGGCCGCACTGGCGCCGGTTCCGGCCGCAGCGGTCCTCAGGGTCGCAGCAGCCGCGGCGGTCCGGGCGGTGAAGCGCGCCGCGATCGCGGTCCGCGCCCGCCGCGCAAGCCCGATGCGCCGCACACGCCGTCCGAGCCCGCAGTCGCGGCGGCATCGCCGGCGGCAGCGATCGAGAGCACGCGTCCGCCGCGCAAGCCGCGGCGTCGTCGCGGCGGTCGCCGCGTCGAGGGCGGCGAGGCGGTCGTGCAGAATGCAGCCAACACTGGCGTACGCGGTCCGTCCAAACCGGCAGCCACCAAGTCCGTGCCGAATGCGCAAGCTGCAGATCGCGCTTCCGGTTCGCTGTTGTCGCGCATCGGCCAAGGCCTGAAGAAACTGGTCACGCGCGCGCCGCGCACGCAGCACTAACCGTAACCTTCGCTCCGCCCCTGTAGAGCGGCGCTCGCTCCGCTGCTCTTGCTCCGGCTCTAGAGCGGAGCTTGCTCCGCTGCACTTCGCTCTTAAGCCGTCATCCCAGCGCACGCTGGGACCCATGTTGCCCTTGCTCTTAGCCGTCATCCCGGCGAAGGCCGGGATCCAGGCCCGTGTCCTCGCCAGCTGCGCTGCGACTCGCGCCATGGACAAAAGCTTCCGGCTGCGCCGGGTCACTTTCTTTGTTGGCCCAAAGAAAGTAACCCAAGAAAGGGCCTGAACTGCGGTGCGATGCGTCGCGCCTGAAAGTCCGCCAGCGGCCTAAGTTTTCGTCGTGGGTGACCTTCTTACGCAGGTACTAGATTTTGATTCGCAGCCTATGGGTGACGTGGCTTTTGCGGAGTTGCGCTAAGGAGTAGTTCGGGTCGATCGCCTCGGATCTGAATGTCGAAGCGAGGGAGGAATCCCGAGAGCCGGTGAGAAGGGCCAAGAACACGGGGGAGCCCCATCGCCGGGATACCTTCCAAAGGCCCTTTTTCTTTGGTTACTGTTCTTTTTGGGCCCCACAAAAAGAAAGTAACTCGGCCGCGGTTTTAGCGGGCGAAACCCCGGCCCAAAGGGCCGGCAGGTCGCGACAACCCCCAAGCCAAGGCAGCGGAACAAGCTCCGCTCTACACAGAGCCAAAGCAAATCTCCCCCGGCCCCTCTTTTTCAAAGAGGGGAGACAAGCCAAGTCGCTGGATCCCCGCCTGCGGGGATGACGGCTTAGGGACAAGAACAAAGCCAAAGCCGGACAGGCATCACGCTCGCGTCTTGCGGCGGTGCTGAGCCAGCCAAAATCCGGCGCCGCTGCGGCATAATCCGCGGATGGCCGTCCTGCGCTTCGACAACGTAAGCAAACGCTATCCCGGCGGACACGACGCGCTGAGCGAAGTCAGCTTCGAAGTCGCCACCGGCGAGATGCTGTTCATCACAGGCCATTCCGGCGCCGGCAAGAGCACGCTGCTCAAACTCATCCACCTGAGCGAACGGCCCAGCCGCGGCGCGGTGCTGTTCGGCGAGCGAAACCTGATGAAAGTGCGCGGCCGGCGCGTGCCGCTGCACCGGCGCGATGTCGGCGTGGTTTACCAGAACCACCAGTTGCTGATGGACCGCAGCATCTACGACAACGTCGCGCTGCCGCTGATCCTGCGCGGCATGCGCCGTGGCGATATCGGCAAGCGCGTGCGCAGCCTGCTTGAGCGTCTGGGCCTGGCCGCGCGCGAACGCGCATTGCCGTCGCAATTGTCCGCGGGCGAACAGCAGCGCGTCGGCATCGCGCGCGCCATGATCGGCGAGCCGCTGTTGCTGGTGGCCGACGAGCCCACCGGCAATCTCGACCCCACGCTGTCGGCCGAAATCATGGCGCTGTTCTCGTCGCTGCCCGAACGCGGCACCAGCGTGATCGTGGCCAGCCACGACCTGGGTCTGGTCAAGCGCATGAAGAAACGCGTGCTGGTGCTCGACCATGGCCGCCTAGCCGACGACATCCGGCCGGAGGACCTGGCCGATGAATGAGTTGCGCGAGCCGCGGTCGCGATCGGCCATCGGCACTTGGTTCGATCACCATCTTTACAGTTTCGTCGCCAGCCTCGGCCGGGTGATCCGCAAGCCGTGGTCGACCGTGCTCACGGTCGGCGTGATGGCGGTGGCGCTGGCCTTGCCGCTGGGCTTGTGGCTGGTGCTGGCCAATGTCGAGCGTTTCACCGGCGACGTGCAGCAGTCGCGCCAGATCAACCTGTTCCTGAAACCGGACATCACGCTGCAGCGCGCACGCACGCTGACCGAAGAGATGCGCGGCCGCGGCGACATCGCCGACGTCGTATTGAAGACGCCCGACGAAGGCCTGGCCGAGCTGCGCGAACGCGGCGGCCTGGGCGATGCGATCGCCGCCGTCGACGGCAATCCCTTGCCCAGTTTGCTGGTGATCACGCCGAAGGGCGACGAGACCATGCTGGCCGAATCCTTGCAAACGTTGCCCGAAGCCGACCTGGTGCAGCGCGATGCGCTGTGGCGCCAGCGGCTGGACGGCTGGTTGCGTTTCGGCAACCGCGTGTCCTGGGTGCTGGCGGCATTGCTCGGCCTGGGCGCGTTGCTGGTGGTCGGCAATACCGTGCGACTGGATATCCAGTCGCGCCGCGAAGAAATCGGCGTGCTGCAGTTGCTCGGCGCCACCGATGGTTTCATCCGCAGGCCATTCCTCTATTTGGGCGCCTGGTACGGCTTGGCTGCGGGCGCAACTGCGCTGGCGTTGCTCGCTGCGACCCACTTCGCATTAAAGGCGCCGCTGGCGACATTGGCGCAAAGCTACGGCAGCCATTTCGCGCTGAGCGGTTTCGATCTTCGTCAGTTGATCATCGTGATGCTGGCCGCAACCGCGCTCGGCTGGCTCGGCGCGGGCCTGGTGACCAACCACTATCTGCGCCAAACACGGCCGACGGAAACCTGATGGCACGCGATCTCCGCCACCTGGTCAGCGATGCGCCGCGCGTGATGGTGGTCGACGGCTCCAAGCTGGTGCGCAAACTGATCGGCGACGTGCTGTCGCGCGAACTGCCCAACACGCAGCTGGTCGCCTGCGAAGGCCTGGCCGGCGCGCGCGCGGCGCTTGCGGAGGGCCCGGTGGATCTGGTCACCACCGCGCTGGTGCTGCCCGACGGCACCGGCTTGGAAGTCGCGCGCGCGGTGCGCGCCGCCGGACAGCAGGCGTACGTGCCGGTGATCGTGGTCTCAGGCAACGCGCAGGAACATCTGGAATCGCGCAGCTTCAACGAAGACATCACCGACTATTTCGACAAGTCGCTGGGCCATAGCGCGCTGGCCGCCTTCATCCGCGGCTACGTGCAGCCCGAACCGATCCCTGGCGCGCGCGTGCTCTACGTCGAGGACAGCCGCGTGGTCGCGCTGGCCACCAAGCGCATGCTCGAGCACAGCGGCATCGTGGTGACGCACGCGATCAGCGTCGAGGAGGCGCTGGAAATCCTCGCCACCCAGCGCGACGAAGACGACTCGCCCGCATTCGACCTGGTGCTGACCGACGTCTACCTGAAAGGCGAGATGGAAGGCGGCGACCTGCTCGCGCACATCCGCGAAAAACTGGGCTACGGCAAGCGCCGCCTGCCGGTGCTGGTGATGACCGGCGACGCCAACGCCAAGAACCAGTCGGAACTGCTTCGCGCCGGCGCCAACGACCTGGTGATGAAGCCGATCGAAGAGCGTCCGCTGGTGACCAAGACGCTTTTCCAGCTGCGCGTGGCGAAGCTGCCGGAGCAGCGCAACCTCGATGCCTAGCTATGTTTCCGTCATCCCGAACGCAGTGAGGGATCTGCTTTCTCGTGTCGCAGATCCCTCACTGCGTTCGGGATGAAAAGCAACTTGAAATAGCGAACGAGCGCGCCATGCCGGAAGACCGCATCAAACTCGAACCGTCGTGGAAGGAAAGGGTAGGCGACTACCTGCTGCGCGACGACATGCACGCGCTGTCCGATTTCCTGCGCGCGCGCAAGGCGGCCGGCGCGCGCATCTATCCGCCCGGACCGCAGATCTTCGCGGCGTTCGACGCCACGCCGTTCGACAAGGTCGAAGTGGTGATCCTCGGCCAGGACCCTTACCACGGTCCCGGCCAGGCGCACGGCCTGTGTTTCTCCGTGCTGCCGGGCGTGCCGGTGCCCCCGTCGCTGGACAACATGTTCAAGGAGATCCAACGCGACCTGGGCATCGCACGGCCGGATCACGGCTATTTGATGCCGTGGGCGAAACGCGGCGTGCTGCTGCTCAACGCGGTGTTGACGGTCGAGGAAGGCCGCGCTGGTGCGCACCAGGGCAAAGGCTGGGAAGGCTTCACCGACCACGTGGTCGACACGCTCAACCGCGAACGCGAAGGCCTGGTGTTCATGCTCTGGGGCAGCTATGCGCAGGCCAAGGGCAAGGTGATCGACACGCGCCGGCATCGCGTGCTCAAAACCACGCATCCGTCGCCGCTGTCCGCGCACCGCGGATTTCTCGGCAGCGGACATTTCTCCGCGGCCAACGAATACCTTGCGCGTCGCGGCGAGAAGCCGATCGACTGGTCTTTGCCGCCACGCGCCGAACTGACGGTCGTCTGACAGGGGAGGGTACGCGGCTGAGGCCATGACGATGGTCGCGCCAAGGCGCTGACTTTCGATAGGGTGACGGTACGCAAAAGCGCCCGCCCTCACCAAAGACAGGTTGCGGCGCTGACTTGCAGGACTGCCTTCGGTCCGGAATCGCCGTCACGATTTCCGCACCCCCCGCGGCACCGCTTCCATGAACCTTCCTTCCACGCCGATGCCATCGGCGTTGTCGCCCATTGCCGAGCAGGAGCGCATCCGGACGCTCGACATCGTGCGCGCCGTGGCGCTTTTCGGCGTATTCCTGATGAACGTCGAATACTTCGCGCGTCCGCTGCAGGCGCCGGAGCGGATGATCGAACCCGGCTTGCGCGGGCTGAACCATGCGCTCGCCTGGTTCGAATACGTGTTCATGCACGGCAAGTTCTGGACCTTGTTCGCGATGCTTTTCGGCATGGGTTTCGCGGTCATGTTGGGCCGGGCGGAAATGCGGGGCGGCGATTTCGCCGCGCCCTACCTGCGCCGCACCGCCGCGTTGATGGCGATCGGGTTGGCCCATGGCGTGTTGGTGTGGGGCGGCGACATCCTGCACAGCTACGCAATCGGGGCCTGCGTGCTGCTGGTCGTGCTGCGCGGCCGCTGGTGGTGGTTGCTGCTGCCGTCGCTCGCGTTCCTGGCCGCCCAGGTGGCCTGGGGCAGCAGCCGCGCGCTGTTCACGGCGATGATCGCGTTCCTGATGTTCGCCGGCGCGGGCGCGTTCGTGCGCGAGCGGTCCGCTGCCGCAGGCACTGCGCGACGGTTCCCGTACTCGACCTTGCTGTCGTGGACGTTGTTGTTGTCCGCAATAGGCTTCGGCGTGCTCTGGATCGTTTCCCCCGGCTTCGTTCCGCTGGCGGCGATGGTCAGTTCCGCATTGCTGGGCGCGGCGAGCTTCTCCCTGCGTCCGGCCGGCCTGTCGCGGCTGTGGCGCGCGGGCGCGTCGATCTACCTGATCCTGCCGTTGGCGATCAGCGCGACGATCCTGCTGGGAAAGCTGCAACTCTCGACGCCGGCGCAGGCGCCGCCCGCCGCATCGGCCGCTTACGCCGCTGCGGAAGCTGCGGCAGCGCAGGCCGCTTCGATCAACGCCAGCGGCAGCTATGCGCAGAACGTGGCGCTGCGTTGGGACTATCTCGCCGACATGCTGACGTCCGGCGAAATCTACCTGTTGATCTCGGTCGTCGGCATGTTCCTGATCGGGTTCTGGTTCGTGCGCGCCGGCGCGATCGGCGACGTGCAGGCGAATCGCGGCTTGTTCCGTCGCATGGCGGCATTCGGCATTCCGGTCGGCATCGCACTGGCACTGTCCAGCGCGGCGTTCTATACCGGCGACGATCCGGCCAAGCGCGATCAAGCCTTCTTGGCTGCCAATCTGATGACGGTCGCCAACCTGGCGTTGAGCCTGGGCTATTTGGGCGCGCTGGTGCTGTTCGTCCACAGCCGCGAAAAACTGCGCCTGCGCTGGCTCGCGCCCGCAGGGCGCATGGCGCTGACGAACTACCTAACGCAATCGGTGGTCGGCACGCTGGTCTTTTACGGCTACGGCTTGGGCCTGCGGATGGACCGGATCGGCCAGCTGGCCCTGGTGATCGGCGTTTTCGCGCTGCAGGTGCTCGCGAGCCGTTGGTGGATGTCCCGTTTCCATTTCGGCCCGGCCGAATGGTTCTGGCGCGCAGCGACTTATGCGCGCTGGCCGCCCCTGTTCAGGCATCGCGCGCCCGCGGCCGCCATCGCCGCCGAAAGCGCCTAGTCCCGGCGCTAACGCCGCTCACGTTATTAGAGACATATCAATGAACAATCCATCCCACACGCTTCCCACGCCAGCGGCGTTGGCGCCGACCGGTCTCAACGAACGTTCCGAGTGGCTGGACGCGCTGCGTGGCTTCGCCTTGCTCGGCATCCTGCTCGCCAACATCGTGGCCTTCAGCGGTTACGCCTTCATGGGCCCCGATGCGAAGGCGGCGTTGCCGTGGAACGGCGCCGACGGCGTGCTGAACTATCTCGAGCATGCCCTGATCGAGGCCAAATTCTATTCGTTGTTCTCGTTCCTGTTCGGCTTGGGTTTCGCCGTGCAGCTGCAGCGCGCCGAGGCGCGCGGCGGCGATTTCAAGGCGGTATTCCGCCGGCGCATGGGCTGGCTGCTGGCGTTCGGCCTGGCGCATGCGATCTTCATCTGGTTCGGCGACATCCTGAATTTCTACGCTTTGATGGGTTTCGCGCTGCTGCTGTTCCGCAAGACGTCGGCGCGAGCGCTCCTGGGCTGGGCGATCTTCTTCCTGACCGCGCCGGTCTGGTTGTACGCGGCCTATCTTGGGTTCGCGCAAATGGCGCAGGCGGCGCCGATCGCGCCGCCGGAAACCACCGCGGGCATGCAGAGGATCATCGACAACTATGCGCACGGCGGCTATCCGGACGTGCTGGAATCCAACACGCTGATCTACGTGTTCGCATGGGTAAGGCGCATCTACCGCTTCCAGCTGCTGCGCATCTTCGGCATGTTCCTGCTCGGCGCATGGGCCGGCAAGATCGGACTGCTGGCCGCGCGCGATGCGCTGCGGCCGATGCTGAAACGCTGGCTGGTGTTGGGTTTCGCGATCGGCCTGCCGATGAATCTGGCCTTCGCCGCGATCGGCGGCAACGACGCGTTGGTGCCGGCCAGCCTCACGGGATTGTTGTCGATCACGCTGGGATCGGTGGGCATACCGCTGTTAAGCCTGGGCTATGCCGCCATGTTCGCTTTGTATTGGCGCAAGACGCGCGGCAGTGGCAATTTGTTCGTCGCCAGTGGTCGGATGGCGCTGACCCATTACCTCAGCCAGAGCGTGGTTTGCGTGATGCTGTTTTACGGCATCGGCTTCGGCATGTTTCAGCAGGCCAGCATCGGGGTGAGTCTGCTGTTCGCGCTGGCCGTCTGGTTGGCGCTCGCGCTGCTGTGCCGGGCTTGGCTCAAGCGCGGCGCGTTCGGGCCGATGGAGGCGTTGTGGCGTCGGCTGAGTTATGGGCCGGCGCAGCGCACGCAGAATTCCGGTGCGGTGCGCGCGCCGGACGCCGTCCTATAGCCAAATATCTTGCCGTAAGCCGTCATCCCAGCGAATGCTGGGACCCATCTTGCTTGTGCCCCCAAGTCGTCATCCCGGCGAAGGCCGGACTGCGGAGGCAGGAGGCCGGAGCGAACATCCGCGCAGCGGATGGCCCGAAGGGCATGCCGCAGGAGCGGCATGTCGTCCAGGCCCGCGCCCTGGCCAGTGGCGCTGCCACTCGCGCCATGGACAAAAGCTTCCGGCTGCGCCGGGTCACTTTCTTTGCTGGCCCAAAGAAAGTAACCCAAGAAAGGGCCTGAACTGCGGTGCGATGCGTCGTACCTGAAAGTCCGCCAGCGGACCTGCTTTCGTCGCAGGTGACCTTCTTACGCAGGTACTAGATTTTGATTCGCAGCGATTGTGGTGACGTGGCTTTTGCGGAGTTGCGCTAAGGAGGCGTTCGGGTCGATCGCCCCGAATCTAAATGTCGAAGCGACGGAGGAATCCCGAGGGCTGGCGAGCGGTGGCCAAGAACACGAGGTAACCCCATCGCCGGGATACCTTCCAAAGGCCCTTTTTCTTTGGTGACTTCTCTTTTTGGGCCCCACAAAAAGAAAGCATGCCCTGAGCTTGCCGAAGGGTCACTCGGCCGCGATTTTAGCGGACGAAACCCCGGCCTGAAAGGCCGGCAGGTCGCGAGAATCCACCAGCAAAGGCAGCGGGGCAAGCTCCGCTCTACAAAGCCAGAGCGAATCTTCCCCGGTCCCTTTTTCAAAGAGGGGAGACAAGCCAAGGCGTTGGATCCTCGGCTCTTGGGGCGATGTGCGATCAGCTTACGCCCCACAATTTGCGCGCTTCCTCCGCGATCAGGTCCGGGAACTCTTCGGGGAAGAACAGCTTGGCTTCGGCGATCCTGCGCACGCCGCGCGATGCGCCGAAAGCGCGGTCCAGATAATCCGGGCTCGACGACAGGAAAATATCGTCGGCCATCCCCCAGACGATTCGCGTCGGCACGCGGCTGGCTTTGAGCTTGGGTTCGATCCCGGCCAGGAAGTTGCGCTCCAATCCCAAAGCGTAAGCGTGGGTGTTGTCGGGATCGCGAACCAAGGGCCCCAGGTACATGTCCACCGCCTCGTCGGTCGGGCTGACGCGGAACGAGAACGTCGCCCCGCCCAGGCCTTGCGCCGAGCGCGCACGTCGCTTGTCGGCCAGATCCGGCGCCAGCCATTGCTCGACGAACTTGCCCTCGCGCGACAAATCCAGCACCGGTTTCAGCGCCGGCGGCGGACAATCGGGTTCGGTGTCGCAATTGGTCAGCAACAAGCTGCGCACGCGCTGGGGATGCTGCACGACGAACAACTGGGCGACGCCGCCGCCGCTATCGTTGGCGACGAGATCCACGGCGTCCACGCCGCGCTCGTCCAGGAATGCGAGCAGCATGTCCACTTGCGCTTGCGGATCGCGGCTCTGGCCCGCTGCGACTTTCGTGTAGCCCAGGCCCATGAAATCCGGTGCGATGCAGCGACGGCGATCGCCGGCGAGGCAGTCGAACGCGCCGCGCCATTGGAAGCCGTTCAACGGAAATCCGTGCAGAAACAGCGCGGCAGGGCCGCTGCCGCGATCGACGTATGCGATTTCGCCGAAGCGGGTCTTCGCGAAACGACGCGCGGCGTTCCAAGCGGCGGCATCGGTCGTCGCGGCCGGTGCCGCCCCTGCGCCTGCGGAAGCGGCCTGCGCCATAGCGGGTAGGCCGGCAGCGGCCATCGCCATCGCACCGCCCGCCCATCCCATGAATTCTCTGCGTTGCATGTCTCGGCTCCGATGGGCGGTGCGCCCGGTTCGAAGATCTTGGGCGGTGGTCGACACGGACTCAATGACGCGCCGGGTCATGACGCCATGACCTCGCAGGTCATGGCGTCGCTGCCGCGGTGGCTTATGCTCGCGGCATGCATACCGTCGAACGCCGGGTCACCGGGATCGCGCCGATCGGCGCGTTGTTGCGCGAATGGCGCGCTTCGCGCCGGTTGAGCCAGCTGAGCCTGGCGTTGGACGCCGGGGTTTCGACACGGCATCTCAGTTTCGTGGAGACGGGCAAAGCGCAGCCCAGTCGCGAACTGGTGGACAAGCTCGCCGATGCGCTGGCGATGCCGTTGCGCGAGCGCAATGCGTTGCTGGTCGCGGCCGGCTACGCGCCCAAGTATCCGGAAACCGCGCTGGCCACGCCGATGATGGCGCAGGTCAGGCGTGCGATCGATTCGATCCTGGCGCAGCAGGAACCTTATCCGGCCTTCCTGCTCAACCGGCACTGGGACGTGCTCGCCGCCAACGCCGCCGCGGCGCGCGTGAGCGCCTTCGTGCTCGATGGGCGGACGAGCCCGCATAGCAACATGCTGCACAACATCTTCGATCCGGCGGATCTGCGTTCGAAGATCGTGAACTGGGAAGAGATCGCGGGCGATTTGATGCGCCACCTGCACAGCGAGGTGGCGGCCACGCCGACCGATGCCGGGGTTCGCGATCTGCTGGAGCAAACGTTGGCCTATCCCGACGTCCCGCAGCACTGGCGCAACCGCGATGTGGCCGCCGCGCCGACGCCGCTGCTGACCACCCACTTCCGCCACAACGGCCGCGACCTGCGCTTCTTCTCCACCATCACCGCTTTCGGCACGCCGCGCGACGTGACTCTTGAAGAGCTGCGGATCGAATGCGCTTTCCCGGAGGACGAAGCCACCGCCGAATTCTGTCGGCAACTGGCGCGCGGGGATGCCGTGCAGGACTAGCCGGCACCGCCCGTTCCTGAACGGGCCCGGCCCCTATCGGAGGCGGACCGGACGCAGCAATTGGACGCGCTAAGGCACAAGTTGCCGTTTCTGAGCTAAGTCATTGACCCCGTTCAGGTCACGTAATCGGTTTCACGCGGCCATAACATTAAAGTTTGACGGCCGTCATGAAAAAAATGGGCGGAATTCGCGGTTTGGCACGGTTTCTGCTGTATCCCCCGCGAGGCAGGGGAATCACTTCTCGGCCCATTACCTATAAATGACTGGGGAGTCTTTATCGCTATGCGCACCATGACCAAGACCTTGCTGGCCGCTGCTTTGCTGGCTGCCGTTCCGATGATGGCCAACGCCGATTCGCAGTTCACCACCGGCAGCACTTCGCCGATTACCGCCCGAGCGCACCTGGACTTCCAGGTGACTATTCCCAAGATCCTGTACCTGCGCGTGGGCGACGGCTTGTCGATGGCCTCGGGCGGCAATATCGAACAGATCGCCTTCAACGTCGCCGCCGGCAACGTGGGCAACGGTACGGCCGTCGCCGCTACGACGCCCTCGGGCGACCTGGACAACGGTTCGGTGACCGCTCGCGTCATCGGCAACAACGGCAACATCACCTTCACCTCCACGACCACGGGCCCGCTCAACAACGGCGCCGGCGACACGATCTCCTACAGCCAGATCACCGCTGCGGTCGCCACCTTGACCTCGACCGTCGCATTGCCGCACCCGACCTTGGCCGATGGCGCTACGACCACCGTGACGCTCAATCCGGTCAGCGGCAAGCTGGTCAATCGCGATGCCGTTTGGACCTTCTCCTACGAGAACGACAACGTCGTCGCGCCGGGCATCTACGGCGGCACCAACGCCAACGGCAGCCGCGTGACCTACACCGCCTCGATGCCGTAATCGAAGGCGGTTGCGCCCGCAAGGCCGGGGGAATCGGCCTTGCGGTTTTCTTACGGAAGCGGAGAGTCCCATGTCCTTGTCTGCGCGCGGCCTGCGAGGGCTGCTGCTGTTGTTCGCCTTGTGCGCATGCAACGCGGCCCATGCGTTCGTGGTCACCATCGATCCCGGTCCGCGTGCGGTGTACCTGCGCGTGGGCAACGGCGCTTTCAGCAACACTAACTACACCGGCGGCGGCACGCCGCAGACCGGCGGCGCGATCAATCTCGTCTCCCTCGTGGTGCCCGCTGCCGTGCTGGGCAACGGCACCGATCTGGCGATGACGACCAACGCGTCCAGCGGCGTCAGCAACTACGACGGTTACGCCTTCTGCGACGTGCCCGCCGAAATCTACATCGGCGGCTTCTACCGGCGCGCGGCTTTCAGCGGCAGCGGCACCGCTACGTTGACCGCGTCCGTGCCGGCCAATCTGACCAATGCGTCCGGCGACACCATACCGTTCTCGCAGATCAGCTGGACCAGCAGCGGCAACGGCGACGGCACCACCGCGCAACCGGTGCCTGCAGGCAGCTTCAGCAGCGGCACGCAGACGCTCGCCAGTTTCCCGTCCAACAGTTGGCGCGAAAGCTGCCACAGCTTCCGCTACGGCAACGATGCGGTCGTCGCCGCCGGCACCTACACGGGCCGCGTCGTGTACACGTTGAGCGCGCCATGAGCATGCGCGCGCTCATCTTCGCGCTCGGCCTGCTGCTGGCGGCATCCCCGGCGATGGCCCGGACCACGCATCGCGTCGACGACAGCGCCAGCCAGGTGCTGGGCAACACGTTGAAGATGAAGTGGGACTCGGTCGCGCCGCAGCGCGGCCAGCGTCCGACGGTGTCCGGCACGATCACCGTGCTGGTGCGCCTGAACCTGGCGCCGTGGCAAGGCCGCAGCGGCCGCGTCTACATGACGCTGCCCGCGCAGGCGACAGGCCCCGTGACCGCCACCTGGACCACGCGCGGCCGCTTGCTGCCCGGAACGCTGCGCGCCGGCGAACGCACGCTGGTCTACGCCGGCGCGATGCCCGGCGGACTGCTCGAAGACACGATGCGGCTGGTCATCCAGGCCGACGGCCAGCGGTTGGCGCGCTCCGAGCAACTCAATTTCACGTTCGAGATCGACCTGGAGGGTCCGTGATGTCGCGCATATCGATGCAGGCGGCGTGTTTCGCGTTCGGCTTGCTGGCTTCGGCCTCCGCCGCCGCGCAAGGTTTTTCCGCGCTGGTGTCGCCGCCGCGTTTCGAAGACACGGCCAAGCCCGGCACGACCTACCGCAACGTCGTGGAGATTTCGAACGTTTCCAACACCGCCGCGCACTACAGCTTGCGGACCGCGGACTGGACGCTGGACGACAAAGCCGCCGCGGTATTCGCCGACGCGCTGGCGCCGAACAGCTGCAGGCCCTGGGTGGGCCTGGAAGCGGCCGGGATCGACGTCGCCGCCAACGGCAAGCGCCGCTATCGCTTCGAAGTGGCGGTGCCCGCGGACGCGCCCAGCGGCGAATGCCGTTTCGCGATCCTGCTCGAAGGCGATCCGGAGCGGGTCGCCAGCAGCGCCGTGCCGGAGGTGTCGGGCCGCATCGGCATCATCGTCTATCTCACCATCGGCGACGCCGCCGCGCAGCTGTCCATGCTCGGCGGCAAGGCCGACACGGTCGACGGCCGCGTCGTGCCGGTGCTGCAGATCCGCAATTCAGGCAATGCGCACGGCCGTCTCGCCGGCTTGATCGACGGCGTCGATGCGCAGGGCCGCAAGTTCGTGTTCGCGCCTTCCAGCATTCCGCTGCTGCCCGGGGAAACGCGCGCGATTTCGCTCATGCCCGAAGGCGACGACCCCGATACGCCGGCGCCGCCGATCGCCTTCCCTGTGCAGCTGAAAGGCCGCTTGGAGTGGGGCGCGCAGCGCTTGGCCATCGATACCGCCATCGCCCAATGAAATCCCGGCGCCACTTACATCGGCGAACGCTGGCCATGGCGCTCGCCGCCATCGTCGCGAGCGTCGCGCATGCGCAGGAGGCGCCGCAGGACGCGCCCTACCGCGATCGCATCATCGCCGCAGAATCGCTGGCGCCGTTGCCGCCGGACGACGAAGAGCCCGTCGACGCCGGCGGCTTGCCGCGCGCTTACCATCTCGAAGCCGTGGCGGCGCGCACCGAGCGCGGCGACGAAACCTTCAACGAGGAAGGCATCGCCGCTGGCGGCTTCTGGGAAACGCCGGCCTGGGGCAGCTTCTCGCTCGACGCCACCTTGTTCCACAGCAACCGCGATCGTTTCGAGCAAGACAGCGGCTGGGGCGGGGCGGCGACGTTGTGGCAGCGCAACCTGTACGTCGACGGCGGTTGGCACCTCGACAACGGCCTGGGCGCGATCAATACGCCTTCGCTGGGACTGCAGCGCGGGCAATACCGCTTCTTCCTGCCGACCGTGCCTTTCGCCGGCGTCAGCAGCCAGGCGACGCAGAGCGCGAGCGGCGTCACTTTCTACGGCGCGGTCGGCCGCGCCGGCCTGTACAACGGCACGCGCGTGGTCGGATTCGATCTGGCCGACGGCTATGTCGCTTCGGCCGGCGCGCAATGGCAATGGGCGCCGGGCTGGACCGGTGCGGCGTCTTATCTCGGCACGCATGGCCGGATTGAGCCGGACGATACGGGCGAAGCCACCTTCGTCGACGACGAAACCCACGCCGTGCACGTGGCCACCGGCTGGGAAGGCGAGCGCGACACGGTGCAGTTCAACGCATTGGCGAGCGATGCCGAGGAAGGCCGAGCGCAGGGCGCATGGATCGACGCCAGCGCCAGGCGCGGGCGTTACCGCCACAACTACGGCCTGTTCTCGCTGGACCCCGGCCTGGCGTGGGGTGCGCTGCCGATCAACAACGACATCCGCGGCGGCTATTACCGCATCGCTTACCAGTTCGCGCGCTGGAGCTGGAACCTGGGCCTGGACGACATCCGTTCGATCAGCGGTGAAGGTTTCGACGGCCAGTACGGTACCGGTTTCGCGCGCTACCAGGCCAGCAGCACGTTCGGTTACGGCGGCAGCCTGAGCATGCGCCACACGCCGGAGAACACCTACGCCGCGCAATTGTTCGCCGACAAGAGCATGCGCTGGGGCCAGACGCGCCTGCAGTTCGATCTTGCAGAAGGCGGCGACGGCGGCGGAGACAGCTGGCTGGCCAGCGTCGACCAGGCGTTTCCGATGCGAGGCGGCGCGCGTTTGTCGGCGTCGCTGGCCTATGGCGAACTGAGCTACGACGGCGAGCCGGCTACCGCGACCACCACGGTCGCGCTGTACGGCGGGCGCGACCTCACCGACACCTTGTCGATCGACGGCACCGCGCGCTGGACCCATGGCGACGGCCCCAGCGCGACGCGCGGCGTGGATTTCAACATCGGTTTGAACTGGCGCATCCGTCCGCGCTGGTCGTTGGCCGCCGCGTTCTACCAGAGCCAGGGTTCGCAGCGTTCGCCCTTCATCCTGGATCCGCTGGTCACCGATACGCCTTTCATTTCGCTGCCGCGCGACCGTTCGGTGTTCCTCACCCTGCGCTACGACCGCCAGGCCGGACAGCCGCTGGCCGTGATCGGCGGCGCGCCGGGCGCGGCCGTGGGCAGCGTCGCCGGTTCGCTGTTCCTGGACGACAACAACGACGGCGTGCGCGCGGCGTCGGAACTGCCGGCGGCCAACGTCACCATCGTGCTGGACGGCCGCTATTCGGTGCGCACCGACAGCAACGGCCAATTCGAATTCCCGCGCGTGGCCGTCGGCCCGCATCGCGTCGCGGTGCTGCCCGACAACCTGCCGCTGCCGTGGTTCGTCGAAGACGCCGCCGCGCAGCGCACGATCGAGGTGCGCGTGCGGCAGACCACGCGGCTGGATATTCCCGCGGGGCGGCAGCGATGACTTCCCTGGACATCGCAGCGCAGCCGCCCATGACCGGCAGCTCCATGCTCGCCAACGTCAGCCCCGCTGCGAACGCGGCCTTCGAGACCGGCGCGTTCCGCCAGGTACGGATCGCGTTCCAGCCCATCGTCGACTTGCGGCGCGGCTCCGTCTACGCGTACGAGGCGCTGGTGCGCGGCGCGAACGGCGAAGGCGCGCCGGAAGTGCTCGCCGCCGTGCCTCAGGCGCGGCGCGCCGTGTTCGACCATCGCACGATGCTTTTGGCGCTGTTCGCCGCGGCCAAGCTCGATCTGCGCACGCGGCTCGCGCTCAATCTGGCGCCGAGCGCGTTCGTGCATCCGGGCACGATCATGTCGCTACGCGCCGCGGCCGAGAGCGTGGGCCTGGCGCCCAGGCACATGATCCTCGAACTGTCCGAATCCGAACCGTTGAACCAACTGCGCATCGCCGAATCCCTGCACGCCTATCGGGCGATGGGTTTCGTCGTGGCGATCGACGATTTCGGCGCCGGCCACGCCGGACTCGGTTTGCTGGCCAGCTATCAACCGCAGCTGCTCAAGATCGACATGCACCTGGTGCGCGGCGTCGGCGGCGACAGCGTGCGCCAGGCCATCATCGAGAGCGTGATCGGCATCGCCGGCAAACTCGGCTGCGCCGTGGTGGCCGAGGGCGTGGAAACCGAGGCCGATGCCCGCAGGCTGCTCGCTTTGGGCATCCATCTGCAGCAGGGCTACCTTTATGCACGTCCCGGTTTGGAGGCTTTGCCGATACCGGATTTATCCTGGGCCGCTTTCTGACGAGTGGGGAAGGGCTCGCAGGCCCCCTACGGTTGCGCCAGGCGTCCGGGCCATCCGCTCCCGGCTCAAATAAATTGATTATTTTCAATAAGTTACGATAATCCGGCCCAAACCCTTGATTTACCGGTCTGGCGTACCGAATTAGGTATCCGGAGACTGCGGGGGAGTGGTTTTTCCATCCTGGCGTTCCATCAGCGAAACGCTGGGGAACTCCAGGTGCCCTTAGCAGTCATATCTGGCGACTGCTAAAATCGGAACCCATGAAGACCCCCATGTCCCAAGCCCTCGTCGCCAACAACCTGCCGATCCCCAGTGCGCTCGGTTCGCTGGACGCCTACATCGGTGCGGTCCACCAGATCCCTGTCCTCACCGTCGAGGAAGAGCAGGCGCTGGCCCAGCGTTTCCGCGAAGAAGACGATCTCGAAGCCGCCCGCGAGCTGGTCATGTCGCATTTGCGCTTCGTGGTGCACGTCGCCCGCGGTTACAACGGCTACGGCCTGCCGCTCGGCGATTTGATCCAGGAAGGCAACATCGGCCTGATGAAGGCCGTGAAGCGTTTCGATCCGGACGTGGGCGTGCGCCTGGTCTCGTTCGCGGTGCATTGGATCCGCGCCGAGATGCACGAGTTCATCCTCAAGAACTGGCGCATCGTCAAGGTCGCCACCACGAAGGCGCAGCGCAAGCTGTTCTTCAACCTGCGCAAGAGCAAGACGCGCCTGGGCTGGTTGAACGCCGAGGAAGTGCGCGCGGTCGCCAAGGATCTCAACGTCTCCGAGCGCGAAGTGCTGGAGATGGAGTCGCGCCTGTCCGGCCGCGATATCGGCTTCGACCTGTCTTCGGACGAGGACGACGACCACGCGCCGCCGGCGCCGGCCGCCTACCTGATGGCGAACGAGGAAGATCCCTCGCAGGCCTACGAGCGCAACGACAGCGAGGACCATCAGCTGGAACTGCTGCGCGAAGGCATGAGCCAGCTCGACGCCCGCTCGCGCGACATCATCAAGCGCCGCTGGCTGGACGCCGACAGCAAGATCACGCTGCAGGAACTGGCCGACGAGTACGGCGTTTCGGCCGAGCGCATCCGCCAGGTCGAGGCCAACGCGCTGAAGAAGATGAAGGCCTTGTTCGTCGCCTGATCCAAACGCCATCGAAAGACCAGAACGGCCCGGGAAACCGGGCCGTTTTTTGTTGCGCATGATTCGGATATCGGGTCCGGTTCGCGGCATTTAGCCTGCACCTATTCCAATGACGGAGCAGGGCAATGGACTACATCGTAAAAGGTCTGCCTATAGAGGATTTCCGGCCGTTGTTCGGTTTGAGCGACGAAGCGCTGAGCGCGCACGGCGTGAAGCGTTACGTCGCCGAGGCCAAGCCGGGCTTTCCCTGCCGAATCACCCTGCAGGACGCGGAGCCCGGCGAATCGCTGCTGCTGCTCAACTGGAGGCACCAAGACTCGGATACGCCCTATCGCAGCGACGGTCCGATCTTCGTGCGCGAATCGGCGCTAGCGACGTTCGAGGCCCGCAACGAAATCCCGGAACAGCAACGCAGCCGTTTATTGTCCGTGCGGGCTTACGACGAAGCCGGCTGGATGCATGCCGCCGATGTGGTCGAAGGCGCGGATCTGGAACCGTTGATCGGAAAGTTCTTCGGCTATCCGAAGATCGGCTATCTGCACGTGCACAACGCGCGTCGCGGCTGCTATGCGTGCCGGATCGATCGCGGCTGATCGCCCGCTTTTCGTTTTCGTAGGTGCGAATTCATCCGCATGTCTTTTTCGATCAAGAGCGTGCGAATGAATTCGCACCTACGAAAATCAAGGCGTAGCCCGGATGGAGCCGCAGGCGATATCCGGGAGATCGGGGTCGCCGCAAAGCCCCGGGTATCGCTTCGCTCCACCCGGGCTACGGATCTTGAGCCCTCTCCAGCCATGCGGGAGAGGGTTGGGTGAGGGCGCGCGGAATGGCGGGTCGCGTCAAACGTTGGAAGGCGGAAGCCACTGGATGACCAGCCATTCGGCTGTTAAAAACCCCGCCTTCGGGGAATGACGGCTTAAAAGGCAAAAAGCTAATCGTTCCGGCCGACGATGATCCGCGCGTTGCGCTGGTGCGTCCAATACGCCACCGCCCAGTCGAGCAGCACGACCACCCGGTTGCGGAAGCCGATCAGGAAAAAAATGTGCGCCACCAGCCAGAACGACCAGGCCAGGAAGCCCGAGAAGCGCAGTTTGCCCAGGTCGACGATCGCGGCGCGGCGGCCGATCGTCGCCAGATTGCCCCAGTCCCGGTAATGGAACGGTTTCGTCGCGCGTCCGGCGATGCGCGCTCGGATCGCGGCGGCGACGTGATTGCCCATCTGCTTGGCCGCGGGCGCCACGCCGGGCACGGGCTTGCCGTTTTCCCGTTGCAGCGTCGCCAGGTCGCCGGCGACGAAAATCCGCGGTTGTCCGGGTACGCTCAAATCGGGTTCGACCGGTACGCGTCCTGCGCGGTCTAACGGCACGCCGAGCGATCGCGCCAGCGGCGACGCCGCCACGCCAGCCGCCCACAGCACGGTGTGCGTGGCGATGCGCTCGTCGCCGAGCGTCACGCTGCCGGCGTCGATGTTCGTGACCGCCGAGCCCGTGCGCACTTCGACGCCCAATCGCTCGAGCTGCAGGCGCGCCTTTTCCGATAACGATTCTGGAAAGCTCGACAGCACCCGCGGCCCGGCTTCGAGCAGCAGCACGCGCGCGTGCTGAGGATCGATGCGGCGGAACTCGTGCTTGAGCGTATGCCGCGCGATTTCGCCGAGCGTGCCCGCCAATTCGACGCCGGTGGGACCGCCGCCGACGATCGCGAAGGTCAGCAGCGCTTTGCGTTCGGCGTCGTCGTCGCTGGCTTCGGCGCGTTCGAAAGCGGACAGGATGCGGCGCCGGATCAGCAGCGCGTCGTCCAGCGTCTTCAGCCCCGGCGCATGCGCGACCCAGCCGTCGTGGCCGAAATAGGCGTGGGTCGCGCCGCTGGCCAGCAGCAGGAAGTCGTAGCCCAGCGTACCGCCATCGGCCAGGCGCACGATTTTCTGCGCGCTGTCGACGGCGACCGCTTCGCCCATCAGCACGGTGACGTTCTTCTGCCTGCGCAGGATATGGCGCAGCGGCGCGGCGATGTCGGGCGAGGACAAGCCCGCAGTCGCGACCTGATAGAGCAGCGGCTGGAACAGATGATGGTTGCCGCGGTCGAGCAGGGTGATGCGCACCGGCACCCGCGCCAACGCGCGCGCGGCCCACAGTCCGGCGAAACCGCCGCCGACGATGACCACGTGTGCTGGAGATGGGTCCGACGTCATCCGCATTCCCGCCGCTAGAGCGTGCGTTCCGGCATAGGATTACATATTCGACGGCGATGCAGTCAGCGAGGTCGGGTTGCTGATGCCGCAAGCGTGGCAGAACTTGGCGAACGCGCTCTTCCGCGTTTGGCATCCGTTGCAACGGTCGTAAAGGCTAATGCCGCAGTGTGGGCAGAAATCGATTTGCGCATTCTTCATGTCGACAGGTCTCTCGCAGCCTGGACACACGCCTTTAGCGAGCCGCGCCAGCGCGGTGTCGTAGCTCAACTCGTTGCGGCGAACGGTGTCAGGCTGCGCTTCCGCCATTCGCTGGCGCTCCAAATAGCGGTTGAGGGCGAGGATCGCGTAGCGCCCCACCAGCACCGTCACCACGATGCCGACCGCATAGCGCACGTAGCCGCCGTAGCTCGGCAGATAGGGCACCAGTTCGACGAAGAAGGCGAACAACGCAAAAAATATGAAGCCCCAGACGAAAGGCCACCAGGTGCTCTTGCGTTTCTTCGCGAACAGCCATCCGGCGATCACCAGCAACGGCAAGGTGAGGGCGAGGCGGTAACCGAAAACGCGCAACTCCACACGACGATTTTCCTGATCCAGCCTGGCACGGGCGTCGTTCTCCAACGCGGCGAGCTGCAGCCTGGCTTGTTCGCCCGATTGACGGGCATCGAGCGCGGCCTGGCGCTCCTTCGCCACGTCTCGCCTGGCTTCGGATTCTTTCGCTTTCAGCGCATCCAGCGCCTTCGTGCGCGCGATCAGCTCGGCGTCCTGGTCCGGCTGCGCGGTGGCTTGGCGTGTGGCGAGCCAGTTGGCGAAGGTTTCGCGCGCCGCGCCGCTCGCCTGGGTGGCCGCGGTCAATTTCAGGTCCGCCTGTTCGAGTTCCCTTTCGGCTTGCCGCTGGGCCGATTCGGCCAAACGGATCTTGTCGCGCAAGGGCTCGGCGGTCGCAGGATCGATGAAATCGTCCAGCCCAATGCTTTGTTCCACTCGTGGCAGATCGCCGACGAGCGTGCTGCCCAGACCGATTAAGAAGCCGGCGAAGACCAGGGCCACGAGCCACAAGCCGCGGTGGAACCATTTTTCGGACAAGCGCAGGGATTTGTTCATCGTAATCCTCGTCGGCGTCGGTTTTTCCAGATGTCTACGTTGTCCAGCTCGTTGCGTGGCGCGATCTCAGGCAGTCATTAGGACGGCAAAGCGCCGCGCCGACGGCCAACGCTTTGCGCAGAGCAGTGCGCGCAGCGAATGGAAGTGTGCGGCGGGTTGGATCAGTCAATACAAATCCATCGGATCCACGTCCAGGGACCACCGCACTTTACGAGCTTCCGGCAACGCATAGACGGCCGGTAAAGCCGCGTCCAGCGCGGCGTGCAATTCGCGCCGGTTCGGCGCGGACAGCAGCAATTGCGCGCGGTGCATGCCGGCGCGTTTGGGCATCGGTGCGGGCAATGGGCCTTGCAGTTGTACTCCCCCCTTTGGAAAAGGGGGGGCGGGGGGGATTTGCTTTTGCTTCGAACGCTCCGAAGCAAAAGCAAATCGCTCCGCGATTCCCGGCCCTTGCTCACGCAAGGGCGCTCCCGCAGCCGCAAGCCCTTGGCTTGCAAGCAGCTGCGCTCGCCCCCCCTTCCCCCCTTTTTCAAAGGGGGGAAAGGCACGCTTTGCGGCGCTCAAAAACGCCATCGGCGCATCGGCATGTTTGGCTTCGGCGCGCAACAACGCCAGGTACGCGAATGGCGGGAAACCGGCGGCTTCGCGCTGCGCCAGTTCGGTTTGCGCGAAGGCGTGATAACCGCCGTTGATCAGCGTCTGCAGCAGCGGATGTTCGGGATGATGCGTCTGCAGCCACACTTCGCCAGGCTTCTCGGCGCGTCCTGCGCGGCCGGACACCTGGATCAGCAATTGCGCGAGCTTTTCGGCGGCGCGGAAATCGGCCGAGAACAGACCTTCGTCGATACCGACCACCGCGACCAGCGTCAGGTTGCGCAGGTCGTGGCCCTTGGCCAGCATCTGCGTGCCGACGATCACGCCGGGCTGCGCGCCGAACTTCTCGAACAGCCTCTCCAACGCATCCTTGCGCCGCGTGCTGCCGCGGTCGATGCGCAGCACCGGCACGTCGGCGTATTTTTCCGCGAGCGCGGCTTCGATGCGTTCGGTGCCCACGCCCTGCGGCTGCAGCGCCAGGCTGGCGCAATCCGGACAGGCGGGCGGGGTGGCCTGGCGGGCGCCGCAATGATGGCATTGCAGCCTGCGTCCGCCGGCGTGCACCGTCATCGGCCGGCTGCGATCGGGCGTGCTGCATCGTTTGCAGTGCGCGCTCCAGCCGCAGTCGTGGCAGAGCAGCACCGGCGCATAGCCGCGCCGGTTCTTGAACACCAGGACCTGGCCGCCGGCGTCGAGCGCGGCGCGGATCGCGCCGTGCAATTCCGGCGACAGGCCCGCGTCGAGCGGCCGCTTGCGGATGTCCAGGACGCGCACCGACGGCGGCCTGGCCTCGCCGGCGCGCTTGTGCAGGCGCAGGTGCCGATAACGGCCCTGCTGCGCGTTGTGCAGCGATTCCAACGATGGCGTGGCGCTGCCCAGGATCACCGGCACGTCCAGCGCCTTGCCGCGCACCAGGGCGAAATCGCGGGCGTGGTAGCGGATGCCGTCCTGCTGCTTGTAGCTGGCGTCGTGCTCTTCGTCGACTACGATCAGGCCGGCATCGGGCAGCGGCGTGAACACCGCCGAGCGCGTACCGACGATCACCCGCGCCTCGCCGCGCCATGCAGCGGCCCAGGTGCGGGCGCGCTCGCCGTCGTTGAGGCCCGAGTGCAGCGCGTGCACCGGCACGCCCAGGCGCGCGCGGAACCGCGCCAGCATCTGCGGCGTCAGCCCGATCTCCGGCACCAGCACCAGCGCCTGCTTGCCGCGCGCCAGGCAATCCGCGATGGCGCGCAGATAGACCTCGGTCTTGCCGCTGCCGGTGACGCCGTCGAGCAGGAACGGCGCGAAGCCGGCCGCGGCTTCGATCTGCGCCATCGCTGCCGCCTGTTCTTCGTTCGGCGCCGGTCCGGCTTGCGGCTGCGGCGCCAGTTGCGAGGCCGGCACCGCGACGCGTTCGGCCAGCCCGCGCTGCGCCAGCGTGCGCGCTGCGGTGCGCCAGCCTTCGACTTCGGCATCGAGCGCGTCTTCGTCGCGCCGTTGCGCCTGCAACCCTTCGGCCAGCCGGCGCGGGCGGCTGCCGCTGCGCAGGCGCTCGACCTGCGCCAGGCCTTCCTGGGTCAGTTGCCAGGCCCAGAGATGCGTGTCGGGCAAGGCTTCGCCGCGACGCAGTGCAGCCGGCAGCGCGGTAGCCAGCACCTCGCCGAGCGGCGCATGGGTATAGGCGGCCAGCCAGCGCAGCGACGCGAACAGCTCGGCGTGGAACAACGCCGTCTCGTCGGGAAAGGCGAGGGCGGATTTGAGTTCGGCCACGCTGTCGTCGCGCGGACCGACCGCCGCCACCAGGCCGATCAATTCGCGCGTGCCGAACGGGACGCGCACGCGCCGGCCGATGTCGTCTGCCGACGGCGCGGCCTGGGACGGCGCCGCGTAGTCGAACAGCCGCGGCAGGGGCAGCGGCAGCGCGATCTTGAGCACGGGTTCGGCGTCGGACATCGCACCAGTCTAGCGACCGCCGCGCTCGTGCCGCGAGACGCGCGCAGTTGCGCGCTAAACCTGTCGCGCATCACAGATAAGCCATGCAACTTGCGGCCGCATAAGGAGATTCGTCCTTATCCACACGAGCTGTGGATAACCCTGTGCAAGCCGGCCGGGCCGCATCGCGCAAACACGTGAAAGCAAGCATTTAACGCACGCTGGTGAAAAAAGCGCCAATCCGCATAAATCCTTTGCGATCAACCACATGGCTGTGAAACACAAGCGAAATACGGGTTAAGGCGCCTGTTAAACCCGGATCGGTGACAGTTTATTGACCGCTGTGAACAACTGGATTTTCGCCAAAGCCTTGTCCCGCCTCGGGGAGCGCCATTCGTGCGGTCTGTCAAGCATGGTTTGCCGGGTCGCCGTCGGTATCATGCGGCCACGATGAAATCTGCCCGATGACCGCACGCTCCCTTTCCGACGCCAGCGGTGCGCCGGCCGCAATCAATGCCTTCCTGCGCGGCGTCGAACGGCGCGGCGCGGTCTTCGCGGAGCTGCAATGCGGCGATGCCATGGCCGGCGACGCCGCGCTGGCCGCGACCATGCGCGCCTTCCATGCCGGCGCGGCCCGCGCCCCGTTCGGCGAGTGGCCGCAGCGCTTCTGGAGTTTGTTGCTGGCCACCCCGATGCTGCGCCGGGCTGCCGCCCTGCCGGCCCGTGCCGACGCCCTGGCGCCGCTGGCCCAGGTCGGCCATGGGCCACGCGCTGCGCTGCTGCTGCGGCTCGCCGCGGGGCTGGGCGAAACCGAAGCGGCGGCGGCGCTGGGTATCGCGCCGGCCACCTATCGGCTGGCCTTGCAGCGGGCTTTGCCGCACCGCGCCGACGGCACGCCGCATGCCGAAGCCTGGCGCGGCATGGCGGCCGCAGTACAGGAGGCGATCCGCAACTTGCCGCCGCAACGTCTTGCGCATCTGGCGAAGTTGCGCGAAGCCGCCCTGCAGCCGGTCCCGGTCAGGCGAACGGTCATGCCGGCGGTCGCGGCCACGGTGACGGCCGTTCGCGCCCGGCCGCGCTGGGTATCGCACCTGCTCTGGCTGGGCGTGGCGGCCTGCGCGGCGGCGTTGGCAGTCAGCTTCCTATGGCCGCAGCCGCCGCGCCAGGAGACGGCCGGCGGCGCGCCGGACATCCGCACGGTATCGCTGCCGAACGTCGAAGCGCCGGCGGCGCGCTTCGATGCGGACATGGCGCTGTTGAGCGACCGCGATTTCGAACTGCTGCTCGAGCGGCAGGACGAGGCGGTCTACCGCGAACTGGATTTCTACGCTTGGTACGCCACGCAAACCGGGGCGGAGGCGACGCAGGCGGCCGCGCCAGGTGCTTCGTCGGTTGCGCCGCCGCCGCACAACGTCAGCGAGGAACCGGAGACCAGCGATGACACGCTTTAACCGGACCACGCTCACCCTGGTGCTGGCCTTGGCTGCGATCGCATCGACGGCGGCGATCGCATTGTCGCCGTCGCTCGATACTTGGCTGGAGCGCTTGCCCGCGGCGCAACGCGTGGAGCTGGAGCAACGCCAGGCGCGCTGGCAGGCGTTGACGCCGGTGGAACGGGCCGTTTACGGGCAGCGGCAGCTGCGCTGGCAGTCGTTGCCGATCGAGGAGCGCCGTCGGCAACGCGAACATTGGCAGGCCTGGCGCGAACTGTCCGAATCCGAACGCGCGCGGATGCGTCGCACGGCGGCGCAGTTCGCCGCGTTGCCGGTCGACGAACGCCGGCGCCTGCGCGCGCAGTTCGATGCCTTGGACGGCCTTGCGCGCCGAGGCTGGCTGCTCGGCCCGGTGCTGGGCGCCGAGTACGTGCGGTTGCAGCCGCTGCTGGGTTTCGTCGAAGCCGACGAGCGCGCGCAGCTGCTGGAAGCGCTGCGGACGATGACGCCGGCCGAGCGCAACGACCTGGCGACGCTGGCCCAGCGCACGCCGCCGGAAGCGCGCGACGCTTTGCGGCGCGAACTGCTGTCGACAGCCTCCGCGCAGCGCAGCGAGTGGCTGCGACAGCGCCTGGACCGGTAAATAGCCGTTACCGTTCCGGATCGTAGATCGTGGTATGCCGCATCACCCGCCGGGTAGTGCGGAAGCGGTCGCCGAACATCTGCAGGCTGCTGGCGCGGAAGCGTAGCGCGTGCTCGCGCAGGTAGCTGTCGAGCGCGGCGGTATCGCGCAGGAAGAACTGCACGGACATCGCCTGCGTGCCGGCCGGCGGCGCCGGCGCAAGCACGTTGTGCACGTAGGCGCCGAAGAATCCGGGCAGCGACACCATCTCGCGCACGTGCGTGTCCATCCAGGCGCGGTAGTCGTCGGCCAATACGGCGTCGACTTCCACGTTCACCTCGTAGACGATGTGGCCCGGGGGAGCCTGCTGCGTCATTTCGCCGTCACATGTTGACCAGGCTGAATAGCATGGTGAACGCGGCGCCGGTTGTCAGCAGCAGGAAGTAACAGAAGCCCAGAACACAGTATTTGACCAACGTCATCGGCCAGCCCTGCGCGTACACCCGTTTTTGCATGACCAGCAGGTAGACCGGCATCCATAGCCACAACAGCCCCTCGATCCAGCCGAACAGGCTGTGCAGGGCGCCCGATTCGGGCGCAAGCCAATTCTGCAGCGCGATGATGACGAACATCAGCAGCAGCGCCAGGCACAGGAAGGCGTGGCTGTGCAGCGCCACGATGAGGTGTTCCATGTACAGGCGTCGTTTGAAGACGTACAGGATCTTCAGCATCAGCGCGAATAACGGCAGCAGGATGAACAGCGTCGACGGCACCGCGCTCAGCATCGCGTCCTTCAACGCGTTCGGGTCTTCCTTCAGCCGCTTGAAGTTGGCCTTGGCGCGGCCGGCCTGCGAATTGAGCCAGTCGTTGGCGAAGCGAGGCAGCCAGGCCACCGCGATCGGATTGGTCTTGGCATCCCAGGGCTCGCCGTTGAACGAGATGTCGAAGTCTTCTTCGTCCTCGTCGTTCGTGGCCGCCGTCGCTTTTGCCGGTGTCGTGGGTGCCGCAGCGGATGTCGCCGTCGCGGAATCCGCCGGCGCCGTCGTTGCCGCCGCCCCTTCCGCTTCCGCCGCAGCTCCCGACGGCCCGGCCGATCCGGCCTGCGCTTTACGCAAGGCTTCGATGCGCCTTTGCGCCTTTTTCCTGAGTTCCTTTTCGCCCATGCGGATGCCCGTGTCGGCACCCGGCACGCCGGCGACGTTGTTTCGCGCTTCGGCCATTTGGGCCAAGGCCTGGTCGCGGATTTTCTCCACTTCCTGGACGGTGGTCGCACGGCTGATGCTGTCGCCGTCGTCCTCGAACTTGACCGTGCCGTCGCCGAAGCTGACCGTGAACTGCGCGACGAAGAACGTCACGATGCTGAGGAACACGAACAGCCGCACCGGGCTGACGTAACGCACGCGGCGGCCGGCGAAATACTCGGTGGTGAGGAATCCCGGCTTGGCCAGAAGCGGCCACAGCGTGCGCGGCAGGCGCGTGTCGAGATTGAGCACGCTGTCGGCGAAGTCGCCGATGATGCTGGAGAAATGCCGCACCAGCCCTTTCACCGGTTGGCCGCAGGCGTAGCAGTAATCGCCGAGCAATGCGCGGCCGCAATTCTCGCATTCGCGCGCGGGCGCCGCCGCGGGCGCGTGCGGAACCGCGGTTTCGTTGTTTTCGGTCATCTGTGGCCTCTCCTGACCCGTTAAGATAGGGTCAGCCGCGACCCGGCGCCAGCGCATGCCTCCCATTCGCGCGGCCGAAGTCGCCCGGGTTCTCTTCCCATGTCGCATTCGACGCCTTCGCAGGCGCGCTTCGGTCGCGAAGTGCGTACCTCCGCCACACTCGCCGCACCGCTGGTGGCCGGGCACATGTCGTCGGGCCTGATCGGTTTCGTCGACAGCGTGATCGCCGGCCACCACGGCACCGACACGCTGGCGGCGGTGGCGGTCGGCACGGCGCTGTTCTGGCTGCCGATGATGATTCCGATGGGCACGCTGATGTCGCTGCCGCCGTCGGTATCGCAGTTGGACGGCAGCGGACGCCGCGATCTGGTCGGGCCGCTGTTCCGCCAGGCGATGTGGCTGGCCGCAGGCCTGGGCCTGGTGCTGTTCGCGTTCCTAAGCGTCGTGGTCTATGCGTTGGAGCCGATGGGCATCGCGCCGGAGATCCGCCCGGGCGCGACTGCCTTCCTGCACGGCATCCGTTGGGGCATCCCGGCGTTCACGCTGTACCTGTGCATGCGTTACCTGAGCGACGGCATGCATTGGACGCTGCCGACCATGCTGCTCGGCTTCGGCGGCCTGCTGGTGCTCATTCCGCTCGGCTATGCGTTCACCTACGGTTTCGGCGGACTGCCCGAGCTCGGCGCCGGCGGCCTGGGCATCGCGTCGGCGATCATGATGTGGGCGCAGGCGATCGCCTTCGCGCTGTATCTGCGGCGGGCGAAGCGTTTCGCGGACCTGGGCCTGTTCGCGCGTTTCGACGGGCCGCAGTGGCCGCCGATCCGCAACTTGCTGGCCAACGGCCTGCCGATCGGCATCACCGTTGCCATGGAAGGCGGCCTTTTCATCACCACCGCGCTGCTGATCGGCCGCCTCGGCGACGTGCCGGTGGCGGCGCACCAGATCGCGATCAACGTCGCCAGCCTGTGCTTCATGATTCCGCTGGGCCTGGCCGAGGCGACCACGGTGCGCGTGGGCCACGCGCTCGGCCGCGGCGACCGCGAAGCGCTGCGCCGCGCCGCTTTCGCCGGCTACACCATCGTGCTGGCCACGCAATTGCTGTCCGGGCTGGTGCTGCTGTTCGGCAACGACGCGATCGTGTCGCTGTA
Organism: Luteimonas galliterrae; assembly: GCF_023374055.1. Classification (NCBI taxonomy): domain Bacteria; kingdom Pseudomonadati; phylum Pseudomonadota; class Gammaproteobacteria; order Lysobacterales; family Lysobacteraceae; genus Luteimonas; species Luteimonas galliterrae. The sequence continues at coordinate 2,183,472 of NZ_JAMBEP010000001.1, read as the reverse complement.
CACCGCCGACGCGACCGTGGCCGCGTTGGCGGCGACGCTGCTGCTGTACGCCGCTGCGTTCCAGTTTCCCGACGGCATCCAGGTGCTGTCGGCCGGCGCCCTGCGTGGGCTGAAGGATACGCGGGTGCCGATGTTCCTGGCGGCCTTCGCTTATTGGGGCCTGGGCATGCCGCTGGGGGCGGGGCTGGGGTTGGGCCTGGGCTGGGGGCCTAAAGGCATGTGGATCGGCCTGATCGTGGGTTTGTCGGCGGCTGCGGTGCTGCTGGGCAGCCGCTTCTTGCGCTCGTCGCGAACAGCCCCCATCGTGCGGGAAGGCGCAGTGACCAACGACGCATGAAACCCCTGCGGGCGCGGGCTAAGCTGCGGTTCTATTTATGGAGTGACAGGTAATGAACGAAGTCCGCCGCCGCGGCCCGATCGCCCGCGTTTTCGTCGGCATTTGGGATGCGATGAATTTCACGCGCCGGTTGGCGTTCAACCTGGTGTTCTTCTTCCTGCTGCTGCTGTTCCTGGTCGCGCTGGGCGCGGGCGACCGGGTCAAGCCGATGGTCGGCCGCACCACGCTGGTGATCGCGCCGGAAGGGCGGCTGGTGGAGCAGTACAGCACCGACGCGTTCACCCGCACGCTGGCCAAGGCGATGGGCGACGACGACGCCAAGGAAGTGCAGTTGCGCGACCTGTTGCGCGCCATCGAAGCGGCCAAGGACGACAAGCGCGTCGAACGCGTGCTGCTGCGCGTGGACGAGCTGGAACCCAGCGGCTACGCGCAACTGCGCGAAGTGGCCGCGGCGCTCGCGCGACTGCGCGCGTCGGGCAAGCAAGTGGTCGCCTTCGGCAACCAGTACGGCCAGGGGCAATATCTGCTGGCCGCGCAGGCCAGCGAGGTCTACCTGGATCCGATGGGCGGGATGCTGATCGAAGGCCTCGCCGGCTATCGCCAGTACTACCGCCAGGGCCTGCAGGACAAGCTCGGCGTCGACGTGCACCTGTTCAAGGTGGGCGAGTACAAATCCGCGGCCGAGCCTTTCATCCTCGACGCCGCTTCGCCCGAATCCAAGCAGGCCGACCTGTTCTGGATGAGCGACGTGTGGCAGCGCTATCTCGACGATATCGCCAAGGCGCGCAAGCTGACCGCGCAGCAGTTGGCGGCCGGCATCGACACGCTGCCCGAAGGCATCGCCGCGGCCGGCGGCGACCTGGCGCGCTTCGCGCTGCAGCAGAAGCTGGTCGACGGCCTCAAGACCGAGGAGCAGGTCGACGATCTGATGGCCGAGCGCGGCGTCGCCGACAGCGATGCGCCGCGCGGTTTCCGCCAGATCGATCTGGAAGGCTATTTGAAGCAGGTCGACAGCGGCCTGTCCGCGGTCGACGAGCGCCCGCAGGTCGCGGTGGTCGTGGCCGAAGGCGAGATCACCGGCGGCGAGCAGCCGCCCGGCCGCATCGGCGGCGAATCCACCGCGGCGCTGCTGCGCGCGGCGCGCGACGACGAGAAAGTCAAAGCCGTGGTGCTGCGCGTGTCGTCGCCGGGCGGCGAGGTATTCGCGTCCGAGCAGATCCGGCGCGAAGTGGTCGGCCTGAAAGAGGCCGGCAAGCCGGTGGTGGTGTCGATGGGCAACGTGGCCGCGTCCGGCGGCTACTGGATCAGCATGAATGCCGATCGCATCTACGCCGATCCGTCGACGATCACCGGTTCGATCGGCATCTTCGGCATCTTCCCGACATTGCCGCGCGCGCTCGACAAGATCGGCGTGCATACCGACGGCGTGTCGACGACGCGTTTCGGCGGCGCGTTCGACATCACCCGCAAGCTGGATCCGGATGTCGGCCAGGTGATCCAGTCGGTGATCGACAAGGGTTACCGCGATTTCACCGGCAAGGTGGCGCAGGCGCGCAAGAAGAGCGTCGAGCAGATCGACGAAGTCGCGCGCGGCCGCGTATGGACCGGCGCGCAGGCGAAGGAGCGCGGGCTGGTCGACGCGTTCGGCGGCATCGATGCGGCGGTCGCCGACGTCGCGCAGCGCGCCAAGCTCGGCAAGCCAGCCGAGTACCGCGTGCGCTATTACGAAGACGGCGGCACGCCGTTCCAGCGCTGGTTCAGCGGTTTCGCGGAAAGCCGCATTGGCGCGATCTGGTTGCGCGATTCCGATCTCGCCCGCACGTTGCTCGCGCGCGCGGTGCCGCGCAGCGCAGACGACCTGCGCTTCATCGAGAATGCGATGAAGCCGGGGCAGGGCATGCGCGTGAAGGCGCTCGCGTACTGCTTCTGCGGTTTCTGACCGTTCTTTCAGCCGTCGTCCCCGCAAACGCAATCCAACGCCTCGGCTTGTCTCCCCTCTTTAAAAAGAGGGGCCGGGATTCGCTTTGGCTCTTAGAGCGGAGCTTGCTCCGCTGCCTTGGCTTGGGGGTTGTGGCGACCTGCCGGCCCTTTGGGCCGGGGTTTCGTCCGCTAAAACCGCGGCCGAGTTACTTTCTTTTTGTGGGGCCCAAAAAGAGAAGTCACCAAAGAAAAAGGGCCTTTGGAAGGTATCCCGGCGATGGGGTTACCCCGTGTGCTTGGCCACCGCTCGCCAGCACTCGGGATTCCTCCGTTGCTTCGACATTCAGATTCGGGGCGATCGACCCGAACGACTCCTTAGCGCAACTCCGCAAAAGCCATGTCACCCATAGGCTACGAATCAAAATCTAGTACCTGCGTAAGAAGGTCACCTGCGACGAAAGCAGGTCCGCTGGCGGACTTTCAGGCGCGACGCATCGCACCGCAGTTCAGGCCCTTTCTTGGGTTACTTTCTTTGGGCCAGCAAAGAAAGTGACCCGGGCGCAGCCCGGAAGCCTTTTTCCATGGCGCGAGTCGCAGCGCAGGCCGCCAGGACGCGGGCCTGGATCCCGGCCTTCGCCGGGATGACGGCTTTAGGGCAAGAGCAAGATGGGTCCCAGCGTTCGCTGGGATGACGGCTTAAGAGCAAACGGCTTAAGAGCAAACGGCTTAAGAGCGAACGCTTAAGAGAGAACGGCTTAAGGGCAAACGGCTTAAGGGCAAACGGCTTAAGGGCAAACGGCTTAGGGGCAAGAGCAGCGGGGCAAGCCCCGCTCTACGAAGGCGGAGCAAAGCTCAGAGCAAAAGAAGGGCGGCGGAGCAAGCTCCGCTCCACAGAGCTAGATCGACGGTCATCCGCCCGCGGCTTCGATTTGTGCCCTCTGCTGGTCCGTCGCTTTCTGCACCGAATCCTCCACCGCCTTGGCCTTGTCGATCGGCTCCTGTACCGCATCGCGCAGTTCGGTGTGCTGCGCTTGCGGCTCCGGCTGCTGTTCGGTCGGCGGCGGCTTGGGCCGGCTGCAGCCGGCCGTCGCGGCGAGGACGATCGCGAACAGACAAACGCGTGCGGGTAGCGCCATGGGAGCGTCCTGAAGGGGCCTGGCGCTATGCTACGCCCAACCGGTGCAGGCGAGACGAGCATGGATCCCAACCGCTGGCGGCTTGATGGACAACTGGCGCTGATCACCGGCGGCAGCGCCGGCATCGGCCGCGCGATCGCGCGCGAACTGCTCGGCCTGGGCGCTCGCGTGCTGATCGTGGCGCGCGACCCCAATGCGCTGGAATCGGCGCGCGACGAACTGGCCGACGAATTCCCCGACAGCGATATCCGCGGCCTGGTAGGCGACGTCGTCGACGAAGAACAGCGCCGCGAAGTGCTGGATTGGGTCGAGGACCGCGGCGAAGGCCTCAACATCCTGGTCAACAACGCCGGCGGCAACCTCACCAAAGCGGCTACCGACTACACCGAAGACGAGTGGCGCGAGATCTTCGAAGTCAACCTGTTTTCGGCATTCGAACTGTCGCGCTACGCGCATCCGCTGCTCACCCAGCATGCCTCGTCCAGCATCGTCAACGTCGGCAGCGTGTCCGGGCTCACCCATGTGCGTTCCGGCGCGCCGTACGGCATGAGCAAGGCGGCCATGCACCAGATGACCAAGAATCTGGCGGCCGAATGGGCCGAGGACGGCGTGCGCGTCAACGCCGTCGCACCGTGGTACATCCGCACGCGCCGCACCTCCGACAAGCTCGCCGATCCGGATTACCTGGACGAAGTGCTGATGCGTACGCCGATCGGCCGCATCGGCGAGCCCGAGGAAGTCGCCGCCGCGGTCGCCTTCCTCTGCCTGCCCGCGGCCAGCTACATCACCGGCGAATGCATCGCGGTGGATGGCGGCTTCCTGCGTTACGGCTTCTGAACGGTCACTTCTCGTGCGCATGCCGCCGCGGTTCAACCGCCGCAGCTGCTCTCACGCATGACTTTCTCTGCCCGGATGAATTCGTAGCGCGCGTCCGCCGCTTGTTCGGGTGTGCCGAAGCGCACCGCGGATTCCGCATCGCGCAGGCGTTGCTGCCAGGCTTGGCACAAGTCGGCGTCGGCGATGCGCTGACAGGCGTCGCGGACCATTTCGCAGGCCGCTCCGGCGCCGGTGCCGGGGTTGCCGTCCAGGCCGGTCGTCTGCAGCGGCAGGCAGCGCGACGGCGGCAGGTCGGTGTCGCTGAAATAGATTTCCCGGCGATAGTTCTGGCAACGATAGAGGTCGGGCGGCGCCGGTCGTTCGGCGATCGCCGATGCCTGTGCGTTTTCCGGCTTCGGGGCGGCAGGCGCGATCGGGGCGCCCGCAGGCGCAGCAGCCATGGCGGGCGTCGCGCTCGTCGGCGCTGGCGTCTGTGGCGGGGTCGATACAGGCGACGATGTGGCCGCCGGTGCCGGTGCCGTTTCGATCACGCGTTTCACTTGCTTGCTGCCTTTGGGGCAAGGCACGTCGTTCTGCAAGGTCACCGCGCCTTGGGCGTCGGTGCAGCGGTACATCACAACGCTTTGCGTCCAGGCCCCGGTACTCGTCAGCGTCAGCAGCGCGAACGCGATGACCGTGCGCATCAGTAGGCGCCGCAATCGCTGTTCATCCGCGCCACCACGGCGCGCTCTTCGTTGTCCAGCACGGCGCGCTCGCTCGGCATGGCGTTGAAATAGCGGCGCTTGATTTCGTAGCGCCGGTCGTTGAGGCGCGAGCAGACTTCTTCCTGCGGCAGGGCATGGCATTCGTCCGCGATGTAGGTGCTGGAGGCGAAGAACGCCGGATGCACCGGGTGCGGCCGTCCGGGCGGGCGTACGTCCGGCGGGCGCGGCGCCGGTGTGCTGACCGTCAGGCCTTCGCTGCGGAAAGTGCGTTGCGGCCACATCGGATAGCCCAGCGTCCACAGCGGCACCCAACGCGGATTGCCGGCGTCGGTATCGCTGGTGTAACGCTCGCCGTCGGGCGTGACGCATTCGTACAAGGGGCGCGGCGTGTTGACGGTCACGTAGCGCACTTCGGGCGGCTTGGCGGGTGCGGACGGCGCGGGCGCCTGCGCGGCCGGGCGCGGTGGCGGATCGACAGGCCGTTGGAAGGTGCGCGTCTCTTGCGTTTCGCCCTTGGCGCAAGGCGAGTCGCGCAAAGTCACTTTGCCTTTGGCGTCGACGCAACGGTACAGCGTGATTTCCGCCGCCTGTACAGCGAGCGGCAGCAGCAGCGTACCGGCGATGGCGATGAGGGACCCAGAACGCATGGGCCTTATCTTGCGCGCTTAAACCGGGGCCTGGAAGCGGGCCTCGCAAGGCCGCGCATGGCGCTTTCGCCGGTGTTCATTTCCGCCGAATTCAGGCGCGCAGCTCCGCACCGGTGCGCGCGTCGCGGATGGGCGTGGGTCGCGCGAGGCCGGTGGTATCGCCGTCCATGATCCCGTCGACGGCCGCCAGCAGGCCGGGATCGAATTCGCCGCGCGTGCGCGGCGGCGGGGCGCCCGCGGCGTTGGCGCTGGTAGATACCAGCGGACCACCGAAAGCCAGGCACAAGGCGACTACGATCGGATGCGCGCTGACCCGCACCGCGATGCCGTCGTGCGCGCCGGTAATCCAGCGCGGCGCCTGGCGGTGGGCCGGCATCACCCACGTATGCGGGCCGGGCCAGGTCGCGAGCACCTCGGCCAAGCGCTCGCTCGGCAGTGCCGGCAGATCGAGATAGGGACGCAGTTGATCGAGATTGGCCGCGATCAGGATCAGGCCCTTGTCGACCGGACGCTGTTTGATGGCCAGCAGGCGGATGACCGCGGCCTCGTTATTGGGATCGCAGCCCAGCCCCCACACGGCTTCGGTGGGGTAGGCGAGGACGCCGCCGCTTTTGAGGACGTGGGTGGCTTCGGCGAGAGTCGGACTTGAGGTCATTTCGAATGTCGCTTGCTTTTCAGCCGTCATTCCCGCGAAGGCGGGAATCCAGTGACTTTAACGCTGCCACCAGCTCGTTACGAGGCTATTCGCAACTTCGCGCGCCCTCACCCAACTCCGCTCCGCGCCCCGGCCCGCACTTGCGTGCGGGCGCTCAGCCGCACGCGCGGCCGTGCCGCGCAAGCAGTGCGTCTTCGCCCCGCAAGCGGGAGAGGGCCAAAGCAGGACTGCCGCCATTGCGGAAACTGCGGCTTTTTAAGGCTTAAAACGGCGCATCGTCTCCGGACGACGCCGTCGCAGCCTTCTTCGCCGTCTTCTTGACGACTGTTTTTTTCGCAGCCTTTTTTGCAGCCTTCTTCGCCGTTTTCTTGGCGGCCTTCTTGGTTGCGGTCTTCTTGGCGACTTTCTTGGCAGCCTTCTTCGGCGCAGCTTCCTTCTTCGCCGCCGCCTTCTTGGCCCCGAAACGGCCGCGCCCGCGCATCGGCTTGCCGGTTTCCTCCATCAGCTTCTGCACTTCCTCCAGGGTCAGCGACGCGGGTTCGCGGTCCTTGGGAATGCGGCCGTTGAGCTTGCCGTCGCTGATGTAGGGGCCGTAACGGCCGTTCAGCACCTGGATGTCGCTGCCTTCGAAGGCCTTGATGATGCGGTTGCGCGCGATTTCTTCCTTTTCGTTGATCAGGAATACGGCGCGGGCCAAATCGATGGTGTAAGGATCGTCTTCCTTCTTCAGCGACGCGTACACGCTGCCGCGCTTGGCGAACGGACCGAAGCGGCCGATGCCGACGCTTACTTCGTGCCCGCCGTCCTCGCCGAGCTTGCGCGGTAGGCGGAACAGGTCGATCGCGTCTTCCAGCGTGATCGTATGCATGCTCTGGCCTGGACGCAGGCTGGCGAAGGTCGGCTTGTCCTCGTCTTCGGCGGTGCCGATCTGCGCATACGGCCCGTAGCGGCCCAGGCGTACGCTGACCGGCTTGCCCGATTTGGGGTCGGTGCCGAGCTCGCGCGCGCCGGTGGCTTCGCTGCGATCGACCGATTCGGTCTTCTCGTCGACCAGCTCCTTGAACGGGCCCCAGAACCTCTCCATCAACGGCACCCATTCTTCCTCGCCGCGCGATACCGCGTCGAGCTCGTCTTCGAGCTTGGCGGTGAAGTCGTAATCGACGTAGCGGGTGAAATGCCCGCTGAGGAAATTGGACACCGCGCGGCCGACATCGCTCGGCCGGAAGCGCCGGTTCTCGAGTTCCGCGTACTTGCGGAACTGCAGGGTCTGGATGATCGACGAATACGTCGACGGCCGGCCGATGCCGTATTCCTCCAACGCTTTCACCAGCGAAGCTTCCGAGAAGCGCGGCGGCGGCTCGGTGAAATGCTGGTCGGTGTGGATGCGGTCCAGCGGCACGCGCTCGCCGGGCTTCATCGCCGGCAGCTTGCGGCCTTCGTCTTCGTCTTCGCTGGTCTTCTGGTCCTTGCTTTCCTCGTATACGGCCAGGAAGCCCGGATCTATCACGGTGGTGCCGCTGGCGCGGAAGCTGTGTTCGCTGCCGGCGGCCAGGTCGACGCTGACGGTGTTGAGGATGGCCGGCACCATCTGGCAGGCGACGGCGCGCTTCCAGATCAGTTCGTACAGGCGGCGGCCGTCGTCGTCCAGATACTTCGCCACCTGCGCCGGCGTGCGCAGCGCGGAGGTCGGGCGGATCGCTTCGTGCGCTTCCTGCGCGTTCTTGGACTTGGTCTGGTAGAAATTGGGCTTGTCCGGCACGGCCCTGGTGCCGAAGTCGCGCGCGATCACGTCGCGCAGCTCGCTCAGCGCTTCGGCCGACAGGTTCACCGAGTCGGTACGCATATAGCTGATCAGGCCGACGGTGCCTTCGTCGCCGATCGATACGCCTTCGTACAATTTCTGCGCCACGCGCATCGTGCGCGAGGTGGTGAAGCCGAGCTTGCGCGAGGCTTCCTGCTGCAGCGTGGACGTAGTGAACGGCGGTGACGGCCGGCGCTTGCGTTCCTTGCTGGCGACGTCGGTGACGTGCAACGCGCCGTTGGCGGCGGCCACGATGCGGCGGCGCGCGTCCTCGGCGGTGTCGCCGTCGGTAATGGTGAACTGCTCGAACTTCTTGCCGTCCAGCTTGGTCAGCTTGGCGGTGAACGACTGCGACGGATGCGCGCATTCGGCCTCGATCGACCAGTACTCGCGGGCGACGAAGGCTTCGATCTCTTCTTCGCGCTCGACGATCATGCGCAGCGCCGGCGATTGCACGCGGCCGGCGGACAGGCCGCGCTGCACCTTGCGCCACAGTACCGGCGACAGGTTGAAGCCGACCAGGTAGTCCAGCGCGCGGCGGGCCTGCTGGGCGTCGACCAGATCGCTGGCGATCGCGCGCGGCTTCTGCATCGCTTCCTTGATCGCGCGCGGCGTGATCTCGGTGAACACGACGCGCTGCAGGGTCTTGTCCTTGAGCAGGCCGCGTTCCTTCAGGATCTCGGCGATGTGCCAGCTGATCGCCTCGCCTTCGCGGTCCGGGTCGGTGGCGAGATAAATGCCATCGGCGGCCTTGGCGGCCTTGGCGATCGCTTCGACGTGCTTCTCGTTCTTGTCGATCAAGTCGTAGCGCATGCGGAAGCCGTCGGACGGATCGACAGCGCCTTCTTTCGGCACCAGGTCGCGGACATGGCCGTACGAGGCCAGGACGGTGAAATCCTTGCCGAGATATTTGTTGATCGTCTTGGCCTTGGCCGGCGATTCGACGATGAGGAGGTTCTTGGCCATTGCGGGGGAGGTTTCCGGGCGGGCCGTGAAGCCGACGCCAAACATGGGTACAGAAGGCAACGCCCGAGGCAGGTGGCCTCGGGCGTTCAGGTTCTCTCTATTTATAGTGGAATCACGCCGGGGCGGGCCCTGTCAAGCGCCGGGCCAGTCAACCGCGTCTGGAATCACAAATCATCGGGCCCGTTCGAAGCCGGGACTTTGCAGGAACGGCTTTAGCCGCGAGCCTTTCAATCCAACGGCTGGCGATCTGCGGGAAAGGGCTCGCGGCTAAAGCCGCTCCTACGAAAAACGGGTCAGTGCACCGGCTCGGGCTCGTCCGCGAACATCTGGGTTTCCATCCAGGCGTAGGCGGCTTCGGAGCCGGGCTGGTTGAACAGCACCATCAGTACGACCCATTTCAGATCGTCCAGGTCCAGTTCGTCCTGATCCAGCGCCATGGCGCGGTCCAGCACCAGTTCGCGCTGGTCGGCGTCGAGGATGCCGTGCTGCTCCAGGAACAGCAGGAAACCGCGGCATTCCACGTCCAGCTTGTCCAGTTCGGCGCCGAAATAGATGCGGGTCGGGCCGTCGCTGCGCGCGCTGCCTGCGAGCGGGCGCTGCTCGGCCAAAGCATCGAGCCAGTCGAAAGCCTTGCTGATCTCGGCCGGGCTGAAGCCGGCTTGGATCAATCCGTTCTGGAGGGAGTCGCGATCGCGGACGGGATCGGCGTCGTCGGTGAAGTAGTGCTCGAACAGGTACAGCAGTACATCCAGGATGCTCTCTTTCATTTCCCTCGGCCTGCGCCGGTCTCCGGCGCGTTGGGGGACAGGGTCTTGCGGGTGTATCGCCCGTGGTGGTTGCTCACGTGGCCCTCAAGCTCCATGACCAGCAGCATGGAGGACAGTTCCGCGGCCGTCAATCCGGTACGTTCGATCAAACGATCCATACCGGTGGGGTCGTGGCCGAGAGCTGTCCACAAGTTCTGGTAGTCCGGGTCGTCGAGGCGGGTCGGCTGAACGACCGTTTCCCGGGTCTCGACGGGCATAGAAATGGGGGTCTCCAGGCGGCTGCGCAAGGTCGCGGCCAATTCTGCGGCGACCGGGATGACAGCCGCGATCACTTCGTCGGCGCGTTCCACTAGGCAGGCCCCGTCGCGGATCAGCTGGTGGCAGCCGCGGATCATCGGGTTGTGGATCGAGCCGGGCACCGCGAACACTTCGCGGCCGTAGTCGCCGGCCAGCTTGGCTGTGATCAGCGCGCCCGAACGCAGCGTGGCCTCGATCACCAAGGTGCCCAGCGCCAGCCCGGCCAGAATCCGGTTGCGGCTGGGGAACTGCGAGGGCCGCGCCAGCGTGCCCGGAGCATGCTCGCTGACGACCGCGCCGCGAGCGGCGATTTGCGCCATCAATCCGGCGTTTTCGCGCGGATAGGGCACATCCGGGCCGGTGCCGAGCACGGCGATCGTCAACCCCGATTCGACGGCCAGGGCGCCCTGATGCGCGGCGGCATCGACCCCGGCGGCAAGCCCGCTGGCCACCGCGAAGCCGGAAGCGGCCAGCATGTGCGCGAAATCGTAGGCGGTGTCGCGTCCGCCAGCGGTCGGCACGCGGCTGCCGACCACGGCCACGGAGGGATGCCACAGCAGCGCCGGGTCTCCATCCACGAACAGCGCCAGTGGCGGGCTGGGGATGCGGCGCAGTTGGGGCGGATAGTCGGGATCGTGCCAGCCGAGCAGGTGGTGGCCGGGTTGCGCCAGCCAAGCACGGCTCGCGGCGAGCGCGTCGTTATCGGCTCGCTCGAGCGCGTGGATTTGCGCCTCGCTCAATTCGGCTTCGCGCCAGGCGCGCTTGCCCGCGGCCAAGGCGTCGGCAGGGGTGGCGTGGTTGTCCAGCAACCGCCGCCGCGGCACGACCGCGCCGCCGGCGTGATGCAATTTCAGCAGAGCTTCCTGGGATTCGGCGCGCATCGGCCCAGCCTAGGCCCGAAACGACGACGGCGCCCTGGGGCGCCGTCGCATGGAAACGTAGGAAAACCCCGCTCAGTAAGTCGCGTCGGGATGCTTGAGCGAATAGCCCACGCGGGTCGGCTTGATGCCTTCCATCACCAGGCCGTAGCTCATCTTGTCGAAGGTGCGGAACACCATCACATGGCCGGTGAACTCGTCGGGCAGCTGCACGCGCGAGCCCTTGGGCACGGACAGGTCGCTGCGGTCGTCGCCGTATTCGACGCGGTCGATGACCTTGTTGCCGTTGCTCCAGATCGAGAACACGGTGCCGTTGTCGATGCCGTCGCGGGCGCCGGCGGAGATCGCCACCACATCGCGCGGGCCGCCGTAGTTGTTGGCGTCGGCCACGGCCAGCACCTGCGCCTTGCCGACCGGCAACTGGGTCTTGGGCGGATGCGGGAAGAACTGCAGGTCGTAGGCGAGGGCGTCGACCGGAATCACGCGGTCGCCGACGCGGACTTCGCGGCCGACTTCGTCGAGCAGCAGCGTGGTGACCTCGATATTGCCCACTTCGCCGCGGGTCACGGTGCCGGCATTGATGCGTGCCAGCTCGTAGCCGAGCTTTTCCAGCGGACCTTCGGACAGGACCATGTTGGTCCAGCCCGAATTGAAGTCGTTGGTCTGGGTCAGCAGGCGCTTGCCGCGGTAATCCAGATCTTCCTTGAACGGCAGGTACTGGCCGTTGGACATGCGCCGGGTCTGGGTGTACCGCTGGCCCGGACGGACCACCAGGTAACGCTGGCCCGGCTGCGCGCCGGTCAGGCCGCGGACGTAGACCACATGGTTCTGGGTGCCGCGCAGGCGTTCGCCTTCGAGGCTGACCACGTAAGGCAGCTGCTCGAACTCGTCGACGACGCGCATGTCCTTCAGGAAGGCCTCGACCTGATCCAACGGGATCGCATTGATCGGCGCGGCTTCGCTGCGCGGGCCGGGTTGGACGGCCAGGCGATCCAGATAGGCCAGGCTGATCACGTCGCCCGGATAGATCAGGTGCGGATTCTTGATCTGCGGGTTGGCCTGCCAGATTTCAGGCCACAGCCACGGCTTCTTGAGGAAGCGGGCCGAGATGTCCCACAACGTGTCCCCGCGCCTAACGACGTAGGTGTCGGGATGATCGCCGCGCAGCTCTACTGCCGCGGCATAGGTGGCGACAGTCAGCATCGCTACCGCAAAAACCGTACGAAGCCCCCGAGAAAGGCGCTTAAGCATGGCGGCCATGTACCCGCTCCCCTTGAGAATTTCCCCAAACTGCGGGGGCAATATAGCCCACAATCATCGCTACAAGGCAAGCCCGCCGGCGTTACAATCGCACCAGCGCTTGCGCTTGTGACCGATACCCCCATTTTCCAGCCATGGCCCTGCTCCCGATACTCGAATTTCCCGATCCGCGGCTGCGCACCAAGGCGGCGCCGGTGGATCCCTCGCGCCTGGCCGACCCGGCCTTCCAGCGCCTGTTCGACGATATGTTCGAAACCATGTACGAGGCCCCGGGCATCGGCTTGGCGGCCAGCCAGGTCGACGTGCACCAGCGGTTCATGGTGATCGACGTGTCCGAAGAGAAGGACCGGCCGCTCGTATTCATAAACCCGGAAATCCTCGAAAAGGACGGCGAGCAGGTCTACCAGGAAGGCTGCCTGTCGGTGCCGGGCATCTTCGCCGACGTGACCCGCGCCAACCGGATCCGGGTGCGCGCGCTCGACCGCCATGGCCAGCCGTTCGAGCTGGACATCGACGGCCTGCTGGCGGTCTGCATCCAGCACGAGATGGATCACCTGGACGGCAAGTTGTTCGTCGACTACCTGTCGCCGCTCAAGCGCGAGATGGTGCGCAAGAAGCTGGCCAAGCAGAAGCGGCAGGACGCTGCGTAGTCCGCCAAGATATTTCAGCCGTCATCCCGAACGAAGTGAGGGACCTGCTTGTACGCATGTTGCGTCGACAGCAGGTCCCTCACTTCGTTCGGGATGACGCCATAGAGTAGCGAGCATGTCCCTGAGAATCGTCTTCGCCGGCACGCCGGAATTCGCCGTACCTTCGCTCCGCGCCGCGATTTCGCGCGGCGAAGTGGTCGCCGTCTATACGCAGCCCGACCGTCCTGCGGGACGCGGCCGCGAGCTGCAGGCATCGCCGGTCAAGCTCGAAGCGCTGAAGCGCGGCATCCCCGTACTGCAACCGGAAACGCTGAAGACCGAGCTGTCGCGCGACGCCCTGCGCGCATTGAAACCGGACCTGATGATCGTGGTCGCCTACGGCCAGATCCTGCCGCAAAAAATCCTCGACATCCCCGCCTATGGCTGCTGGAACGTCCACGCCTCGCTGCTGCCGCGCTGGCGCGGTGCGGCGCCGATCCAGCGCGCCATCGAAGCCGGCGATCGCGAAACCGGCGTCTGCCTGATGCGGATGGAGAAGGGCCTGGACACCGGCCCGGTGCTGCTGTCGCAGAAACTCGCGATCGGCGACGAGGAAACCGCCGGCGAATTGCACGACCGCCTCGCCGAACTCGGCGCGCAGACCTTGTCCGACGGACTGGGCCTGTGGCGCGCCGGCATCCGTCCGGTGGCGCAGCCGCAGCCGGAAGACGGCGCGACCTACGCGCACAAGATCGAAAAGCACGAAGCCAAGCTCGATTGGTCGCAGCCGTCGCCGACGCTGGCGAACAAAGTGCGCGCCTTCCATCCCTGGCCGATCGCCGAAGGCGAAGTGGCCGGCGAACGCGTGCGCATCCATGCCGCGCAGTCGCTGCCGCTGGCGCATGGCGCCGCGCCCGGCACGCTGCTCGTCGCCGGCCGCGACGGCATCGACATCGCCTGCGGAGAAGGCGCGCTGCGCATCCGCAGCTTGCAGCGCGACGGCGGCAAACCGGTCAGCGCCGCGGATTATCTCAACGCGCGCCGCGACCTGAAAACCGCATGAGCGGCGCCGCATCGCGCGTCGCCGCCGCACGCGTGCTGGACGCGGTGCTGCACCGCGGCCGTTCGCTGAAGGTAGAGCTTGCTGCGGCATTGCCCAAGCTCGGCGATCCGCGCGACCGCGCGCTGGTGGAAGCGATCTGCTTCGCCGCCCTGCGCCAGCGTGCGCGTTACGACGCGGCGCTTAAAGCCTGGATCGCCAAACCTCTGCCCAAGCGCGACGGCGAATTGCGCGCATTGCTGCTCGCCGGTTTCGCCCAGATCGACGCGCTCGGCCTGCCGGCGCACGCGGCCGTCGACGCCACCGTGGAAGCCGCGCGCTCGCTCGGTCGCGCCCATCAGGCCGGCATGGTCAACGCCTTGTTGCGCCGCGCCTTGCGCGAACCCTTGCCCGAAGCGGACGACGCCGACGCGTGGCCCACCTGGCTGCGCGAACGCCTGCGCGCGGACTGGCCGCAGGATGCAGACGCGATCCTGGCCGCCAGCGCCGCGCCGGCACCGGTCTGGTTGCGCGTCAACGCGCAACGTGCGGCGCGCGACGCGTATGCGGCGCAGTTGCGCGAAGCAGGCATCGAAGCGACGGCGCTGCAGGATTTCGCCGATGCTGTACGCATCGACGGTTCGGTGGCTGTGGCCGCGCTGCCGGGTTTCGCGGAAGGCGACGTGTCGATCCAGGACGGCGCGGCGCAACGCGTAGCCGATGCCTTGTCGCCAGCTTGCGGCGCGCGCGTGCTGGATGCCTGCGCCGCGCCGGGCGGAAAATCCGCGCATCTGCTCGAACGCGATCCGTCGCTGGCGCTGACCGCGGTGGATAGCGATGCCAAGCGTTTGCGTAAAGTCGCCGAAACCCTGGCGCGTCTGCAACTCGGCGGCGACGCGGTATTGCGCGCCGCCGACGCCAGCAAGCCAGACACCTGGTGGGACGGCGTCGCTTTCGACGCGATCCTGCTCGATGCGCCCTGTTCGGCGACCGGCATCGTGCGGCGCCAGCCCGACATCCTGTTGCATCGTCGCGAAAGCGATCTGACGGCGGTCGTCGGTTTGCAGGCGCGCTTGCTCGATGCCGCATGGACCATGCTGCGGCCGGGCGGCGTGCTGCTGTATGCGACCTGCTCGATCCTGAAGGCCGAGAACGAAACGCAGATCGAAGATTTTCTCGCGCGCACGTCCGATGCGGCTGCCGAGGACTTGGGCGATCGTTTCGGCCGCGCCGCCGGTGCCGGACGGCAACGCCTCCCCGGCGAGGAGGATATGGACGGTTTCTTCTACTCTCGTTTGCGCAAAGCTCCGTAGAGCCCGCTTTTCGTAGGAGCGGCTTCAGCCGCGAGCTCTACGGCAGGCGCCGCGATCCAAGGAAAAGAGCTCGCGGCTGAAGCCGCTCCTACGAAAAGCGGCTCCCTGCAGGGGCGGGGACATCGGCTCGCGTTTATGATGGCGTCCATGCTCAAGACCCGCGCCTCCCGCGATTTCTGGCTGCTCGCCTTCACCGCCCTGCTCGTGATCGGCGCAGGCCTGGGCCTGCGCGACCCCTGGCCGGCCGACGAGCCGCGTTTCGCGCTGGTCGCCAAGCAGATGGTGGAAAGCGGCGACTGGCTGTTCCCGCACCGCGGCGTGGAACTGTATTCGGACAAGCCGCCGATGCTGATGTGGCTGCAGGCCGCGGCGTACACGGCTCTGCGCGAATGGCGCATCGCCTTCCTGCTGCCGTCGCTGCTCGCCTCGCTGGGCACGCTGTGGTGCGTGTACGACCTCGGCCGCCGGTTTTGGACGCGGCGCGTAGGCCTGTACGCCGCGTGGGCGGTGCTGTTCGCGCTGCAGTTCGCCTACCAGTCGAAGAAGGCGCAGATCGATCCGCTGGTGACGTTCTGGATCACCTTGGCCAATTACGGCTTGTTGCGCCATCTGCTGCTCGGGCCGAATTGGAAGATGTGGTGGCTGGGGTGGTTCGCCGCTGGATTGGGCACGGTCACCAAGGGCGTGGGCGTGCTGGCGCTGGTGATGATCGTGCCGGCGTTGTTCGCGGTATGGCGCGATTGGCCGCGCGTGCGGCTGCACGTCCGCGACGCGCGCTTCTGGCTGGCGCCGCTGGCGTTCGCCGCCGCCGCGTCGTTGTGGCTGGTGCCGATGCTGATGGCGGCGCTGTCGCATCCGGATCCGGCCTATCGCGCCTATCTCGACGACATCCTGTTCAACCAGACAGCGAACCGCTACGCGCGTTCGTGGGACCACGCGCAGCCGCCGTGGTATTTCCTGGGCGTGATGCTGACCATGTGGCTGCCGCCGATGCTGGCGCTGCCGTGGGCCTTGCCGGCGTGGAAACGGCGGTTGCAGCGGCGCGACGCGCGCTACCTGCTGCCGCTGGCCTGGTGGCTGCTGCTGATCGTCTTCTTCTCCATCCCCAGCGGCAAGCGCGACGTCTACGTCATGCCGGCGTTGCCGATGGCCTGCCTGGCGCTGGCGCCGCTGCTGCCGGGCATCGTGCGCAAATTGTGGCCGCGGCGGCTGGCGATCGCATTCGCTGCGTTGATCGCTGGTGTCGCGCTATCGATCGGGTTGACGCTGCTGTTCGGCGATACCTCGTTCGAACGTCGTCTGGTCGAACAGCGCGGCTTCAGCAACGGCGCGCAGGCGCTGGCCTGGTTGTTGGTCGCGATCGGCGCCTGGGGCGCGGGCAGCCTGTTGTGGTTCGGGCGCAGACGCGCGATCGCCGCCATGCTCAGCACGCTGGCGGGGTTGTGGGTGCTGTACGGCGTGGTCGGCTATCCGCTGCTCAATCCTTCCAGTTCGGCGCGGGAACTGATGGAGAGCGTCGCGCGCCGCATCGGCCCGCAGTCGCAACTCGCGCTGGTGGCATGGAAGGAACAGAACCTGCTGATGTCCGCGCCGATGGCGACCACCTTCGGTTTCGTGATGCCGTGGCCGGAACAATTGCGGCGCGGCATCGAATGGCAGAAGCAGGCGCCGCGGACGCGTTGGCTGCTGGTGCAGGAACCGGCGCTGGGGCGTTGCGTGGACCGGTCGAAGGCAGAACTCGCCGGCTTGTCGAATCGTCGCCGGTGGTGGCTGGTGCCGGCGGCGGCGGTCTTGCCGGATTGCATGCCGGAAAAGTCGGACGTGCCCGGTAATGCGGTCGACCCCGATTCCGATTGAAGCCGCTCCTACGAAAAGCCGGCCGCAGAAAAACGGAGTCAGGTCCTCATGCGCAGCAGCCGGTATTTGTCGAACACATAGCGCGTATGCAATGCGTGGTAACGCGCGGCCATCGCGCCATCCAGAAAGCCGCCGCGCAACACATAATTCTTGAGCCAATAGGCAGCCGCGTGCAGCGGCGCCGACAACGGGCCCGCATGGCGGCCCGCGGCGCGTTTCTGGTTCGCCCACAATTGCGCGTAGCGCCGCAGCTTGGCGGCGTACTCGTCGTAGCTGCGCGCGGTGTCGTGCTCAATGCGCGCATCCAGCGTCGCCGTGCGCCGGCCTTGCAGGTCCAGTTTCTCGTGCACTTCGGCGGGGCGGTAACGCAGGTCCGGCAGGAAAAGGCGTTCTACCTTCTCGCGGCCCCAACCGCCGTGACCCAGCGCCGTGCCCAGGAAGTGCGTGCGTCGCAGCAATCGCCACACGTCGGCGCGCTCGATCTCGCCGCTGGCGAACAAGGCCCGCAGCTCATCCGCGGTGCCGTCGCCGAGCCATTCGTCGGCGTCGAGCAGTAATACCCAAGGCTGCGTGGCGCGCGCGATCGCCGCGTTCTTCTGTGCGGCGAATCCGAGCCACGGCTGCTGTTCGACGCGAGCTCCCGCGGCCGTAGCGACCGCGGCCGTATCGTCTTCGGATCCGGAATCGAGCACGATCACCTCGTCGCAGACCGCGGCCAGGCTGGCGACGCAGCGGCCGATCCGGTCCGCCTCGTTCTTGGCGATGACTACGCCCGAGATCGGCAGCTTATGCATGGGGGCATTCACCAGCGCAGCGGCCGCCGCGCGACATCGCGCGCCAGGCGTTCGTACAGCGCGTTCGCCTCGGCGTCCGGCAGATAGCGGATGCGCAGCGGCGGCGCCATCGCGCCGGCGCCGGCGGTATCCAGATGCACGGTCGCCATGCCGAAGCGCCGGTCCAGCGGCGAACGCGTCAGGCGCAGCGCCTGCAGCTTGTCGATTTCGGCGAAACGCCAATGCCGTGACCACCAGCCTTCGCGCACGGCAACCACTTCGTCGTTGACCGCGTAACCGGCGCGGCGCGCATGCTGCCGCGCCACGAACGCGGCCCAAGGCAGCCACAGCAACCCCAGCGCCCCCCACATGCCAAGCCGCCAGAACAGGATCGCGCTGAGCGCGAACGCGAACGCGATGCCG
Source organism: Luteimonas galliterrae (assembly GCF_023374055.1). Taxonomy (NCBI): domain Bacteria; kingdom Pseudomonadati; phylum Pseudomonadota; class Gammaproteobacteria; order Lysobacterales; family Lysobacteraceae; genus Luteimonas; species Luteimonas galliterrae. The sequence goes on along the minus strand of NZ_JAMBEP010000001.1, from coordinate 2,165,233 downwards.
GGAAGCCACAAGCGCAGCCACGCATCGCGATGCAGGCCCGACCAATCGGCAAGCGGCCATCGCGCGCGCGGCAACAGGTGCTGCAGGAGCGCGTCGCAAGCCGGCGGCGTGGCGACCGGCGCTAGTTCGCCCATGCCGCGGGTGTCGTCCTGCTTGCCGGCTACCGCAGTGTCGATCTGCAGCGTGCGGCGCTTGAGCAAGCGGTGCACGATGCCTTCGCGCAAGGTCCAGGCCTGGATGCGGCGCCGCGGCACGCTGGTGCGCAGTTTCGTCAGCAAACCGCGCTCGACGGTCAGGCGCCGGCCCTGCCGCACTAGGCGGAAGCCGAAATATTGCAGCAGCGCCAGCAGCATCGAAAACAGCCGCATCAGCGCGATGAAGCCCAGCACCAGGCTCAAGCCGGCGAGCGCGTATTCGGCCGGCCCGAAATGATGGCTGCCGGCGTAACCGAACAGCATTTTACCGGCGCTTTCGAACAGGTTCGGGATCAGCCGCGGGCTGAATTGCGACGACGCGGCCACGGCGCCGCCGACCACGATCAGGCCGCGATTGGAGATCAGCCCCAGGCGCAGCACTTCGGCAAGCGGCAGCTGCAGCAGCAACTCGCCTTGTTCGTCCGCCGCTTCCGCGCCCGCAACGTCCGCCGCCGCGGCGCCGCGGCGGCGCAGCAGCGCCTCCAGCGCCATCGCATCGGACAGTTTCAGCACGCGCATCTGCGCTTCGGGCTTCTCGCCGCCGGCCGATTCCAACCGCACTTCGGCCACGCCGAAAATCCGGTGCAGCAGCGACTGGTGCAGGGCGACGTTGTGTATCCGCGCGAACGGAATCTGGCGCAGGCTGCGGTGCAGCAGGCCGCTGCGCACCACGAGGCGATCGCCGTCGATGCGGTAGCGGTAGGTGAAGTATTGCCACACCGAGGCCAGCGCCAGCACGCCGACGCCGATCAGCGGCCACAATTCGTTACGGTCGCCGCGGCCGAAGAAGAACAGCGCGATCAACGGCACGATGAACTGCTTGAGCTGCTTGATCAGCACGAACAGCCACGACAGCGGATGCAGCCGCCGCTCCGGCGACGCGCCTTGCGCGGGCATCGGCTCAGGCGTCGTCATCGTCGTCGATCTGGTGGGCCAGTCGGTCGCGCAGGGTTTCGGCATCGGCCTCGTCCAGGCCGGTGACGGACACCGCGCTGTTGCGGGTTCCTGCCGTATGCACGACCAGCGTCGCCAGCTTGTAGCGGCGTTCCAGCGGGCCGTGCTTCAAGTCCAGATGCTGCACGCGCGAGGCCGGCACGCGCGTCTCGCTGCGCAACAGGTTGCCGCGCCGCAGCGCGAAGCCGTCCGCATCCAGTTTCCAGCGCGTGTAGCGGTATTGCTTGCGCGCCAGCCAGACGCCGAACAAAGGCAGTGCGACTAGTTCGATCAGCGCCGCCGTCAGCGCCAGCGACCGCGTCGGCATCAGCAAGCCGATCGGAACCATCGCGACCAGGGCGATCATGCCGAAGCCGAGGATATTGGCCAGCACGAACAGGTTGAGCGCGCGCGGCGGCAGCGGTTGCCAGCCGTTGCCAACCGTGGGCGGTGCGTTGTCGGCGGGCGTGTCGCTCATCAATGCGTTTCCAGGTCCCGGTACGGGTTGGTTTCGCCGCTGTCCGGCGGACGCAGCGTATAGCGCTTGTAGGTCCACTGGTACTGGGCCGGATCGCGGCGTGCGATGCGCTCGACGGCAGCGTTCAAGGCGGCCACGCCTTCGCGCGGATCGTGCGAGGCGATCGCGGGCGGCGCGGGTTCGATGCGCAACGCGAATTGCGGGCCTTCGCCCAGCCGCTCGCAATAGGCGAACAGCACGGCGGCGCCGCTGCGTTCGGCCAGGCGGTTGAGCAGGGTCATGGTCAGCGCCTGCCTGCCGAAGAACGGCGCGAATTCGCCGTCGCCGGCCTTGGGTTGCTGGTCGGGCAGGATGCCGGTGACGCCGCCGACCTTCATCAGTTTCCACAACTGGCGCACCGCGGGGCCTTCGGCGCGGATCTGGGTGACGCGGTCGCCGTCGTCGGCGCGAACGATGCGCAGAAAGGCTTCGCCGACGGCCGATTGCGGCGGGCGATACAGGATCGAGATCGGCGTCTTCGCGGCCAGCCACTGGTTGAGCAGTTCCCAGTTGCCGTAGTGCGGTGCGGCGACGATCAGGCCTTTGCCCGCGGCGACGGCGGCGTCGAACAGGTCCACGCCGTGGTTTTCGCGGATCAGCGCGAGGTTTTGCGCGTGGGGGCGGGTCCACAGGCGCATGGTTTCGAAGGTTTGGCGTGCGGTGGCGCGCAGGATCGCGCGGTGCATGCGGTTGCGTTCGTCCGCAGGCAGCTGCGGATAGGCGATTTCGAGATTCCGGCGCGCGACGCGGCTTTCGCGCACGTCGAGCATGCGCATCGCCGCCGCCATCGCGTCGCCCATGCGCATCAGCCACGACCAGGGCATGCGGGTCAGGCTGGCGACGAAGATGTACAGCAGGCGGGCCGCGAAATCGGTCATCGGATCAGTCTAGCGGGTGGCTGGGAAGAGTGAGCGCCGATAGGCGGTCAATCGATTCTGCCGATCTCGCTTCCTCCTAATATTGCAAAGAGGGGGCGGTTTTGAAAAAGGACCGGGGGGGTTGCTTCGGCTCTGTGGAGCGGAGCTCGCTCCGATGCTCTTCGCTCTTAGGCCGTTCGCTTTTAAGCCGTTGCTCTCATGCCGTCATCCCAGCGAACGCTGGGACCCATCTTGCTCTTGCCCTAAAGCCGTCATCCCGGCGAAGGCCGGGATCCAGGCCTGCGTCCTCGCGGGTGCGCTGCGACTCTCGCCATGGAAAAAGGCTTCCGCGCTACGCGCGGGTCACTTTCTTTGTTGGCCCAAAGAAAGTAACCCAAGAAAGGGCCTGAACTGCGGTGCGATGGGTCGCGACTGTAAGTCCGCCAGCGGACCTGCTTTCGTCGTGGGTGACCTTCTTACGCAGGTACTAGATTTTGATTCGCAGCGTATGGGTGACGTGGCTTTTGCGGAGTTGCGCTAAGGAGGCGTTCTGATCGATCGCCTCGGATCTGAATGTCGAAGCGACGGAGGAATCCCGAGGGCTAGCGAGCGGTGGCCAAGAACACGAGGTAACCCCTTCGCCGGGATACCTTCCAAAGGCCCTTTTTCTTTGGTTACTGTTCTTTTTGGGCCCCACAAAAAGAAAGCATGCCCTGAGCTTGCCGAAGGGTCACTCGGCCGCGGTTTTAGCGGACGAAACCCCGGCCTGGAAGGCCGGCAGGTCGCCACAACCCCCAAGCCAAGGCAGCGGAGCAAGCTCTGCTCTACAGAGCCAAAGCAAATCTCCCTCGGTCCCTCTTTTTCAAAGAGGGGAGACAAGCCAGCGCGCGGGATCTCCGCCTTCGCGGAGATGGCGACCTGAAAACAAAGAGCAGCAAGCCTCGCGCTACAAATCAAAGACACCGATACCGGCTTTTACCGGGACGACGGGCATGAGAGGCTTCCTCGATTCCCGATTCCCCGATGCCGCCCATGCTCGCCTTGATCCAGCGCGTCACCCAGGCCTCGGTCGTCGTCGACGGCGACACCGTCGGCGCCATCGGCCCCGGCCTGCTGGCCCTGATCGGCGTGGAGCCCGGCGATGGCGAGGGTCAAATGGCCCGCATGGCCGAACGTCTGCTCGGGTACCGGGTATTCGCGGACGAAGAGGGGCGGATGAACCGTTCCCTGGCCGATACCGGCGGCGGGTTGCTGCTGGTCAGCCAGTTCACCCTGGCCGCCGATACCCGCTCCGGCATGCGCCCAAGCTTCAGCACGGCGGCGGCGCCGGCCGAAGCTGAACGGATTTTCGACCAATTGGCTGCGATCTGCCGCGAAAAACATCCGCCAGGGGTGGAAATCGGACGGTTCGGTGCCCATATGGTGGTCAGCCTGGTCAATGACGGCCCGGTGACCTTCCTGCTGAAGTCCTGACCCGGACCGCAGGCTGGTATAATTACGGGTTCACTTTCTCTCCCGGTGGCGCCGCACATGGCCAACGAACGTCAGGCCCCCCAGTCCGACATCAAGCAACTGATCAGCAAGGGCCTGGAACAGGGTTACTTGACCTATGCCGAGGTCAACGACCACCTGCCGGACGACCTGGTCGATCCCGAGCAGATCGAAGACATCATCGGCATGATCAACGGCATGGGCATCGAGGTGCATGAAATCGCACCGGATGCCGAAACGCTGTTGCTCGCCGGCGCCAGCGACGGCGGCCGCGAAGTCGACGACACCGCGGCCGAAGAGGCCGCGGCCGCATTGTCCGCGCTCGATACCGAAGCCGGCCGCACCACCGACCCGGTGCGCATGTACATGCGCGAAATGGGCACGGTGGAGCTGCTGACCCGCGAAGGCGAAATCGCCATCGCTAAGCGCATCGAGGAAGGCCTCACCCAGATGCTGTCGTCGCTGGCCAGCTTCCCCTGGTCGGTGAAGCTGCTGCTGGACGACTACGACTTGCACAAGGCCGGCAAGAAGCGCTTGGCCGAAATCGTCGCCGGTTTCAACGACGTCGAAGAGGAAGTCCCGGAACCGCCGGCGGTCGAAGTCAGCGATGCCGACGTCGAAGCCGACGAAGAAGAAGACGACACCGCCGCCGATGCGGAAGAAGCCGGCCCCACCGGCCCGGATCCGGTCGAAGTCGCCAACCGCATGGAGGCGCTGGGCCAGCTGTACGTCAAGTTCGAGAAGGCCTACGCCAAGAACGGTCCCAGCCACAAGACCGTGGTCAAGTTGCGCCAGGACATGGCCGACCTGTTCATGACCTTCAAGCTGCCCCTGCCGCTGACCGACACCCTGGTGCGCAAGCTGCGCGAAGTGGTCGGCCAGATCAAGGAACACGAGCGCCGCATCCTCGACCTGTCCACGCGCGTGGCCAAGATGCCGCGCAAAGACTTCATCCGCGCCTGGGAAGGCAACCAGACCAACCTGGAATGGGTCGACGAAGTCCTCAAGCGCAAGCAGAAGTGGTCCTCGGGCCTGCGCGACGTCAAGGACAAGATCATCGCCGAACAGGAAGCGACCATCGCGACCGAAAAGGCGCTGCACCTGACCTTGGCCGACATCAAGGAAATCAGCCGCGCCATGGCTTACGGCGAGGCGAAGGCGCGCAAGGCCAAGAAGGAAATGGTCGAAGCCAACCTGCGCCTGGTGATCTCGATCGCCAAGAAGTACACCAACCGCGGCCTGCAGTTCCTGGACCTGATCCAGGAAGGCAACATCGGCCTGATGAAGGCGGTCGACAAGTTCGAATACCGCCGCGGCTACAAGTTCTCCACCTACGCCACGTGGTGGATCCGCCAGGCCATCACCCGCTCGATCGCCGACCAGGCGCGCACCATCCGCATCCCGGTGCACATGATCGAGACGATCAACAAGTTGAACCGCATCAGCCGGCAGATGCTGCAGCAGTACGGCCGCGAGGCGACGCCGGAAGAATTGGCGAAAGAGATGGACATGCCCGAGGACAAGATCCGCAAGGTCATGAAGATCGCCAAGGAACCGATCTCGATGGAAACCCCGATCGGCGACGACGAGGATTCGCATCTGGGCGATTTCATCGAGGACACCAACGTCGAGTCCCCGATCGAGAACACCACCAACATCAACCTGTCCGAAACCGTGCGCGACGTGCTGGCGGGCCTGACGCCGCGTGAAGCCAAGGTGCTGCGCATGCGCTTCGGCATCGACATGAATACCGACCACACGCTGGAAGAAGTCGGCAAGCAGTTCGACGTCACCCGCGAGCGCATCCGCCAGATCGAAGCCAAGGCGCTGCGCAAGCTGCGTCATCCGAGCCGGTCGGAGCAGCTGCGCAGTTTCCTCGATATCGAATAAGCGATCGCCGCAAGCACCAAACGAAAGCCCCGCCTAGTGCGGGGCTTTTGTTTTCTCCCCCTTTGAAAAAGGGGGGGAAGGGGGATTTGCTCTTCGCCGCGATCTGCTGCGTCGCGTAAATCCCCCTCGGTCCCCCTTTTTCAAAGGGGGAGGAACAGCAGCGGCTCAGCCTACGTTGTAGAAAAACTGCTCATGCACGATCTTCCCATCGCGCACCTGGTACACGCAGATCTCCTTCATATCCATCCGGCCCATGCCCTTGTAGGTCGCATCGATCCCCATCGCCACGCTGAACCAGTCGCCCGCGACGATCGGATCGCCGACGCTGCCGCCGTGGATGGTTTCGATGCTTTCCTGCCATTTGCGGCCCTTTTCGCGGATCGCGTCCAGGCCTTTGACGTTGCCCGACGCGCCGCCGGGCGCGCCTTCCATTTCGATGCTGACCGCGTCCTGCGCGTACAGCTCGTCCTGGGCCTGTTCGTACTTGCCTTCGCGGCACAGCTCGACCAGGCGCTTGGCGATTTGTTCGGTGTTCATGGCCTATCTCCTTCGGTGGGGAGCCCAGCCTACGCCCGCTTCCTGACAACGTATTGTCAGCAGACCGGCGTCAGCGCCCTGCTTTAGGCGCCGCTGCGGTCTCCGCTACGAACTTGCGGAAAATCGCGGCAGCGGGCGCGGCGTGCGTCTCGAGCAGGAAATGCCCGCCATCGAGGACATGCGATTCCATCCGCGGCAGATCCTGCATCCACGACACCGTTTCGTCGATCTCGAAGAACGCGTCGTGGCGCCCCCACACCATCACCGCAGGCGGTTGCCTGCCGGCGAGGTACTCGGAGATTTCGCCGAACCGCGCGACGTACTTTCCATAGTCGAGGAGGAGCGCACGTTGGGTCTCCATCCGCCCGGGTAGCTGCATGATCCGCCAATCCTCTTCCCACACCTCCGGCGATATGCGCGCGGCCACGTCGGAGGGAACGCCTTCCACGTACTGTGCGCGCACGCCTTCGTAATTGAGGAACGTGAGGGAGGCCGCTTCGTTTTTTGCGTTCGGATGCGCCCAATAAGTGAGCGTGTCGGCCCATTGCGGCCCGAAGCCGGAGCGATGCGCGTTAGCGTTCTGCACGATCAGGCCAAGCACGGCGTCGGGTTCCTTCATCGCCACGTGCAGGCCGACCGGCGCCCCCCAATCGTGCAGATAGACGTGACGCGGCCCGACGTTCAAGTGCGCGAGCAGTTCGAAGACCGCTTCGCCGAAGGCATCGAACGAGGGCTGTTCCAAAGGTTCGGACGCACCGTAGCCGGGCAGGTCGGGCGCGATCACATGGGCGACTTCCGCCAGTGCGGGAATCACGTCGCGGAACGTGTCCGCCGAGCTGGCGAAGCCGTGCATCAGGAGCACGGCGGGAGCGGCGGGATCGCCGGCCGACACGAAGGCGAGCTTCGTGCCGCCGGACAAGCGCAAGTGCTTGCGGGGCGCGGCATCCATCTGGCCTCCACGGCTGTATCCGCCGGAACGATGGGGCCGTACCATGTATCGCAGCGGACGTCGCGGCGCGGTGATGGCGCCACAAAAGCTGACGTCCGCCCCGCGCCCGCCTTAAACTGCGCGCACGGGCCTATAGCTCAATGGTTAGAGCAGAGGACTCATAATCCTTTGGTTCCAGGTTCGAGTCCTGGTGGGCCCACCAACCATGTCGCATGCGCGATCCAATAAAGTTTGGCCGCTTTGGCCAACTTTTCTGAAGCGGCAACCATAAGTTGACCTGTCCAGGGAGGCTGATAACCCGCCCTCGGAGCTGGTTAAGGTCCACGGGCTGAGCCGTTGCCAGCCAAGACGCTTGAGACCCGGCCGCCCTCGGCCAAAAGCAGTCATCAGTCGTGACTTTCCGTGTCGTGCACGCGATGCTCGGTATTGCATTTAAATAGGATTTCTTTCCAGGGGGGACGATCGCTGGGCCCGGCCGCTAAACCGAGCCGGCCGCGCTACAGTCGGCCTAGAAGTTGGGATTTAAAGAAGAACTCGGAGCTAGAGGGATTCCTGCTCAGGCTGTTTAAGAAAACTATCTGTCCTTCACGGTCGGCCTCGACACGGGCGTCGCATCCAGAGGATCGTGTCTTCCTGGAGGGTGCGCCGGCCGCTCGCTCAGATCGGCTACCCCACCGACGGCATTCTGCTGACACCGGGCGACTCAAGCTGGTTCACGAGACAAATCGGCCTTGGCGAACGGGCCGCGTATGTCAACCTCTCTGACCGAGGTAGGCTTTTCTACAGCAACCACGTTCTAGGTAAAAATGTATTTGTTCCGGATTCACATGCTCGCTGGGCGGAGTTAAGGTCAAGCGGTGTTTTTCTTGCCGGGGCCGCTTGCGGACGCTGCAAATTGGGTTAACTATTCGTGAGTAGATCTCAGGTGCAAAGCCCGATATGGCGAACGGCCACGACAACGTGCTCAGCGTGACGTTGCAGGACGATCAGCCGCGCATCGAAGCCGGAGGCTTCGACGGCTTCCTGCGCGACGAGTATCGTGGCCTGGTGCAATTCCTGCGCCGACGCACGGCTACAGAGCAGGATGCCGAAGATGCGGCGCAGGAAAGCCTGACCCGGCTGTTGCGCTACAAGGAGTCCGAGCCGGCTTCGGCATGGAAACCGCTGCTGTACCGCATCGCGACCAACGTCGCCAACGACCAGTCGCGCATAGTGGTAACGCACCGGACAGACAAGCACGTATCGCTGGAGAACCAAGAGGTCGCCGCCGAGGCACCCACGCCAGAGCAGCAGGCGGTGCGCGATCAAGAGATCGCCCGGCTTACCCGGGCCATCCTGCAACTACCGCCCAAGTGCCAGAGGGTCTACCTGCTCAAGAGGATGCATGATCTCAGTAGGGCGCAGATCGCTAAGCGCTGTGGCATTTCTGTGAAGATGGTCGAAAAGCACCTCGCCACGGCGCTCGTTCAACTGCGGCGCAGGGTAGGCGATGAAGCCTCGGGCGCGTTTTAGATGAGAATGAGCAGGAATGTAGGTACGGAGGCCGGCAAAGGCTCTCATGGCGAGGCCGAAAGCTGGTTCGTACGGTTGCTGGAACCCGATTGCCCGGCCGAGGAACGTGCCGCTTTCGAAAGCTGGCGTGCTGCGGATCCGGGGCATGCCGCTGCTTATGATGAAGTAGAGCGTCTCTGGAACCGAAGCGAACAAGCCGTCAAGGACCCCGCCGTCGTGGCGGCAGCAATGCGGGCGCTGCGGCATACCGAGTCGGAGCACGGCGCATTTCGATGCTGGTTTCTGCCGACGGCAGCCATGGCCGCAATGGCTCTGATCGCTGTTGTGATCGTGCCCCGCTGGATTCCGGATGCTGGTCCGCCGGTCGGTACCCGCTACGCCACAGTCGCCGGCGAACAGCGCAACCTCATGCTGGAAGATGGGTCATCTGTGGTGCTTGATACCGCCACGGTACTAGTGGAGCGCTATAGCGACGGTCAACGGCGTGTAGACCTGCAGAAAGGGCAGGCGCAGTTTCAAGTACGGGGCAATCCCAACAGACCGTTTGTCGTGCATGTACAAGGTGGCACCGTCACCGCCATCGGCACCCGATTCCAGGTGCGCGTCGACGCTGCCAGGACAGCCGTGACGCTGCTCGAAGGCAAGCTGAGGGTCGCTACCGAGCCGCAGCATGGCGCAGATTCCCGTACGGCTGCGCTTATCGCCGGACAGCGGCTGACGTTCAATCGCACCGGCGCGATCGGCGCTGTGCAGGCGGCAGACTTGAAAGCTGCGCAAGGTTGGACCGAAGGCAAACTGTTCGTCGATAACTGGATGTTGGAAGACCTTCTTGTCGAGATGAACCGCTACACAGACACACAGCTTCGCATTGGGGATCCCTCGCTACGCACCATCCCCATTAGCGGCATCTTTCGTACGGGCGATCCGGAGACACTGACACTGGTGCTGCAGCAAGGCTGGCCTATCCGGGCGAAGCGCATCTCCGCGAGCGAAGTCGTTTTGATCAGGGAATAGTCACTTCCCGGACATCTGCAATACCGTGTCCTCCGCTGTGCCGCCAGTGCAGGTGCCCGCCGAAGACCACGTGCATCCTGTAGCCTCTCCATAAAAAGGTGAGCGGACTCCGGCGCAATCCAGCGCCAGGTAGGCTTTACCTCCAGGTTCCCGTTACAGGTGAATGACACGGCCGCGAGAATTGCATTGATATCTCGTGATCGCCGATGCCGTTCATCCACTGGTTCTGGAGGAAGACACGTGAATGCAAGCGTTCTGCGCAAGGGGAAGCGTGCCAACCAAGCAGCGATCTGCAGGCTCAGCGAATCGCGGCGTAACGCGATCGCAATAGCGCTGGCAACCGCATTGGTGGGAGTGGGCGCGATCGTAACAACGCCGCCCGCTCTGGCGCAGCAATCGGTTGCGCAGGGCAAACAATATTCAATTCCTGCAGGTAGCCTGCGGGAAGCGCTTGATACCTTGGCCTCGCAAGGTGACCTATCTATCGTCTACCCGCCAGAACTGGTCGCGGGAAAAACCACGCTTGGATTGTCGGGGCATTTCGCATCCATCGAGGCGTTGCGAAGGTTGCTCGAAGGGTCCGGGCTAACGTGGGAATCGATCAACGCATCTACTGTTGTGCTGAAAAAGGCTTCGAATCCATCGCCAAAACGGGCTCCCGCGGCGAAGTCTGCCAGCTCCAGCCAGAAACAGAATCCAGACGAAATGACGACCTTGCCGGAGGTGCTGGTTAGCGGCGAGCGCGGGTTTTCGCTGAACGCGGATATCCCGCGGACGCGCGACGACGTGCTGCCGTATGTGGTGTTCGACAGGGATCGTATCGAGCAGTCCGGAGCAGCAAACCTCGATGATTTCCTCAAGCAACGGCTGACGATGAACGCGCAGCAGGGGTCATTTAGCCAGGGCGTAGATTTTGGCAATCGAAGCCGCGTCAACCTGCGCGGGTTAGGCGCCAACCAGACACTGATACTGATCGATGGTCGCCGGACATCGAACTCGGATCTTGGGGGAACGCTGCTGCAACAGGATCTGAATGGCATACCCCTGGATGCGGTGGAGAGAATCGAGATTCTGCCGGCAACGGCTGGCGGCATCTATGGCGGTGACGCGACAGGAGGCGTGGTAAACGTCATTCTGCGACGTGATTACCAAGGCGTTGAACTGCGGGCGGGTTACGACAGTTCGTTCAGCGCGAGCGATGCAAAGCGGAAGCTAGATCTCCGCGCGGGATTCAATCTGGAGAGCGGCAAGACCAAGGTGTTGATCGCCGGCACGTTATCGGACGCCGAGCCGCTCCTTTTGGAGGACAGGCAGTTCGTCCGGCGATACCGCGATGAAGCGTTCGCCAACAGACCGGATCTATGGCTGCCGCCGACGGCGCCTCCTCTGGGCGCTACGACCAACATCTGCAGCGCCACCGTGTATTTTCCGGGCTATGCAGAATGCAATGCAACGCCTCTCGTCCTTGACGACGGAACGCCGCTGAATTCACCTATTACCCATGTTCCCAGTGGATACCCGGGAACGGGAGCAGGCACCGGCGCATTGGTGGCTAATGCGGGTAGCTACAACTTCGACCTAGCCAACTCCTCGCAAACCGGAGGCGGGAGAACGGCCTTGCTCAATAATCCAACCCTTCAATCGCTCAATCTCACCATCCATCGGGAATTCGGTCCGAAGGTACGAGCCTTTTTTGAGGGCATGGCCTCCAACAACATAGGGCACTTTACTTCGAGCTTCGTCAGCAGCGCGTACTCGCTGGCGGCCGACGCTCCCAATAACCCGTTTCAACAGCCGATCCAGGTCAGCGTGCCTTTGCCCATGCAGGATTCCCAGTGGCGGGTGGAAACCACCGATCGCCGGCTGGTTGCCGGCGTGATCGCGGAGCTGCCGAAGGATTGGCGCGCCGAGATGGATTACATCTGGAGCCGGACGCGCAACACGCAGACGATAAATGGCGCTATTCGTTCTTCCGCACAAGACTTTATTTTTCCAGCGCTGGAGAACGATCCTGCCTTCAATCCCATTCGGGATACCAATCTCTATGCGATCGACCTGTCGCCGTACATGACGACCATGTATGAAGGTCCGTTTGAAACCACCACCAAGGACGTTACGCTTCTGCTAGGCGGTCCCATAGGGTCCCTGCCGGCGGGCAGACCCACCCTCAGTGTCCGACTGGAGCACAGGGACGAGTCGTTCGGCGGCGGCACCAGCAAGGATCTGGCCAACGACTTCGGAATTGAGTATCCGGGTAAGTCCCAGTCGGTGACCAGCATGTACGGCGAGGTCAGGGTGCCATTGGTCTCGGCAAAGAACCGTCTCAAGTTCACCGAAGAATTGGAGCTCCAGTTGTCGGTTCGGCGCGACGACTACACCGTCCATGGGGCGCCCAACTACCGCATCAATTTCCCGGGCATAGAACAACCCGCGCCGGTCGATAACAAGCTGCATTCGATCAATCCGACGGTAGGGTTTCGCTGGCAACCTATCGAGGACGTGGCATTTCGCGCAAGCTACGGCACAGGCTTTCTCCCGCCTAATGTGACTCAGCTGGTGCCGGAAGCGTTTCGTGGGACCATCCCATCGACTTTGCTTGACCCACGTCGCGGCAATCTGCCGATCAACGTGGATATTCAAAATGCCGTCCTGTACGGCGGCAATCCGAACTTGCAGCCCGAAGAGTCGAAGACTCGATCGATGGGCCTCATCCTGACCCCGCGTTTTCTGCCTGCTTTGCGCCTTTCACTGGACTACATCCGCATCCAGAAAGAGGGAAACATCGCAAATCATCCCCAGGACATCCAAGGCCTGGTGAACGACGAGCAGCTCTTTCCAGGGCGGGTCGTGCGCGGTCCGAAACTGCCGGGTGATCCTGAAGGATGGGCGGGGCCGATCACGTTCATCGATCAGACGTTGCTCAACATCGCGCTGGCAGAAGTCGAGGCATACGACATGCAACTCGACTATCGCTATGAGACGGACCGAATGGGGACGTTCGATTTCGCAGCACTGGTGACTTGGCAGCCGCACTTGCAAACTCAAACGAAAGCGGGCCAGCCCATCGTTGACAACGTGGGGTTCCGCGGCGGGGTGCTCGAATACAAGGCCAATGCTGGCCTGGTATGGAATCGCCGAGGATGGACAATGGGGTGGAACAGCCGATATTTCGATTCATACAGGATATACGGACCGACCTCCTCGGCAACCACGATCGCCAACAACATCGCCACGCAAGGCGCCTGGCGTGTACCCAGCCAGATATACCACGACGCGTTCGCTACTTACCGGTTCGGCGGCACCGGTTCTGCCTCATTGGGGGCAAGATTGTTCAATGGCAGCGAGATCACCCTCGGCATTCGGAATGTCTTCAACAAGCAGCCGCCCAGAGATCTGCAGTCCTACAGCACCTATGGCGACCCGAGACTGGCGAGCTACTACTTGAGCTTCAAGCAAAGTTTCTAGCGTGCCAGTCATCAAGCAGCCATCACCATGCCCGACCGGTCCGGCTTCGGGCCAAGGATCGACTCCACCGTAGCGGGCCACATTTTTTGTGGGGAAGACGAATGGGTTTTCGTTCAGCGGCCGCGCACTGGTGCATCGCGGCTCTTGTAGCACTTTATGCTGACGAAGCTTCGAGCTCGCCTGGCGTAGATAAGGTGATCGATCCTAAGGCGTATGAAAAGATTCTCTCGGAGGCCGAGTCTGATGATGGAGTTTTCACCGTACATCGGGTGGCAGACCAGATCTTTTACGAGATTCCAGAGCGGGAGCTAGGCCGTGATTTCCTATGGGTTAGCCGGATCGCGAAGGTTCCCCTGGATGTCGATGATGGATATGGCGGCCGCCTATCAGGCACGAGGGTTGTGCGATGGGAGCGACACGGTAACCGCCTGCTGCTGCGCGAGACAATCCATGGCATAACCGCTGACCCAGCGCTGCCCGTAGCCGATGCCGTCGAGGCGGCAAATTTCTCGCCGATCATCATGTCCTTCAATATAGAAACGATCGGGAAAAAGAATGCGCCGGTCGCGAACGTGACACGACTGTTTGTTACCGAGGTGCCAGAGTTCAGCGTGCGCTCGAAGGTGGGTCGGGCTCAAGACATGGACCCGGAGCGTTCGTTCGTGGAAAGCGTCAAGTCGTTCCCAGAGAATGTCGAGGTTGAGGCGGTCAACACTTATTCGGTCCCGCCGGACCCATCTGTAGCGGTGTCGCCTGCGCCTCCACGGATGCCGCCGATCAGCGGAAGCGTGCTGATGCATCACAGCATGGTGAAGCTGCCGGAAACGCCCATGAAGCCGCGCTTGTTCGACGATCGGGTGGGCTTCGATTCCGTCGGGACGATCGACTACGGCATGGAAGATCACCGCGTTACCAGACGGAAGTTCATAACACGCTTTCGTCTGGAGAAGAAGGATCCCGGTAGCGCGCTGTCCGATCCGGTGAAGCCGATCGTGTACTGGATCGATCGAGCAACGCCCAGAAAATGGGTGCCATACGTGAAGCAGGGCGTGGAAGAATGGCGGCCAGCCTTGGAGGCCGCCGGCTTTACCAACGCCATTTTTGCAGAGGAGGCGCCTAGCGCCGAGGAGAACCCCGATTGGAGTGCGAACGACGCACGACACTCAATGATCCATTGGGCACCGACTTTGGGTGGAGACATACTCGGCTTGCACGTCAATGACCCGCGTACGGGCGAAACCATCTCAGCCGATATCCAAATACACCAGCACGTCCTGGGTTGGCTGCAGAACATGTACTTCGTGCAGGCGGCTCCTCTTGATTCGCGTGCGCGCAAGTTGCCGTTGTCGGACGAGTTGGTAGGCAGCCTGCTCCGTTACATCGTGGCGCACGAGGTCGGCCACTCGCTGGGCTTGGAGCACAACATGAAAGCGAGCGCGTTATATCCGGCCGCCAAGGTGCGCGATCCAAAATGGGTGGCCGCCATGGGCCACGTCGCTAGCGTGATGGACTATTCGCGGATGAACTATGTCGCCCAACCTGAGGATGGCATCCCGGTGGAGGACCTGATTCCCAGGGTCGGTCCGTACGACAGATGGGCAGTGAGGTGGGGCTATGCTGAGATTCCCGATGCTCCGACACCGGATGACGAGAGAGCGACCCTCGATACCTGGGCGCGCGAACAGGACCAGGTACCGTGGTACAGGTTCTCTAACGTCAGCTCCTTTGGAGAGGTGGAAGAGCAAAGCGAAGCGGTCGGCGACGCCGACGCCGTCGAAAGTACCAGGCTGGGCTTGAAAAACCTTGAGCGCGTGGCCGGATACTTGCTTCCAGCGGTGGAAGGACGCGCAGGAGAATCCTACGATGAACTAAAAGGGTTGTATGACACGATGATGGGGCAGTGGAAGGTCGAAATGGGACATGTGGTGAATATCGTCGGCGGGTTCCATTCTCAGCAGAAGCATATAGGGCAGGAGGGCGTTCGATTCACACCGGTGTCGCGCGAGCGGCAGGCCGAAGCCGTAGCGTTTCTGAACGAACATGCGTTCATGGTCCCCGGGTTCGCGATTCGCCCCCAGATCCTTCGTCGAATCGGGCCGGACGACGCGCTAGCGCGCATCCGCTCCCATCAACGCGATGTGCTGAGAATGCTCCTTGACGCATCGAGGTTGAATCGAATGATGGAACAGGAGGCGATGGGCGGCGGCCAAGCCTATCAACTCACTGATTTCCTCGGCGATGTTCGTCGAGGTATCTGGAAAGAGCTGGCGGAGTCCCGGGTGCATATCGATGCTTATCGCCGCAACCTGCAGCGCGCCTACCTGGAGCTGTTGTGCGAGCGGATGAGCTCGTCGGAAGTGGCGGACGACTCGCGTGCGCTCCTGCGCGGTGAACTGGTAGCGCTAGACGTGCAGATCGTGAAAGCCCTCCCCAAATCCGCCGACACGAGAACACGCCTTCACCTGCTCGACATGCGGGTGCAGATAGCTCAGGCCACACACCAGCGCCACGAACGAACACGTCCACGCACCTCGAACTAGCTCGAGCATCGTAATTGGTTGATTTCTCGGATAAGAAATCTTCAACCGTATGTATCCGGTGCCTACGCACTGTCAGCTGTTCGTTCGTGCAGGTAGGGAATCCGCCTTCTAACCCGTTTAGGAAATTACCAGTGGTCGCCCACCCCCGGCGACACTTGGTGAAGCCAAAGGACGTGCCCTCGATGCCCCTCTTCCCCGGCTTGGCCGGGGGATTTTTTTGCCTCGTTCGGTGCGACGCAGGTTCTGCATAGTGCTGGTCGCGGCCGGAGCTTACTGCCGCGGCCGGATCGGCATGCGATAGGGGCGCTTGTCGCGCCGAGCCGTTCGTATCGAGCTGGAGCTGCGCGATGGAAGCCAGGGTGCTTACGGAGTTCGAGGCGGGCGCCTATCGCCTGATGAGGCTGCGGTCGGTGAAAGAACTGCCTAGCCTGGCCAGCCCTGAGATTCTGCGTGAACTGACGGTGTTCGCAGAACGCACGGCGGGTCTGTTATCCACGTACGCTTCGCAAGGCACGCGGGTGTGGGGCGTCTTTGACGATGTCTCGCTGGCGGGCGTGGTTGCGGTCACGCGCCAGTTGGCTCAGGAAAAGCCAAAATGGCTGTCATTGTGGGGCCTCTATGTACGGCCTGGATACCGTGGTACGCCAGCATCGCGAGTCATGATGGAAGCAGTTATCGCGTGGTGCGGCCGGCAGCCAGGTGAGCCGAAATTGTGCACACGGTTTCCACGCGACAATGTCCGCGCGCATCAGTTATTCGATCGCTATGGATTCGTAGAAATTCAGGAGCAGATGAGCCGGGCGCCGACTACCGGCCAGATTCAGACGATGGTGATCATGAGCCGTGGGCTCTGAAGGCACGCCCGCGCGCGGTTTCTAGATCTCCAGGATGAGCTTCTGGTTCTCAGAGCAGGAACGGCACGCTTTGGGGTGGGCCCAGTTGGAAATGAGGTAGGCGAAACGCCCCTCATCCCGTCTTATTGCAGACCACACCCGGGATCAGGCTGCGCCCAGCATCGCGTGCAACCGGGAACCGTTGATGCCCTTGCAAACCTGACGCAAGCGGCGAAGGCTAGCAAGGAGTACCGATGGCAGACGTGTCCCGGAGAGAGAACCAAAGTCAGATGTCGTTTCGGATCAGAGCTGCGTGGCCGCTGATGGTTCTGGCGCTGGTGGGCTCGTCTCCAGGCTGCTCCCCGGCAACAGCAAAAGCCGGCGTATCGCAAGATTTCCATAAGGTGCGCTCCGTCGGAGACATTGAAGAGTACCGCCTGCAAACCAATGGGTTGACGATACTGTTGGCTCGCGATGCGTCCGCTCCCGTAGTCAGCTTCAACATCACCTATCGGGTAGGTTCGCGCAATGAGGTTACCGGTACCACTGGCGCGGCCCATCTGCTTGAACATCTGATGTTCAAGGGCAGCAATCAGCACAACAAACCCGATGGTACAAGCCTAGACCAATATTTGGAGCGCGTCGGTGCAGGCTACAACGCAAGCACCTCGCCGGATCGAACCAATTACTACGCTACTCTCGGGCACGATCATCTGGATGGCTATATAGCCATTGAAGCCGACCGCATGCGCCATCTGTGGTTGCGCGAGGAAGACCGCAGCGCCGAGATGGCCGTGGTGCGCAACGAGTTCGAACGCGGCAAGAACGATCCTGGCACGTTGTTGTGGGAAGAGGTCATGGCCGCTACCTATCAGGCCTCGCCATACCATCATCCGACCATTGGATGGAGGAGCGATATAGAGCAGATACCGATAGAGAAAATCCGCGCCTTCTACGATACCTATTACTGGCCCAACAATGCGACCGTGATCGTGGTCGGCGATTTCGAGACTGAGGACGTGTTGTACACGATCGGAAAGCACTATGGCGCTTACCCAAGATCGCCGCAACCTATCCCGAAGATCTATACCGAGGAGCCGGAACAGAGCGGTGCACGTCGAGTGACCGTCAAGCGACCGGGCCAATTGGGCAGCCTAATGATCGTCCACAAGGTGCCCGATGCCAGGAACGACGACCACGCCGCGTTGACCGTGCTCGACGGCATTCTTGGTGCCGGGAAGAGCGCGCGCTTGTATCGTGCGCTCGTCGATACAGGGCTCGCGCTGAACGTCTGGTCGGACACCTTCGGCCTGCATGACTCATCGGTGCATATCCTCGGTGCCGAATTGGCGCCTGGTGCGACCCACGAACAAGTTGAACGGATACTTTTGGCGGAGGTAGAGAAGATCAAGCGTGACGGCGTAACCGCCGCCGAAGTAGACAGGGTTAAACAGCAGACCTTGGCCAAGGAAGCCTACCGTCGTGACGGTACCGCAGGTGTTGCTGCCGTGCTGAGCGAATACACGGCAGTCGGCGACTGGACGCTTTATCGGCGGTTGCCTTCGCAAATCGCCAAGGTGACGTCCGCCGACGTACAGCGCATGGCGAAGAACTGGCTCGATGAAGACCGGGGCACCACAGGCTGGTATGTGCCGAAGCCGAATAAAGAGATCGGCTCGTGACCACCATCTTCTGCGCGTCTGCTGGCATGGAAGGTTTCTGGCGAAAACGGAGAGGCGGAAGCTATCGGATTCCCATTCCAGCGCAGGTTTTTATGAGATATGAAACCAGCAAGCAGAAAGCCAGCTCGTTTCTGCGCAATACAATCGCCGATCCAGCCGCCAAGGTATTCGTCCTGATTGCGTTGTCCTTCGCCTCGCCGGCGCAGGCGGTTATCGCCGATCAGGTAGAACGCATGTCGGTGGCAGGCGTCGATTTGATCGTTTATCCGACCGCGGTAAAGCAGGTCGTGACCATCCGCGGGGCGCTGCCGGCGGGCGACGCATTCGCGGGGCAAGGGAACTTGGCTGTGCCCACATTGACGGGAATGATGCTGGACCACGGGACGATGAAGCGAGACAAGTACGCCATCGCCGAGCTGTTGGAGGATGTGGGCGCCAGCGTAACGTTCAATGTCGATGGGCAGACGCTCGGGATCCAGGCGAAATCCCTGAAGAAAGATCTACCCGTGGTGATCAGCTTGATCGCTGAACAATTACGCGCTCCGGCATTCAGCCCCGTCGAATTCGAACTAGTCCGCAAGCAGTTCATCGGCGCCATGAAAGGCCAAGTCGAGAATGTCGGCTATCGGACCAGTGAGGCTTTCAGTCGCGCTGTGTTCCCAGTCGGACATCCGAACCGATCGCCGTCGCTCGAAGAATTGATCGCGGCGGCACAAAGCGTGACCATGGCCGAGGTCAAAGCGTTCCACCGCCAGCACTATGGCCCGTTGCACATGACGCTGGTCGTGGTGGGCGATGTCGACGCGATACAGGTCAAACGCGAAGTCGCGCGTGGCTTCAAAGGTTGGCAAGGCGGCGTGGATTATCTGGTGGCGACCGACGCGCCAGCTCCGTTATCGGCAGGCGAGGAGGCGGTCCGCCTGGCCGAGAAGACTAGCGTTTCCATCCTGCTGGGCCAGCCAACGGGTCTGCGCTACCGCGATACCGACGCACTGGCGTTGCGTGTGGGCACGGCGATCCTGGGCAGCGGCTTCACAGGCCGTCTGATGGCCACCATTCGCGATAAGGAGGGAATGACTTACGGCATCAACGCTCGGATGTCCGACGATACCTTCAATGACGGCAGTTGGACAATCTCGGCGACGTTCGCTCCACAGATGCTCGAGGATGGCGTTGAATCGGCGCGCCGGGAGCTGCTGAGATGGTGGTCGGCAGGCGTAACCCAGAAAGAGCTCGACGATCGGAAGCAGAACCTGATCGGATCGTTTCAGGTTGGTTTGGCGACAACCCGAGGCATCGCCGACACGTTGTTGCAGACGGTGCTGCGGGGTTACGACATCGGCTGGTTGGACCGGTATCCGGAGGCAGTCGCAGCCCTGACACGGGAACAAGTAAACGCCGCGATCCGCGAGCACCTGGATCCGCACAAGATGATCCTGGTCAAGGCCGGCACCTTGCCGGAGAAAGCGTTGATGCCCGCGGAATAATGCTCTGCGCATACCGATTGCGATCGAACTGCAATAAGGAGGGTGGCCATGGACAGACCTGTCATACGAATTCTGCTGCGACGTGCACTCCGCCGTGCGACATTCGCGGCACTTATCCTGCTCAGTTTCCCCAGCACGGCGGGCATGGATAAGAAATGGGATATCTATCGCCAGGCCTTTGATGCCTATGTCCAGCAGCAAGGCATCGTCGGCGCTAGCACCATACTCGTACACGATGGCCGCCTTGTTTTTCAATACAATTTCGGCTTGGCCGACCATGAGCGCGGCCAAGCGGTAGATGGCAACACGATCTTCCACTACGGTTCGATCACCAAGACCTTGACCGCGATCACTTTGTTGCAACTGCGCGATCGAGGGAAGTTGTCGCTCGATGATCCTGTTACGCATTACCTGCCGGAAGTGCGTCGGCTGCACAATCCGTATGGCTCGCCGGACGACATCACTCTGCGGATGCTACTGGAGCACTCCTCCGGCCTGCAGAACGCCACTTGGCCGTGGAAACAAGGACAGCCGTGGGAACCGTTCGAGCCGATGGCCTGGGAGCAGCTGGTGGCGATGCTGCCATACCAGCAGCTCGCTTTCGCCCCAGGCTCGCGCTATAGCTACTCAAATCCGGCATGGATCTACTTGGCACGCGTGGTGGAAGTCGTTACCGGCGATCCTTGGCTGAATTATGTCAACAAGAACCTGTTCGCGCCGTTGGGCATGACCCGCAGCTATTTCGGTGTTACGCCGTACTACCTGGCCGATCATCGTTCGAACAACTACACAGCCCTGAGCGCTGCGGCAGGCGGTTCATGGTTGCGTGCCAACGGTCGAGACTTCGATCCAGGCATCACCAATCCCAATAGTGGCTGGAACGCGCCGTTGCGGGATGTAGCGCGGTATATGGCATTCCTTGGTTACGTCGCCAGCGACGATCCGCAGCATCGCCGCTCCTATCGGTCAGTGCTGGCGCACGAAACGCTGCATGAGATGTGGCAACCTCGGCACAGGGTCTCTCAGGCAGAGGATACTGCGGAGTTTATGGGGCTTGGGTTCTTCGTACTGCCTCGTGGCAGGACAGTTTTCGTAGGCCATACCGGCAGCCAGAAAGGCTTTACATCTTTCCTGTTCATCAATCCCGCTACGGGCATCGGGATCGCCGCAGTCTTCAATACTCGTTGCGAGCCATGTGATCCCGAGACGTTCCGCAGGCTATGCGAAACTGCATTGGAGGCCATGCGATGATATCGCAGCCGATCTCTTACCCAGTCCGCGTGAAACTGATCGATGCTCCGACGCCGATCCACAAGATGGACCGACTCAGCCAGCGCTTGGGCGGACCTGAGCTCTACATTAAGCGCGATGACGGCATCGGTGCGGGCCAGGGCGGTAACAAGGCTCGCAAGCTCGAGTTCTTGATTGCAGAGGCGCTAGCGCGCGGCTGCGATCAGCTGGTCACCCTGGGTGGCCCGCAAAGTAACCATTGCCGCCAGACTGCGCTGTACGCGGCGCGGTACGGGTTGCGGTGCAGCCTGGTGCTGCGCGGAGAGCCACCCGCGACCAAGCTGGGGAATCTGCTCATCGACGAATTGCTCGGCGCAGATTTGCACTTCGCAGGTGCGCGCTCGCAGGCCGACGTGGTCGACGATCTGATGCGGGATATGTACGCTAAGGGGAACCGCCCTTACTTCCTCCCGTTGGGAGGGTCGACCGGCCTGGGCGCGCTCGGATACGTGCGTGCCATGGAGGAGACCTTGGCTCAGTTGCGGGAGCAAGAACTTGAGATGGACACCATGGTTCTGGCCAGTAGTAGCGCCGGTACGCAGGCCGGGTTGGCGCTTGGCGCTGCTTTATTCGGGTTTCGCGGCCGCGTACTGGGTATCAGCATAGACGCATCGGTCCAAGACTTGACTACCAAGGTGCGCGAGATCGCACTCGAGGCTGCTAGCTTGCTCGACTACCCGGTCGCTCACGATGCTCTGCGCATCGACATCAACGCGGACTACCTAGGGGGTGGTTACGCCGTTGTGGGGGCATTGGAACGCGATGCGATTCGAACTGTAGCCGGAACCGAAGGCTTGCTGCTTGATCCGGTCTATACCGGCCGTGCGATGGGTGGTCTATTTGATCTGATTGGTAAGCACGCCTTCGACAGGGAGCAACGGATTATGTTCTGGCATACCGGTGGCGCGTCGGCGCTCTCAGCGTTCGTGACAGGGCTCGTATGAATCTCGTCGCATGCTTGCGGCAGGTAATCCGGAATGGACGCGACTGGACATCGAGCATCTCGATCAGCAGCCAGGCATTCCGCTGGAAGATGCATAATCTGGAGCAACTGCGGAAACGAACCCGCGGAAGTTCGCCGAGCAAAGCCGATACATTGGCCACTCGACTGGATTCTGGCTCCGAATCAGACCAAACCCGCGGAAGTGAGGCTGGCCGCGGGTCGCGATTTCGGCGCCGTGACCATAGAATTCCCATGACTCAATGGGGTACATCGGCCTTTCGAAGACTGGTGGGCCCACCAACCATGTCGCACGCCCGATCTGGTGGATTGCGCGTCGTTCCGGGCGAGGAGTTGGAGCGATAGCATGCGTCTGCGCCACGTCGAAATCTTCCATGCGGTGCTGACGACCGGCAGCCTGACCGGCGCGGCGCGGATGCTGAACATCTCGCAGCCGGCCGCCAGCAAGGTGCTGCAGCATGCCGAACAGCAGCTCGGCTTCGCGCTGTTCAGCCGCGTGCGCGGGCGCCTGCAGCCGACTCCGGAGGCGTTGCTGCTGCGCCATCGCGCGGAGAAGATCGTGCAGGACATGCACGACCTGCAGCGCCTGACGGCGAACATCGGTCGGCCGGAGAGCCTGCCGTTGCGCGTCACCTGCACGCCGACGCTGGCGCATAGGCTGGTGCCGAAGGCGGCGACCCTGTTGCGCAAGGATTTTCCGGGGTCGACGGCCGAACTGTTCACCCAGCATTCGGCGCAGATGCGCGAGTCGCTGATGCTGCACGAGGCCGACATCGGCCTGACGCTGCAGGATGCGGGCCATCAGGGCCTGCGCCAGGAGGCGTTGTGCCAGGGCCGCATCATGCTCATCGCGCCGCCCGGCTGGTGGCCGGAGCGGGAATTGTCGCGGCCGGTGCCGATCGCCGCGTTGGCCGGACAACCGATGGTCGGCATCACCGTGCACGACGCGTTGGGCCGCATGCTGCAAAGCCATCTGCAGCAATTGGACCCTGCGCCCAGCGTCTCGGTCTGGGTGCAGACCTACCAGCTGGCGCGTGCGCTGGTGGCGCAAGGCCATGGCCTTGCGCTGGTCGATCCTTTCACGGCATGGCGCGACGATGGCGACAAGGTGCAGATGCGGCCGCTGAAACTGGAGCTGGACGTGACGCTGTATGTCGTCCACCGCATCGACAGTCCGTTGAATGCGGTGCAGAAGCGGTTCATCGCCCATGTGCGGCGGCTAGCGCAGAAAATGCTTTCTCACGCTTGATGCGGTGATAGGCATGCATGAGCTGCATGTCCTGTCGTATTCAATGTACATGGCGGCGATTCGGCGTAAGAGCTTGCGGCTGAAGCCGCTCCTACGAAAAGCAGAGCCATTCCGAAGAGTTTTCGATCGCTGCGATTCCTGCAGCTGCGGTTCGTATATCCATAACCCGGGGTTATGGGTTGCGCGGTTCTTTTCATTGGAGGCCGCCTGCGGCCCGTGCCTATGCTGCGGTCAGACACGACGGGGGAGCGTTGATGTTCGGCCGAAGCGCACGACGTTCGATGGGAACGCAATCTCTTTCTTCGCCGCGGCATTCGCTTCGTGTCTATCGCCCAATGCTCGCGTTGGCGCTGGCGGCACTCAGCCTGTCGGCGCAAGCGCGCGAGAACAAAAAGCTTGACGCGGCCGGCATCGCCAGCGCCAACGCGCTGGCGACCGAAGCCGGCTTCGAGACGTTGGCCCGGGGCGGCAATGCGGTCGATGCGGCCATCTCGGTCGCGACGTCGCTGTCGGTGGTGCAACCGGAAGCGTCCGGCATGGGCGGCGGTTTCCTGGCGCTGATCCGCGACGCCGCCACCGGCAAAACCGTTTTCGTGGACGCGCGCGAAATGGCGCCGAAGGCCGTGCGCGAATCGGATTATCTGAAGGCGGACGGCACGCCAAACCGCGACACGTCGCTCAACGGTCCGCTCGCGGCCGGCATTCCGGGCTTTCCCGCGGGGTTGGCGCATATTTCCAGCAAGTACGGAAAGTTGCCGCTGGCCGAATCGCTGCGCCCGGCGATCAAACTGGCCGAGGAAGGATTCCATCCCACCGCCGCATTGGCCAGCTCGATCGAGCGCAAGGCCGAGATACTGCGCCGCTACCCGGCGTCGACGCGCAAGTTCATGCCGGACGGAAAAGCGCCGCAAACCACGGGCATCTTCCGCGACCCCGATCAGGCGCGGACTTTGCGGGCGATGGCCGAGCGCGGCGCGGACGGTTTCTACAAGGGCGAAGTCGCTCAAGAAATGGTGAAGGCGGTAAAAGCCGCCGGCGGTACCTGGACGCTCGAAGACCTGGCCGCGTACCGGGCCAAGGAACGCGCGCCGATCGAACTGGCTTACGGCGGCTACACGGTGATCACGGCGCCGCCGCCGTCGTCCGGCGGCGTGGCCATCGCCGAGATGCTGAACATCCTGGCGCCGATCGACCTGAAGAGACTCGGCGAAACCGAGCGCACCCATTACCTGATCGAGGCGATGCGTCGCGCCTTCCGCGACCACAACGAATATCTCGGCGATCCGGATTTCGTCGACATGCCGCTGGACATGCTGTTGTCGCGGCATTACGCCGACGGGCTGCGGCAAAGCATCCTGCGCGACCGCGCAACCAAGTCCGAATGGCTGCCGGCGGCGCATGCGCCCGAGCCGGGCATGCACACCACGCATTTTTCCATCATCGACAAGGACGGCAACCTGGTGTCGATGACGGCCACGGTCAACACGACCCTGGGCTCGGGCTTCGTGGCCGGTGCCTCCGGCATCCTGCTCAACAACGAGATGGACGACTTCGCCCTCGTGTCGGGCAAGCCCAATGCCTTCGGGCTGATCGGCGGCTCCGCCAACGCACCGGTGGGCGGCAAGCGGATGCTGTCGTCGATGACGCCCAGCTTCGTTATCGGCAAAGATCGCCTCGCGGTCATCGGCTCGCCCGGCGGCTCGACCATCATCACTCAGGTGTTCGAAGGCATCTTGGCTTTCATCGGGGGCAAGAGCGCCAGCGAGATCACCGCGCAAAAGCGCATCCACCATCAGTACCTGCCGGACCGCGTCGACTACGAACCGGGCAGCCTGTCCGACGAGGCGATGACCAAACTGCGTGCGATGGGCCATACGCTCAACGAACGCAGTCCGTGGGGCAACATGAATGTGGTGACCTGGGACAAGGCCGACCATCGCCTGTCCGCGGCCAGCGATCCGCGCAACAGCGCCGGCCTGGGCAAGGTCGAAGCGGCCAAATGACGGTGAAGATCGCCCGGAAGAGCCACGCCTTGAGACGCGGCATCGCCGCGGCGATCGGTGGTCTGCTGACCGTGGCGACGTCCAGCTCGGCGCAGGTCACGCCCAACACGCCCGATATCCCGGCGCATTTCGCCTTTCCCGCCTCGATGTTCGACTACACGGTGCGCGAGGAAATGATCCCGATGCGCGACGGCGCGCGGCTGTATACCGTCATCGTCGCGCCGAAGGGCGCCAAGCATGCGCCGATCGTGCTCACGCGCACGCCCTACAGCGCGCGCCAGTTGGCGTTGGGCAAGCGGGCGCGCCTGATGCGCGACACGCTGCCGCTGGGCGACGACGTGTTCGTGGAATCCGGTTACATCCGCGTTTACCAGGACGTGCGCGGCAAGTATGGCTCGGAAGGCGACTACTTCATGGCGCCGCCGCTGCGCGGCACCATCAACGACGCGCAAGTCGACGATTCGACCGATGCCTGGGACACGATCGACTGGTTGGTGAAGCACGTGCCCGAGTCGAACGGCCGGGTCGGCATGGTCGGCCATTCGTACGACGGCTTCACCGTGGCGATGGCGCTGATCGATCCGCATCCCGCGTTGAAAGTCGCCGCGCCCGAGAACCCGCAGATCGACGGCTGGATGGGCGACGACTGGTTCCACCACGGCGCGTTCCGCAACGTCAATCTCGGCTACTTCACCGGCCAGACGTCGACCAAGGGCAAGGGCCCGTCGATTCCCAAGCCGGCCTACGACGATTACACCACTTATCTTCAGGCGGGATCGGCCGGCGACTACGCCCGCGCCGCCGGCCTGGAGCAGTTGCCGTTCTGGCAGAAGATCGTCGCGCATCCAACCTACGACGCGTTCTGGAGCGAACAGGCGGTCGACCGCATCCTTGCCTCGCGGCCTTTGAAGGTGCCGACGATGTGGGTGCACGGCCTGTGGGACCACGTCGACATGTGGGGTGCGCCGCACGCCTACGCGGCGGTCGAATCCAAGGACCGCCGCAACGACATGAACTACCTCGTCATGGGGCCTTGGTATCACGGCCAGCAGAGCCTCAACGGCTCGTCGCTGGGCGTGTTTCGATGGAGCGGCGACACGTCGCGGCAATTCCGCGAAGAAATGCTCAAGCCATTTTTCGATAGCCATCTCGTCGAAGGCGCGCCGAAGGCTGCGCTCGCGCCGGTGAACGTGTACAACGCCGGCAGCAACCGCTGGGAACGGGCGCAGCGCTGGCCGCTGGCGTGCGACGCGGGCTGCGCGACTAAACCCACGACGGTCTACCTGCGCGCCGGCGGTCGCCTGGATTTCGCGCCGCCGGCAGTGGGCGAGGCCGAATCCGACGGCTACGTCTCCGATCCGATGCGTCCGGTGCCGAACCTGCCGCGGCCGAATGGCGTCGCCGATGCCGATGCGCGCAGCGCCTGGGCGGTCGCCGACCAGCGTTTCGTCGACGGCCGGCCCGACGTGCTCAGCTTCGTGTCCGAACCGCTGAACGAGGCCGTGCAGGTGTCCGGTGCGCCGACCGTGGACTTGTACGCCTCCACCAGCGGCAGCGACAGCGATTGGGTGGTGAAGATCATCGACGTGTATCCGTACACGTACCCGGCCGACCCGCCAATGGGCGGTTATCAGTTCCCGCTGTCGATGGACATCTTCCGCGGCCGCTACCGCGCCGACTTCGCGCGGCCCGCACGCATCGAACCGGATAAGCCGCTGCGCTACACGTTTGCGTTGCCGAACATCCATCACCTGTTCCGGCCCGGTCACCGGATCATGGTGCAAATCCAGTCCAGCTGGTTCCCGCTCTACGACCGCAACCCGCAAACCTACGTCGACAGCATTTTCTTCGCCGAGCCGGGGGATTACCGGCAGGCATCGCAAAAGATTTGGCATACGCCTTCGCAACCGAGCTCGATCGGCTTGCCGATCGTTCCCCGGCGGCATTAGCAACGACCGATCCGCGCGTCCGGCGCTGCCGTGCTTGGCAGATTCGGGCGAAACGCAAGAACGCCGACCGCTACGGTCGGATGCCAATCGCTTTGGACGGGAGAGCGCAAGCTAATGAGAACCGCAGCAATCAGGGCCGCTGTCCTGGCCGCATCGATCCTCGCAGCCATGTCGTCGACCGTGTCGGCGCAATCCACCACGGGCAGCATCTTCGGCCAGGCGCCGAAAGTCGACCAGGGCACGGTCGTCATCGAAAGCCAGACTGGCTTGCGCAGGGAACTTCCCGTCGCGGGCGGACGTTATCAGTCGCCGCAATTGCCGGTCGGTGTGTACAAGGTGACGCTGATCAGCGACGGCAAGACGGTGGAGCAGAAGGATGCCGTGACGGTGCTGGTGGGTTCGAACATCGAGGTGTCGTTCGCGGGCGCTAACAACGCGAATGGCGCGATCACCAGCCTCGACAGCGTCCAGGTGTTGGCCAGTGCGATCCCGCCCATCGACGTGTCCAGCGTCGACTCGCGCACGGTGATCACCCGCGAACAACTGGCCAGGCTGCCGTTGGGCCGCGATTCGGAGTCCATCGCGCTGCTCTCCCCGGGCGTGGTCGACAACAGCGGCGGCTTCCGCAGCGCGACCGGCCAGTCGCTGGTCAGCTTCGGTGGTTCGTCGGCCAGCGAGAACGCGTATTACATCAACGGTTTCAACACCACCGATCCGCTGAAAGGCCTGGGCGGCCTGACCATGCCCTATGGCGCCATCGAGCAGCAGGAAACCTATACCGGCGGCTATAGCGCGCAGTACGGTCGTTCCGACGGTGGCGTGATCAATGCGATCGGCCGGCGCGGCAGCAACGAGTGGCAATTCGGCGGGCATATGATCTGGGAGCCGGCGTCGCTGCGCGAGAGCCGGGACGATGTCCGCTACGAGAACGCACTGCCGCAGTCGCCGGTGGCGGGCGACATGTACTGGCCCAAGAGCCGCGATACGCGCTGGTCCAGCACTGCCTCGGCCTACGCCGGCGGCCCGGTCCTCAAGGACAAGCTGTTCTTCTTCGCGGGGGTGGAATACGAACGCGCCGAAGGCGACACCGTCGGCAACGTGACTTCCGCCTACCCCTATCTCGACTACCAGCACAGAAAGCCGCGCTGGTACGCCAAGATCGACTGGAACATCAACGACAACAACTTCCTCGAACTCACCGGAGCCTCATCCAAAGTCAAGACCCAGGGCGACGTCTACGACTACGACTTCAACGCGCTGTCCAGGCTTGGCTTCGTCAGCGGCGCCGACACCACCGAGGACGGCGGCGATCTGTACGTGGCCAAGTACACCAGCTACCTCACCGAGAACCTCACCGTCAGCGCGCTGTACGGCGAGATGAAAACGCGCGCCTACGCCAGCCCGGCCGGTTACGATCCCGACCTGGTCTATGTCGACGGCATCAGCGACCAGAACCCCGCGCTCAACGGCGGCACGCCGATCGGCAATGCGCAGATCGTGTCTTCGATCACCGATCCGCGCCGCGGCAACAAGACGTCCAATTTCCGCTTCGACCTGAGTTACGTGCTGGGCGACCATACGATCTCGGTCGGCATCGACAACCAGAAAGCGCAGGCCGTCGCGCAGGGATCGATCCCCACCGGCCCGGGCTATATCTGGCGCTACGGCGAGTCCGATCCGAACGTGCCGATCTCCACCGGCCTCGGCGTGCCGGCCACGGGCGGCTTCCCCAACGGCGAGGACGGCTATTACGTGGTCAAGGCGATCGACAACAGCCTGGCGACCATCCACTCCACGCAGCGGGCGCAGTATATCGAGGACCGCTGGCAGGTCACCGACAACCTGTTGCTGTCGCTGGGCCTGCGCAACGACCAGTTCACCAACTACAACAGCGACGGCGACGCCTACATCCGCCAGACCAAGCCGCAATGGGCGCCGCGCCTGGGCTTCAGCTGGAACGTGAACGGCGATTCGACGTTCAAGGTCTACGGCAATATGGGCCGCTATTACCTCGGCCTGCCGCTGAATCCGTCGATCAATTCCGCCGGCGCGGTCATTCAGACACGCCAGTACTTCACCTACGGCGGCATCGACGCCAACGGCGTGCCGACCGACTTGACGCCGATTTCCGGCGTGGTCGCGCCGAACAACTACTTCGGCCAGCTGCCCGATCCCAAGACGGTGACCGCACGCGACCTGAAGGCCGAATACCAGGACGAATTCATCGTGGGCTTCACCCGCGAGTTCCGGAACGACTGGGTGTACGGGGTCAAGCTCACCAACCGCATCCTGCGCAACGCCATCGACGATTTCTGCGACATCGAGCAGGTCGCCGACAAGGCGGCCAGCCTGGGCTACGACATCGAGAGCACCAACAGCTGCTACCTGATCAACCCGGGCAGGACCAACGTCTTCGTGCTGCGCGATACCAGCGGGAACTACGTCGACGTTCCGCTGACACACGAGGAGTTCGGCTGGGAACGCCTCAAGCGCAAATACTACGGCGCGGAGTTCATGCTCGAGCATCCGTTCAAAGACGACTGGTACGGCATGGTGTCGTACGTGTTCTCGAAGAACTACGGCAACACCGAGGGCCAGCTGCGCTCGGACATCGGCCAGACGTTCACGTCCACTACGCAGGACTGGGACTACGCCGAGATCATGGAAAACACCAACGGCCTGCTGAACAACGACCACAAGCACCAGTTCAAGGTCTTCGGCTATTACCAGCTGGCGCCCGAATGGACGGTGTCGGGCAACCTGCGTCTGATTTCCGGCGCACCGAAAGTCTGTCTCAGCTACTACGGCGAGAACCACACCGATCCGGCGGCCTACGGCGGCATCTACCACTTCTGCAACGGCCAGCCTTCGTCGCCCGGATCCGAGGGCAGGCTGCCGTGGATCCGACAGTTCGATCTTGGCGCGAGCTACCGGCCTGCGTTCGCCGACGGCAAGCTCGCCTTCAGCGTGAATGTCTTCAACGTGTTCAATGCGAAGGCCGAGACCAACATCTACGTCCGCAGCGAGTCTGCGCCGAACGTGCCCCATCCGCGTTACGGCCAGGCGTTGTCGACGCAGGAACCAAGGTACGTGCGCTTCAGCGTTTCCTACGATTATTGATCCGCGCTCGCCGACGTCGCGCGGAGCGACGGCGTCGGCGAGCGCTCTCCCTCTCATTTGGTCGGCGGCAAGGGTCGCCGTCTGGAGCAAAGATTCCATGTTGAACCCTGGCGACGCGGCACGGACCGCGCACTGGCGCCCGCCTTATCTGCTGTATCTGGGCAATGCCGTCGACGATCTGGCGATCAAGACGGCGCGCGGCCTGGCGCACTGGCGCCCGGAATGGTGCGTCGGCCAATACCGGGGGCCGGATTGCGTGCCCACGCTCGGCCTTCGCGACATGGATTGGAAGCAGGCCAAGGCCGAGGGCGCGGACACGATGGTGATCGGCACCGCCAATGCCGGCGGCGTGATGGGCCCGCAGATCGTCGCCGATGCCATCGCGGCGCTCGACGCCGGGCTCAACGTCGTCGCCGGCCTGCACCAGAAACTTCGCGACAATCCGGACATCGTCGCGGCCGCGCATCGCAACGGCCGTGCGTTGTTCGACGCGCGCACGCCGATGGGCGACATCCCGGTCGGCAACGGCCGCCGCCGCGCGGGCCGGCGGCTGCTCACCGTCGGCACGGATTGCTCGGTCGGCAAGATGTACACCACGCTGGCGATAGAGCGTAGCCTGCGCGAGCGCGGCCGCAAGGCGGATTTCCGCGCGACCGGGCAAACCGGCATCTTCATCGCCGGCGCCGGCATTCCCATCGACGCGGTAGTGGCCGATTTCATTTCCGGGGCCGCCGAAACGATTTCGCCGGCGCGCCTGGACGGCGGCTGGGATCTCATCGAAGGGCAGGGCTCGCTGTTCCATCCGTCCTATGCCGGCGTGTCGCTGGGATTGCTGCACGGCGCGCAGGCCGACGCGCTGGTGCTGTGCCACGAGCCGGGCAGGCGGCATATGCGCGGGCTGCCCGGCTACGCGCTGCCCGAGCTCGCGCGTTGCCTGGAAGCCAATCTGGAAGCCGCGCGCCTGACCAATCCCGACGTGCAGGCGGTCGGCGTCGCGCTCAACACGTCGGGATTGCCGGCGGACCAGGCGCAGGCGACTTGCCGCGAAGTCGCCAACTTGCTTGGACTTCCTTGCCAGGATCCCGTCACCATGGGTGTCGAAGCCATCGTGGACAATCTGCTCTCATGCTTCGCGAACTGACCATCAAGCATTGCAGCTTCCCGTTGGTCGCACCGTTCCGCATCGCGCGCGGCGTCAAGCACGCCGCCGAGGTGGTGCTGATCGAACTGGAGCAAGGCGGCGCGACCGGACGCGGCGAATCGGTGCCCTACGCGCGTTACGGGGAGTCGGTGGATTCGGTGATGGCGCAGCTGGAAAGCGTGCGCGCCGAAGTGGCCGCCGGCATGGGGCGCGAGGAACTGCAGGCGCGGCTCCCGGCCGGCGCGGCGCGCAATGCGCTGGACTCGGCGTTGTGGGACCTGGAAGCGCGGTTGACCTCGGTGCCGGTGTGGGCCGGGTTGGCGCGGCCGTCGCCGCTGCCGCTGACCAGCGCGATCACCATCGGCATCGACACGCCGCAGCGCATGGGCGAAGAGGCCGCGCGCCTGGCCGGCGCCGGGCCGGCCAACGTGCTGATCAAGATCAAGCTCGACGCGCACGAACCTGCGGCGCGGATCCGCGAGGTGCGGCGCGCCGCGCCGGACGCGCGCCTGATCGTGGATCCGAACGAGAGCTGGAGCATCGATCTGCTGCGCGACCTGCAGCCGGAACTGGAAAGCGCCGGCGTGGAGCTGGTGGAACAGCCGCTGCCCGCGGACGCGGACGATGCGCTGCTGGATTTCGTTCCGCGCGTCCCGGTGTGCGCCGACGAGTCGTGCCACGTGGCGGCCGACCTGCCGCGCCTGCAGGGGCGTTACCAAGCGGTCAACATCAAGCTCGACAAGACCGGTGGACTGACGGAGGCCTGGCGCCTGTTGCGCTCGGCGCGCGCCGAGGGTTTCCGGATCATGGTCGGCTGCATGGTGTGCTCCTCGGTCGGCATTGCGCCGGCGCTGGAGCTGGCGCGCGAGGCGGAATTCGTCGACCTCGACGGTCCGCTGTGGCTCAAGGACGACTACGCCGATGGCGTGCGCCTCCGGCATGGCCTGCTGGTACCGCCGCAGCCAGGCTTTTGGGGAGCATGATCGACCGGCCGCAGCGCGGCGTCTCGCGCCATGCGCATGGCGCCGACGCCGGTACCGCCGCGACGTACGCCGGAACGCGTTCCATTGAAGGAGAAACGGCGTGCTGACGCTCGATCCCGTGCAGACCCTGGCCGGCGGCGGCGTGTGCCTGATCGCCGGCTACGTCATCCGGCGCCACGTGCCGTTGCTGGCGAGATTCAACATCCCGGCGCCGGTGATCGGCGGCTTGCTGGTGGCGCTGGCGGTGCTGGCGTGCCGTTACTGGGATTTCACGCCCGTACGCTTCGATACCGCGCTGAAAGAACCGTTGATGATCGCGTTCTTCACCAGCATCGGCTTCAACGCCAGCGTGGCGCTGCTCAAGATCGGTGGCCGCCAGGTCGTGTGGTTGCTGGGCCTGGCCACGGTCGCGCTGATCGTGCAGAACCTGGTCGGCATGGCGTTGGCCAAAGCGTTCGGACTGCATCCGCTGTTCGGCGTGCTGGCCGGTTCGACGACGCTGGCCGGCGGTCCCGCGACCGGGCTGGCCTTCGCGCCGCTGTTCGAACAGGCCGGCGTGCACGGCGCGGAAAGCATCGCGCTGGCCACCGCGATGGCCGGCATCGTCTGCGGTTCGATCCTCGGCGCGCCGCTGGCGACGATGCTGATGGAGCGCTTCGACCTGCAGCCGCGTCCCTCCACGCAAGCGGTCGGCATCACGGTGGCGATCGTGCAGGAAGAAGAGGGCGGTTCGGCGGATGGCGAAGGCCATCGCATCCATGCCGGCCTCAAGGGCTTCGTGCTGATCCTGGTAGCCATGGGCATCGGTTCCTGGGTGAGCGTGGGTCTGGTCGGACTCGGCGTGACCCTGCCCAGCTACATCGGCGCGATGCTGGTGGGCGCGGCGATCCGCAACGTCGACGACGCTACCGGCTGGCTTCGCTTGCCGCTGGTCCGCATGGACGTCATCGGCGGCATTTGCCTGTCGTTGTTCCTAGCCGTGGCGCTGATGGACCTGCGCCTGTGGGAACTGGCCGGGCTCGCTGCGCCGTTGTTGGTGAACCTGATCGTGCAGGCGTTGCTGGTGGCGCTGTTCTGCCTGTGGCCGCTGCTGCGGTTGATGGGGCGCGACTACGACGCCGCGGTCATGGCCGGAGGTTTCACCGGATTCATGCTCGGCACCACGGCCAATGCGATGGCGGTGATGGGTTCGATGACCGAACGCTACGGTCCTGCGCCGCGGGCGTTCCTGGTCGCGCCGCTGGTCGGGGCCTTCTTCATCGATTTCGTCAATGCCGTCGTCATCACGGCGTTCGTCAACGGCTGGACGTGATGCGGTACGTGGGTGGGAATAGTCGGAGAAAAAATCCTCAAAAAAGGCGTCGCAGCCAGGACCTGAAGGGCAGCGATTCGCTTTCGTCCTCGCCCCAGCGGAGCCGCCACCGGATCGTCGCTCTCTCGTCGGCGACTTCGACCGCTTCGATGTCGAACCGGATGTCCGGATTGGCCGCAATCCGTCCCCATAGCGCCAGACAAGCTTCGCGGCCGACATGGCGCGAACCGTTAGGAGCGGGGGTGGTGTTTTCGATGACGCAGTCCTCGGCGACCAATTCCGAGAGCAGGGTTGGATCGTGCTGCTCGAAAGCCTCGTTGTACCGACGGATGACCTCGACCGTGGTCTGGCGCGTTTGGCCCAGATCCGACACCGCCGGCGTCTTCGCGTATCCCAGCGCCTCCGCGATCCTGCTGTCGCGGACCTTGAGCAGGGTCACGCCCCGCAACGAGTTTTCCGCACCCGCGCCGAAGCGGTAGCGCCAGTCATTCCGCCGAGCATTGGGCGGCCTTGACGCTAGATTGGACGCATGCGGAACTGTGAAGGTAGGGGGCTGGCTGAGGCGCCAACACCTAGAGGAGTGTGGTGCTGGTCACGGAACGGATCCGGTTGGACTTGCTGAAAATAGTTGATACCGGCATCCCGGATGGTCGACGACGACATGGCACTTGACACTGCGCCTGCATCCGATTATTCACGACATGTCGCTGACGACCGTTGAGAAGGTCGTTTGCAGATTGAGAACGGAATCTGGCAGGTCGATAACGGATATGAACTCTAAAAGCATATACGGCCTGCTCATTGCCATTGCCATCGGTGCCGCGATCCTGCTACTGGGGCGTACGCCGCGCACGGTTGGCCCTGCCGCGGCAAAACAGCCGGCCGTCCAAGCTCAGGCGAAGCCCGTCGAATCGGCACCACCCGTGGCGTCGGCGGCCCCGGTTCAGATGACCACGGCAGTCGCGTTCGCAGGATTTCCGGCCTCGGTCGCCCAAGACCCTGCCCGTCGCTACACTTTCGCTAAGGATTGCGCGAAGTTCCGCCATTTCGATGCATTCTATCGTGAGCAATCGGCGGATCCGAGTTGGCCGTTGAACAGTCCTAAGGCGCTCGCGGCGGCAGACCCTGAGCTACGTTCTAAGTTGCTGGAAACCTCGCGCTTCTTGGACCAGCATCGACAATCTTGCAAGCTGTGGCTTGAGGCCACGCCGCAGGACTTGGCGAATGCGCAAATCTATGAAGCGTCCTTGCAAGCCGCGCTCCGGGGGGACCAGAATGCGGCCGCCTGTTTTGTGATGGCCGCATGGCAGAAGCCCAACGAGCAAAGTCCCTATCATGCTGGGCTGGTCAAGGCCTACGCTGCTCACGCGCGGCGTTTCGTCCAAGATGGTTTGAAGATAGGGAGCTGGCCTATTGTGCTGGCGGCGTTCCAAGCCACCGAGGAACAGCATGGATTGCAAACAACTGCAGGATTTTCCGCGCAAGACACCTATTTGCTCGCCAGGCTAGCCCAACAGGGCTCGCCCGATGCCTTAGGCGAATCGCAGTACGGTTATCAGGCCGCCAACGCAGCACGCAATCTGACCGCCGCAGATCTGATTGCGTTGGACAAACGGGCCTCGGACCTGTTCGTGAACCAGTTCGAGAGAAAGAAGGTGTCTGTGCAATCGGTAACGGACATGTGTGTCAACTGAGAGCATCAATAAAGGATTCTCGTATTCGACGTTCGTATTCAAGGAGAGCAGGCAATGCGCGTACTGAGCGAAGAAGAAATGGATGAGGTTTTCGGCGGACAATCCACCGCGACCGTGACGCCCACCCTTCCGGCAGTGACGGTAACGGCGACACGGCTGACATCAAACGGCGGTGGTTTCTGGATCGGTGGTGGCAGCGGGTTCGGTCAATATGACGAGAACTCAGGCAGTTCCGGGTCCTGTTATTACTGCTCGGATGGCAGTTGGTGCCCCCCAGGTAGTCAGGTCCCGCAACCAGCATTGCCGCCTGCATCTGTCCCGTCGCCTGACAAGCTGAAGTGCATCATGGATGCGGTAGCAGTCACCGGCAACGATCTACGCACGGATTACCGCTTCGCGGTGGTGAACAGCTACGGCTACTACAATTTCAGCACTAAAAATTTGCATATGAGCTCCACCCAGATTACGCCCCCTTCCGGTTATGTGTGGATCAATGGACTAACGGTGCCGACTAACGTCACCAGCATGAATCCTTACCACGGAACCTCCACCGTTTACGCCGGTGGCATGGACGGATCCGGTGGCCAGAACGCGAACTATGGGTCGTACTACAACGCCACCGGTCAACTGGTCAGCAACTATGCGCTAGGCATGCTAAGCGGTATCGAAGAGGCGCTTCTGACCAGCGCGCATGAGGCGCGCCACCAGTACACCGTCTTGAACCCAGCGCTGCTTGGTACCAGGGACGCGGAGGCCGACGCCAGAACCTATGCGATCAAGGCGTTGGAAAAGTACCGGACTGGCGCCGGCCATAACTGCAACTGACAATTTGGAGGCGGCGTGGGTGTAACGTCCATGCCGTCGGGCGATGACGATGAAGAAGCGGCGCGGTGGGTAGATTCGCGGCGGATTATGGCGTGCCAGCATCGGGTATGAGATCGCAAGGCTCAGCGTCATTCGTCAAAGCGATCGAACAAGCGTTCGCCACACGAACAGACCCTCTAGACTTAGTGTGCGAGGAGGGTGGCACGCCGGACCAGTTGAGATTCGTCGCCGATGTGACGCAATACTGTCGCCGCACTTTGTTCGTTGCGCAATCGAAGATCGCCCAATCAGTCGCGCCCGACATTGAGGAGGCTTGGCGCGCTGCGGGCCCATATCTGGCCAATTCGTTTGGTTGCTTCGAGATGGCGGGACTGTCTCACTTTCTACGCAGTGGACAGGTCGCCGGAGAAATGCCACTACGCGCCGCACGCCGGTTGTTGGATGCGGCCTTGCTGCACCGCTTGGCGGCGTTCGGTGGGTCGCATACCGTCGCAACGATACGCGCGGCGGCGATCAGGGATTTGATCGCCATCTCGTCGGTGGCGCAAACCGCATGGCTGGAGC
Organism: Luteimonas galliterrae; assembly: GCF_023374055.1. Lineage (NCBI taxonomy): Bacteria > Pseudomonadati > Pseudomonadota > Gammaproteobacteria > Lysobacterales > Lysobacteraceae > Luteimonas > Luteimonas galliterrae. Next base: position 2,128,241 of record NZ_JAMBEP010000001.1, on the reverse strand, counting down.
AAGTGGTGCCGTTTGAAATGGCATTAGATCAAGATCCGGCCAAGGTGTATCCCCGCATGGATGCAGAGAGCAAGGAGGCCTACCGCGGCTGCGTCGAAAAGCTGGCGGCTCAATTGAGTGTGATGGAGGGCGAAGTCGTCGCCTGCGCGCTGCGCTTGGCACAGCGGGCCGATCGCAGCCCCTTCGACCATGTGGGCTATTATCTATTCGCCGACGGCGCAAAGATACTCCGGATGGCATTCGGGCGAACGAACACAGTAAACGCGAATTGGCGGGACTGGACTGCTATCGCCGGCTACGAGGTGTTGCAGGCCTGCCTGACCTGCTTCGCAGTCGCGGTTATCGCGCTGGGTGTCCGCGCAACAGCCGATGAAGTTGCGATTACTTACCTCTGCCTGGTCGGCGTGATATGCGCCGACAGCCTGAAGACAAGCGTGGAGTTGCTGCTGGGCCGCATATCATCAGCCCGCCCGAGCTTGGCCATCGATTTCGTGGGCGATGGACTTCCGGAAAGCGACGCTGTCCTGATCGCCGTCCCCATGCACTTGGTGGACGTCGTGCAATGGAATCGCGCATTGGAAACGGCGCGCTGGAACTTGGCACAAGCCAATGACACGAACGTAGCGTTAGTGTTCCTCACCGATTTTCCGGACTCCACGCGGCCGGGTGACACGCTGACCGAGCGTGACTTGTTGGTGCATGCATTAGCTAGCATTCGAGACTTCTCGTTGTCGCTCGCCGGGCGTCCGGTTCCGGTGCATCTATTGCATCGAGATCGCGAGTTCGTCACGGCCGAAAGCTGTTGGATGGGCAAGGAAAGGAAGCGAGGCAAGTTGGAACTACTGAATCGTCTAATAGTGCATGGCGAGAATGGTTTCAGCGGCGGCGCATCTGACGGCGCACACTCGATCTGCCGATCGGCCAAGTACATACTGTGCCTGGATGAGGATGCACGTCTGACCCGGAACGCATTGCAACGCATGGCGGGCTTCCTAGCCCACCCCTTAAACTGGCCTAGAGTGGAGGATGGGAGGATATGCGGCGGCTATGGTTTGGCCGTGCCTCGTACCATGACTGACGAAGCAAGTCTGTCCACTTGGCGCTGGCCCAGATTCAGCGTCGGTCCGAGCGTCAGCGCGCGAGGCAAGTATGGCGCAAGTAGGAATTTCATGTACGACTGGTTCGCTCAAGCGCCTTTTAGCGGCAAGGGCATGTATGTGCCGGCGAGCTTCGAAACCTTATGCGCGGGCCGCATTCCCAATGGCATCGTGTTGAGCCACGACACAATAGAGGCCGCATGGTTGCGTCCGGGATACGTGGACAAGGCGCTGGTAACGGATGCCTATCCGGCATCTTTTCGCTCCTTCATCGAGCGCCAAGACAGATGGATACGCGGCGATCTACAGAACGCCGCGATACTGCTGCGCCGACTATTCACGCCGAGCGTGCGACCGCCGATCCTGACTTACTTCACCGTCATTAACCAGTTGCATGCATGGGTGAGCAATGCCGCGGTATTCGCCGTGTTCGCGCTGATGATCGCATTCGATTTACTGAGCACGTGGTACGTCGCAGCGTTCCTGGCCATGATGCTCGGCGGCTACCAACGGCTGCTCTTGAATGCGTATCGCGACAAGGCATTGCCGGGTGCCAGAAAGATGCGCATCTACGTGCCCTATTTCTTCAGAATACATTTTGCGCAATTGCTACGCCTAGGAATCGCGCCGATCTACGCACTGCTGCTGGTGCGCGCTGCGTTGCTAACGGGCTGGCGGTTAGCTACGCGGCGGAAGTTGTTGCAATGGCGATCGGCGGCTATGGCCGACGCCGATCGCGGTCACAACGGTCTACTCGTAGCATTAGCCGGGCCGGCGTCGGTGCTGGCGGCTGCGGTGTTGCTGGTCAAGCTGCACGATGGCGCCGAGCACGCCGCTATAGGGGTGCTTGCGCTTTGGACGCTCTGCGCTTGGTCGAACAAGATTCTGACGCGGAGCGCTTGAATGGCGTCTATCGAAACTTATCGCCATGCAGCGGAGGAGTACGTCTCCTATGCGACATATATTGGGTACGCCTGCCATCTTGCGGCGAGGACTAGGTCTTATGCGAGGGCGCCGCTCGCCGTGTTTCCGTTATGGATAGAACCTGCAGTCTGGTTGAGCCAGATACAGTTCCTATTCGATCGAAGAGGGCAGCCAGTGTCCTACTTCACCTACGCCTTCCTTACCGAAGCGGTTGAGCACCGGTTGCTGCACGATCCGCGCGTTATCTTGCACATTAGCGAGTGGAAGGAGGGGGATCGGATCTGGGTGTTGGACATGGTAGCAATGCCAGGATATCTGCGTAGCACCTTGTCCCTAGCCGCGTCGGTGTTTCCGGACGCCGACCGGATATGCTATCTGCGCCGGCTGCCCGACGGGCAGATAAAGAAGACAGTACGACTGGCAAGGACGGCGAATGGTTTCCGGCTCAATCGATAGCCCGCTTGCATTCATGCTGGGCGCAAGCGAGGTTTTAGCCAGTTGTCCAGGCGGTGGCGAGTTCCGCGCCAGGTCGCGCGACGATGCGCGCGTGGCGTGGATAAACCAGCAATGGTTCTTCGAGCGCGGCTGGGATGTGAGTTCACCACTCGGACGTGAGAGCGCGAACCGCTGGATACTGCAACGGTTTGCGCAGGAGTTGGACATCGTAGCAGGTGCCCCGGTACCTGCTACGGCTCGGGACAAACGCCGATACGTAGTCGACGGCTACGGCACCACTAGCCTTGCTCGATACGGCGGCAGTGGGCGCGCCGGCATCGTCGGCGACTTCCAAGTGAAGGGCATCGGTCGTACGCCATTTGCGGCGAGCAATGCGGATTGGCATCACTCTCACGGCTGCCTATGGCTGGAGGAGGGGCTGCGAGAAGCTGTTTTTTCAGAGGTGTGTCGAAGCGAGGCGCCTTGCGGTGCAGTGCCAGTCGTCGCGGTCATGTCGCTGGCGGAAACCATCACCGAGCCCGATGGTGGACGTAGGCAGCGTGCGCTTCTGGTTCGTCCGTTCCATATTCGGCCGGCTCATCTGCAGCGCGCGCTTTTGATAGAACGGCCGGACCAGGAAGGGTCGATGATGCCGCATTTGCAGGATGTGGATAGGGTTCGCTGGCACATCGAACGGATACAACGTCAGACTGGCGGCGCATGGAAGTCATTCAAGTTCATGACCGCCGCGTATGGGCGGCAAGCGGCCTATTCACATGCCTGCGGCTGGTTCAACGGCGGCTTGACCTCCTCTAACCTTACCTTGCAAGGACAGTTCATTGATTTTGGTTCGGCAAGATTCGTGCAGGATGGGCGAGCCATCACCTACGAAGCGTTTGGGCAGCGTTTCGGCGACGAATTGGAGACCGCTTCAGCCGTGCTCGATTCGATCTACTTTTACCAGCGCAAGTATGCGGGTCTACCGGACTCGGCGATCGATGCCGAAGTCGACCTGATGTCCGCATATCGGGGGGAACTGGCGTGCTGCGCTGCGCGTCTGTTCGGGACCAAGCTGGCGCATGTGGCCGCTGCACGGATTGCTGCCTGTATGGAAGAAGCTTTGGCGGACATAAAGCCGATGACAGATGGCGGCGCGGCGGTCCTGAGAGAAGAACAAGCGATGGCAATTTGTGCGCAGTGGTTGGCACGCGAAAGTGGTAGCAATCCCGGAGCGGCGCTCGACCGTTGGCGAGGGATCCGTTTTCGCGAAGGAGCCAGTCGGGAAGCAGTGCAGGCGGAGATCGAGTGCCTGCTGACCGACGACGTGGAACGCTGGCAAGCGCAGATCGACGGCCTTATCGCCCGCCACACTCGCTTGCCTGCCCAGGCGCGGCGCGAGGCGTCTACGTCCACCGTCGGTGGAACGCAGATCGAGAGGATCCAAGTTAAGGCGGAGCAGCGGGTGCAGAAATGACGGAAGGTCTTTTTCGCAAAGAATTTTTAGACGCGAAAGCCAGGGCGGATTTCGGCGAAGTGTCGCTGCCGCCGCAGCGAGCGGTTCGCGTCGCTGCGGCCTCCTCGTTGGTGGTCATCGCGTTGCTCGTCTGGGTGCTCGCATGGCTGCCATACACACGCGTTGAGACTGGTGTGGGCTTCGTCGTCTCCGACGCGGACGCATTCGCGGTCACCTCCGCTTTCAAGCAGAGGATCCGGGTCGATAGCGTGCTGGTCAGGAGCGGGGAAGCGGTGGTGCCAGGCAAGCCGATGCTGGTAGTCGGCGTGGAGGCCGAGAAGGCCGATCTGAACAACGAATCCCTCTCCAACAGCCTAGCGCTAATCACCGACATGGCGGGCCTCACCGGCGATGCCTCCAAGCGTCCGATAGCCACGTTGGTGAGTACGCAGCGCGGCTATGTGGACAAGTTTCTGGTACTGCCCGGTGATTACGTCGCGCCTGGGCAACCCATCCTCGTGCTACGCCGAGACAAAGGTAGGATCGTCTTCAGGGTATTGGCGGACAGCCGCTCGATTGGATTCCTACAGGAGGGTCGCAAGGTCTTCATTCGCGTCGAAGCCTATCCATTTCAACGATTTGGCACGGTGCGCGGCCACATTATCGGCATATCCGAATCATCCCTTTCTCCATACCAAGCGGCAACGATGTTCGGTATCCAGCCGCCTAGCCAAAGCCGATTCTTAGTCGATGTCGCCGTGGATGATCCCAGCGCTATCGGTGGAACGCAGGCGTTGAAGCCAGGGATGAGTGCATTCATCGACTTCCCTCTGGAGGAGATGAGTGTCTTAAGATGGATTTTCGCTTCGATGCTGCGCACCGGAGGTCGCGATGGACGCTGAACGCCTTGAACGGGAGCCTGTACAGCTTCGATTCGGCTGGTGGTCACAGACAGCTGTGATCCGGCAAGGGCAACAATCCGAGTGCGGGCTGGCGTGCCTCACCATGCTGCTCAATTTTCATGGAAATTCCATCTCTCTCGCCGAACTGCGTCAGAGGCTTTCGTTCTCGGGGAGAGGATTGACGCTCTCCCAGCTTTCAAGCGCGGCAGACCAGATGGGCTTGCAGACGCGTGCCCTACGGATAGAGCCAGAAGACCTGCGCAATCTCCGGTTGCCAGCAGTGGTGCATGTGGAAGGTAATCATTTCGTAGTTATCACTCGGGTCGGACGACGCACAGTGACCGTGTTGGACCCGGCATCGGGCAAGCGTGAAATCGCCTGGAAGCGATTTGGGGAGATGTTTACTGGCATCGCCCTGGAAGCGTTCCCTTCGCCCCGCTTTTCGCCGGTGGGTGGGAAGCGGCCACCCACTTCGCTCACTCTGTTCGGTAGGGTGGTCGGCATCCGCAGCAGCCTGTTCTGGATATTTGCTTTGGCGTTGGCGCTGGAAGTCACAGTCGTATTGGTGCCATTGTTCGTGCAGACGACGGTGGACGTGGTTGTCGCCAACCACGATGAGCGGCTGCTGGCGATGATCGCGATCGCCTATCTTGCCTTAGTCGTCGCTCAGACTTTGATATCGGCCTTCAGGACATGGGCAATCATGATCGCTGGCGCCTCGCTGAGCATCGGATGGAACTCCAACGTGTTCCGTCACTTGTTGCATCTTCCGGAACAATATTTCCACAACCGCCATCTGGGCGACATCGCTTCCCGATTCGCTGGCATTGATTCGATCCAACGTACGCTGTCGGTAGGCGCCGTGGAGGCGGCGCTAGATGGGATGATGGCGATGGTCACCATTGCCATCCTGTTTGTATACAACACGCAACTCGCTCTCGTCGTTCTGATCGGCCTGATATTGTACCTATGCATCCGCTTGCTCGCGCTGAGGATGCTGATGGAATCCAACATCGACGTAATCACTGCGTCGGCTAGGCAGGAGACTACCTTCATCGAATCAGCCCGCTCGGCGACTCTGATCAAGCTCAATGGATTGCTGTCCGTGCAGGCGGGCCGCTACATCGATCGCATCAACGATACGCAAAAGAAAAGCGTGAAGCTGCAGTCCCTGATGATGGTATTCACGGGGGCAGGCACCATCTTGTTCGGCGCGATCAAGATAGCTACGCTCTACTTCGGCGCGAAAGCAACCATCGCCGGCGTATTCAGCGCAGGCATGCTGGTGGCCTTTCTGGCCTACGTCGACCAGTTCACCGGCAGGTCGTCGAAGCTAGTGGACTTCTTCGTGAATCTGAAGCTGCTGCGGATCCAAATCGACCGCGTCTTCGACATCACTCAATCAGCACCAGAGAAGCACTTGCTGAGCCAGTTCAACGGCGATCCGGGTTCCAGCGAACTGGAATGCAAAGGACTGGCTTTCCGTTACGGTGGCAACGACGATTGGGTAATTCGCGGTGCGAATCTTAAAGTCGAAGAAGGTGAGTTCGTCGGAATCATGGGCCCATCGGGCAGCGGCAAGTCCACATTAGTGAAGATACTATGTGGCTTGCTGGATGCCGAAACAGGCACGGTCAACATCGGCGGCATGGACGTTCGCACGCTGGGAAAGCGTCGCCTTCGCGAGATTGTGGCTACTGTTATGCAAGAAGACACGCTCTTGAACGGCACCATCGAACAGAACATCTGCGGCTTTTCTAGCGAATATTCACGCGATGCAATTGTCCGATCAGCGACCATCGCCGGTGTTCATGATGCCATCATGGCTATGCCCATGCGCTATGAGACGATGATCGGTGATCTAGGTGCGCTCATCTCCGGCGGACAGAAGCAGCGGATCTGCCTAGCGCGAGCCTTGTTCAGGCAGCCCAGAATCCTGCTGTTGGACGAAGCCACCAGTAGCCTGGACGTCGAGACCGAGGCGAATGTGGCCGACGGTATATCCGAATTGAGCGTGACGCGGATCGTAGTGTCACATCGTCCAGAGACGCTGGCGCGCGCTGATCGTATCTACGTTTTTGACAGGGGCTTGTTGCACTTAGTGCATGATAAGAAAGATGGGCGTTCTACCAGTGTGGTGGATACCTCTTTGCTATAACTTTCTGTCATTGTCCTTTCACAGTTAGATGCGATGTCCGCTCCTGGCCGGATGCTGCGCCGATTCGAGTGGACGCCAGCGAGCCGGCCAGCGGGTTGCTTCCTATGGGCGGCCCACTTATCGTTCCTTCCACGGCTGCGGTTCACGCCGATGTAGCGCAAAACCTGTTACGTATCGTTTTCCCGGGCGTTTCGAGCCGGGCAGCGCGGCGAGCGGACGACGATGCCCGCGGCAGGCGATCGAGCCGCGTTCCTCATGCATACCAGCAACCGAAAGGAAGCCAGACATGCAAGGTTCAGACGATGGAATAAAACTGACCCGGCGCGAAGTGTTGGTCGCGGGCGCGACGGCGGTTGCCGCCGGTGGCGTTCCCGGCGCTTTCGCGCTGGCGGCCGACGCGACGGCGCCGGCGGCGGCCAGGGCGCCGGTGATGTCCAAGGTATCGTTCACCGTCAACGGAAAAGCGCACGCGCTCGAAGTCGATACCCGGACGACCCTGCTCGATGCGTTGCGCGAACACTTGCGCCTGACCGGCACCAAAAAAGGCTGCGACCACGGCCAGTGCGGCGCCTGCACGGTGATCGCCGGCGGTCGCCGCATCAACGCCTGCCTGAGCCTGGCGGTGATGCACGAAGGCGACACGATCACCACCATCGAAGGGCTCGGCACGCCCGACAAGTTGCATCCGATGCAGCGTGCCTTCGTCAAGCACGACGGCTACCAGTGCGGTTACTGCACGCCGGGGCAGATCTGCTCGGCGGTGGCGGTGCTGGATGAGATCAAGGCCGGCGTGCCGAGCCACGTCAGCGCCGATCTGGCCGCCCGGCCGCGGGCCACCGCGGACGAATTGCGCGAGCGCATGAGCGGCAACATCTGCCGCTGCGGCGCCTATTCCAATATCGTCGATGCGATCAGCGAAGTCGCCGGGAGGCGCGCATGAGGGCCTTCAGCTACGAGCGCGCCGCATCGCCGGCCGCGGCCGCCGCGGCCGCCGCGCGCACGCCGGGCGCCCGCTTCATCGCCGGCGGCACCAACCTGCTCGACCTGATGAAGCTCGAGATCGAAACGCCGGCCCATCTGATCGACGTCAACGGCCTGCCGCTCGACCGGATCGAGGAAACCGACACGGGCGGATTGCGGATCGGCGCGCTGGTGCGCAACACCGACCTGGCCGCCGATCGGCGCGTGCGCCGCGACTACGCGGTGCTGTCGCGCGCGTTGCTGGCCGGCGCATCGGGCCAGCTGCGCAACAAGGCCACCACCGCCGGCAACCTGCTGCAGCGCACGCGCTGCCCGTATTTCTACGACACCGCCCAACCTTGCAACAAGCGCCTGCCGGGCAGCGGCTGCGCGGCGATCGGCGGCTTCAGCCGGCAGCACGCGATCGTCGGCGCCAGCCAGGCCTGCATCGCCACGCATCCCAGCGACATGGCGGTGGCGATGCGCGCGCTCGACGCCGCCGTGGAGACGGTGAAGCCCGACGGCAGCGTGCGCAGCATCCCGATCGCCGATTTCCACCGCTTGCCCGGCGATACGCCGCAAGTGGAAACCGCATTGACGGCCGGCGAGTTGATCACTGCGGTGACCTTGCCAAAGCCGCTCGGCGGCAAGCACTTCTATCGCAAAGTGCGCGATCGCGCGTCCTATGCTTTCGCCCTGGTCTCGGTCGCGGCGGTCGTGCAGCGCGACGGCAGCGGGCGCATCGCGCTGGGCGGCGTGGCGCACAAGCCGTGGCGCGACGAAGCCGCCGAGTCCGAGCTGCCGCGCGGTGCGAAGGCCGCCACCGCACGCCTGTTGGCGGACGCGAAGACGACCGAACACAACGCCTTCAAGGTACCGCTGGTCGAACGCACCATCGCCGCGGTGCTGGTGGAAGCAGGAGCCAAGGCATGAAATTCGATACGCCCGCCACCACCAATCCGATCGACCGGCTCAAGGTCGTCGGCAAGCCGACCGATCGCATCGACGGGCCGCTCAAGACCACGGGTACCGCGCCCTACGCCTATGAGCGCCATGACGTGGCGCCGAACCAGGCCTACGGTTACGTCGTCGGCGCGACCATCGCCAAAGGCCGCATCGTGTCCATCGACACCGGCGCCGCGCAGAAGGCGCCCGGCGTGCTCGCGGTGGTCACCGCACGCAACGCCGGCAAGCTGAGCAAGGGCAGGTTCAATACCGCGCACCTGCTCGGCGGGCCGGAGATCCAGCACTACCACCAGGCGATCGCCCTGGTCGTCGCCGAGACTTTCGAACAGGCGCGCGCCGCCGCGCAGCTGGTGCGCGTCGACTACAGCCGCGCGAAGGGCCAATACGACCTCGCACGGGCCAAGGACGCGGCGGTCGTGCCCAAGAACGATCCGGACACCGGCGCGGGCGATTTCGACACCGGTTTCGCGAACGCGCCGGTGCAGCTGGACGTCACCTACACCACACCCGACCAATCGCACGCGATGATGGAACCGCACGCGTCGATCGCGGCTTGGAACGGCGACGAACTGACGTTGTGGACCGCCAACCAGATGATCAACTGGGGCAAGCAGGACATGGCGCGGACCTTGGGCATCCCGGCGGAGAAGGTGCGCCTGGATTCCCCTTACATCGGCGGCGGTTTCGGCGGGAAACTCTTCCTGCGCGCTGATGCGCTGCTCGCCGCGCTCGGCGCGAAAGCCGCCAAGCGTCCGGTGAAGGTGGCGCTGCCGCGGCCGCTGATGTTCAACAACACCACCCATCGGCCCGCCACGATCCAGCGCATCCGCATCGGTTGCGACAAGAACGGCAAGATCGATGCCATCGCGCACGAAAGCTGGTCCGGCGACCTGCCGGGCGGCGACCCCGAAGTGGCGACCCAGCAAACGCGCTGGCTCTACGCTGGGGCGAACCGCAAGTGCGCGCTGCGGCTGGCGGCGCTGGATCTGCCGGAAGGCAATGCGATGCGCGCACCCGGCGAGGCGCCGGGCATGATGGCGCTGGAAGCGGCGGTGGACGAGATGGCCGAAAAACTCGGCATGGATCCGGTCGCTTTCCGCATCCTCAACGATACCCAGGTGGATCCGGAAAAACCGGAGCGGCCGTTCTCCAAGCGCAACCTGGTGGAGTGCCTGCGCACCGGCGCCGACAAGTTCGGTTGGAACAAGCGCCGCGCGAAGCCGGCCCAGGTCCGCGACGGCCGCTGGCTGGTCGGCATGGGTGTGGCGGCCGCCTACCGCAACAATTTGGTGATGAAGTCCGGGGCGCGCGTGCGCCTGGACGATCGCGGTACGGTCACGGTCGAAACCGATATGACCGACATCGGCACTGGCACTTACACCATCATCGCCCAGACCGCGGCGGAGATGATGGGCGTGCCGCTGGAGCGGGTGGTGGTGAAACTGGGCGATTCCAGCTTCCCGGTATCGGCCGGGTCGGGCGGCCAATGGGGCGCGAACAGCTCGACGGCGGGCGTCTATGCGGCCTGCATGAAACTGCGCGAGGCGGTGGCGCAGAAGTTGGGCGTCGATGCGGCCACGGCCGAATTCGTCGACGGCGAGGTGCGCGTCGATGGACGAAGACTGACCCTGGCCGAGGCCGCGAAGGAAGGCGAACTTGTCGCCGAGGACAGCATCGAGTTCGGCGACTTGTCCAAGAAGTTCCAGCAAGCCACCTTCGGCGCGCATTTCGTGGAAGTGGGCGTGGACGCCTACACCGCCGAGATCCGGATCCGGCGCATGCTCGCGGTCTGCGCCGCGGGCCGCATCCTCAACCCGAAATCGGCGCGCAGCCAGGTGATCGGCGCGATGACCATGGGCGCGGGCGCTGCGCTGATGGAGGAGTTGGCCGTCGACCGGCGCCTGGGTTTCTTCGTCAACCACGACCTGGCCGGCTACGAAGTGCCGGTACACGCCGACATACCGCATCAGGAAGTGGTCTTCCTGGACGAGACCGATCCGATCTCCTCGCCGATGAAGGCCAAGGGCGTCGGCGAACTGGGCATCTGCGGCGTCGGCGGAGCGGTGGCGAACGCGATCTACAACGCCACCGGGATACGCGTGCGCGAGTATCCGATTACGTTGGACAAGCTGATCGCGAAGATGCCGGCCGTGGGATGACGTCGGCCGAAAGGCCGCGATGGCATGTTTTCGAGGCGGAAGCCGTCGGATCCGGATCCGGTTGTCATGGCGGCGGAATGGCCAGGTACACCGTGCTCCACAGCTGCGCGGCATTGGATTCGTCGGCGTCGCCGGCGTTCTGGCCGAAGGGTTCTGCACGGTAGCGGCCGTCGGCGTAGGACCACGACCATAGCTCGGACGCGCGCATCGCGCGGCTAGCGTCGATCGCGCGCCATAGCCGGCGTTGCCCGTCGCGCAACAGCGCCCGGACATCGGCGGGCAGGTCGTCGCGCTGCAATTGGCGCGCGAGTCCGGCGGCCAGCAGGGCCTGCTGCCAAGACCAGACCACCGTACCGTGATAAGCGTTGCGGCCGAACGCTTCTGCGATGCCGCGGTCGGCGTACGCGGGGTTGGCGACCAACAGGCCGGCGTCGGTCAGCAGGCCCGCGGGGAAGGGCCGCAACATGGTTTCGGCCATGTCGCGCACCTCTTGCGCACCGGGTTTCAGGAACAGCAACGCGAACCCGCCGTCGGAATGCAGGACCGGGATCGGCCGGCCTGTCGCGTCCAAGGCCAGCGCGTCGAAGCGCAACGCTTCCTGCGGCACGCTGGCCAGCGCCGGCGCCGGATCGATGCCTTCGGCCTTTGCGTAACGCGAAATGCCGTCCTTGGCCTTAGCAACGGGGATTGTCTGGCGAAACAGCGTCGGCGCGTGCGCGCGCCATCGTGCGGCCCGTTCGCCGGCGGCCGAGAACGCGCGCAGTTGCTGCGGCGTCGCATAACGCTGCAGCGACCCCGCCTGTTGGAAACGCGCGATGGCGTCCAACGCCGCCGGCACGAACACCGCGTTGACATCGTAGGCATAGCGGCCGCCCGCCAATCCCTCGCGGCTGTCGCGCCACTGCCCGGCATCGCGGCCGGGTTTGAGCGCGATCAGGTTCGCGGCGACCGACTCCCGCGCGAAAGCTGCGGCGGAATCGAGCACGAAGGCGAAGTTGCGCGCCAGCGCGGCGCCCAGCGGCTCGCCGGCCGAGGTCTTGCGGGCGAGGAACGCAGCGGCGCGGCCGCGGCTGCGTGGATCGTCGAGCAGATAGGCAGCGGCCACCGGCGCCAGCATCCTGTCGTCGTCGACCATGTTGTAGTCGTAGATCGGCGCGTCGTCGTAAGCGGACCCGGGACCGTTCTCCTTGCGATGGCGCAGCAGCGCGAACTCGCCGATGTCTTCTTCGTGCGCGACTTCGCCCTGCGGGTTCAGCCGCTCCAATACCGAAGCCAAGCCGTCCTCGATCGCTTCCGGCCGCAACGCGGGCATCAGCAGGCGCAGCGACATCAACGTGTCCCGTCCGAAATAGGTGTCGAAGCGCCACGAGCCGGCCAGGAACTTTTCCTCGTAGCTCAGGAATTGCAGCACCTCGCGGACGTGCGCATCGTCGCCGGCCGATCGGTCGAACAAGGCGCGGGCGTCGAGCGGCGTGAGCGGCTTTTCGCCGGTGAGCGCGACGATGCGCAACTGCATCGGCTCGCCCTTGCGCGCCGGCTCGAGCGCCAGCGGCGCGCCGCCGCCGCCGCCGCTCACGCGTCCGTTTCGGAGTTCGATCGAGATTTCGTAACCGGGCGCGCCGTCGATGCGCGGCCGCGACCAGACGACGGTTCGTCCCGCCGACGTTTTCGCGGCGGTGGCGACTGCTGCCGGATATGCGATCCCAAGCTGGAAATCGCGCAGCACGCGCACGCTGCCGAGTACGGCATCGCGAATCACCAGGCGCGGCGCATCGACGCTCGCCTCGGCCACGATCCCATGCAAGGGCCGGCCGCGTTCGTCGTCTCGGGCCAGCCCTTCCACCGTGTCCAAGGTCCAGCGCACGGGCGCGTCGGTCTCCTCGAACCAGACGCCGACGCCGCTATTGCCGGCCGGGAACGCCACCAGCACGCGCGGCTTGCGTCCCGAATTCAACAACAGATGCGCCGCGGCCGGGCCGTGCCGGTAGAAGGCGTTGAGCGTCTCCCCTTCCGTCACGCGGAACCGCAGCGGCGCGTCCGCGGCGAACGCGGCGAGCGACAGCGTTCCGGCCAGCAACGCCGGCAGCGCCGACTTCATCGCGGCCCGCATCGGCCCGTCCCGTCGGCGCCATGCATCACCAGAGGTACTTCGCCTGCAAGTTGATCTCGCGGCCCTCGAGCGGACGCGCCAGCAGCACGCCGCCCGCACTGGAGGCGGTGCCGAAGATGCGCGAATTGCTCTCGGTCAAACCCAGCTCGTTGGTTACGTTGGTGCCGCGGAGGTTGAACTGCCAATGCACGCCGACGTTGGCGGTCACGCCGAAATCCAGGGTGTGGTACGAGCCCAGCTGCTGCAAGCCGGACTGGTCCTGGGTGTGGTTGCCGACGGAGGTGTAGGTGACGTAGGGCCTGATGTCGCCCCAGCCGAAGACGAACTTGTAGCTAGGCGTGAACATGTAGCGCAGCTTGGGCTGGCGCTGCAATTGCTGCCCTTCGATCGGCTGGCAGGCATTGTTGCCGTTGATGTCGACGTACGGGAAGCAGGCGTCGAAGTCGGTGTATTCGCCGTCCAGGTAATTGGCCACCAGCTCGAAGCGCAGGTTCTCGACCGGCGTCAACGCGCCGATGAAATTGACGCCCCAGGAGTCGGAACCGTAGATCAGAGGCGTGCCCACCGGCGTGCCGGCGCCATCGGTCGGCTGGAAGGGCAGGCCGGTGAACTTGCGGCGATAGGCGCTGATGTCCGCGTACAGCAAGTCGGACTGGTACTTGAAGCCTATTTCGTAGTTGCGGACCCTGTGCATCGGCGGCGTGTTCGCGGTGGTGCTGCCGCGGATGCCGTTGTCGAAATCGAGGAAGTGGCCGCCGGTGTTGACGCGTCCGTACGCCGACATGCGGTCGGTGAACGAATAGTTGGCGCCCGCGGTCCAGGACGGGTGGGTCTTTTTGTATCCGGTCTTGGCGAAAGTGCCGTCGCAGACGGGCACATGATTGTCGTACTCGGTCAGCGGGTTCCCGTCCAAGTCGACGAAATCGGTGACGCCGTCGCCGTCGGCGTCCACATTGTTTTGGAAGTTGCACACGTTATTGGTCGCATCCATGTTCTCGATGCGTCCGGACAGATCCAGAAGCCACTTGCCGATGCGCCATGAATCGGACAGGTAGAACGCCGTGTTGGTGGCGCTGCCGTGCTGGGCGATGTTGAAGGTGCCGTAGTCGAGCAGGCCCTGGCTGTCGGTGGCCTGATGGACATTGCCGTCGGTGCCCACGTAGCTGACCGTGATCGGCCGCGCGTTCGGCGTATTGGTCATCATCATCTGATTGCCCAGCGCCCACTTGTCGTTCATGGTGTAGTGGTTGACGTAGACGCCGATGGTGAGGGTATTGCCCTCGAACAGTTCCTTGCTGAGGCGGAAGTCGTTGTTGATGCTCTTCAGGCGCTTGTGGATGTGCCACCAGCCCTGATGGATCACGCTCTGGTCGAGCGGCACCGCGCCGCCGCCGACGAAATTGGCCGTGGCCGAGCCGGCCGGCAGTTCCAGGCCGCCCGCCAGGTCCGGCGTGTAGAGCATGTCGTTGAGCGAGGCCGGATTGTTGCCGGAGAACAAGGCGTTGGTGTCGGCATCGCCCTCGTCGTACAGGAACTTGTCGCTGATCGACCAGCCGTTGTCGAATTCGTAGTCGAAGTTGCCGCCGATGAAGACGAACTTCGCGCCGCGGCCGTCGGCCAGATCCGCGTCGATGCCGCCGCCGGGGTAGCCGGGCAGGCGCACGTGCTGGATCGCCTTGCTGTTGTACGTGGAGGTGAGCGGATCGAACCCCGGATAAGCGCTGAAGTCGTCTTCGCCGCGCTGGATCACCGGGATCGGCGTGATGAACTGGTTTTTGTCGTTGAGGTAGCGCGCATACAGGGTCAGGTTGCCCCGGTCGAAGTCGTGCGACAGGGTGGCGGTCAGCTGGCCGCCCTCGTCGGCCTTGAATTCCGGATCGCGCACGCCGTCCGAGCTGCGCCAGAAGCCGCCGATGCTGCCGTACCAGTCTTCGGCGATCTTGAAGCCGGAGAACGCGTCCAGCCGCCACAGACCTTCGTCGCCCCAGGTCACGCCGACGCTGCCGGTGGGAATCTCGCTGCCGGTCTTGAGCAGGAAATTGGCGGTGGCGCCCATCTGCCCGTCCGCGAACACGACCGAGGGACCGCCTTGCAGGATCTCGACGGATTCGATGGTGTCGTCGAGCCGGATCAGGGTGGTGGTTTCGAAGAACGACAGCGTCGGCATGCCGTACACCGGCGAGCCCATCAGCAGCGTGGAGAAATAGGGGGCATCGCCGCCGCCGGGAAAGCCGGCGATCTCGATGTTGGCGCCGGTCTGGCCGCCGGTGGATTCCGGCCAGAGTCCCGGCGATATCTTGAGCAGATCCGCGGTGCTCTTGGGATTGGCCTGTTTGATCTCCTCCGCGTTGGCGGTGACGATGTTGTAACTGGCTTCAAGCTTCTTCACGCCTCCCGACGCGCTGCCGGTCACGACCACGGTGTCGAGCGTGGTGGCCTTCTCCGCGGCAGGCTGCGGAGTTTGTGCCGGCGCTTGCGCTTGCGCCTGCTGCGGCGTCGGCTCCTGCGTCGGCGCGGCATCCGGCGGCGTTTGCGTCTGCGCTTGCGCGCACAAAGGCAGCAACGCCGCCGCGATGGCGGCCGACAGCGCATAACGACGGTTGAAACGACTCATGGTGCTCCCTCCACGGACCAAGGAATGCCGCAGGAACGGCGCAATGCGGCGATCCCGGCCGCGCGAGCGGCGACGGCGACAGAAGAAAGAGATAGGAAGGCCGCGATCCGTGCGAGTAAATGCAACGATCGGGATGCAGCCATCTTCAAGGATCTCCACGCTCGCAGGCGAGCCGCATCGACCCAAGGCCGTGCGGACGGTTGTCCCCTGTGTCGCGAACGGCCATGCCGCAGCGATACCCGATCTTCGCTGCGCTAATGTGCAAAAAAAGTGATCGCCCGCGCATGTAACGCATGTAAATGCGCATCCGCAATATCCCTGAATACGTATTCAGCGCCCGGGAGCGCCGCATTGCGTTGCAACATGATCGGAATGCGATGCTTCTGCGCGCAAGATGCGTGAACGGCGAGCGCGCGACTCGCTTATGCTTACGGCATCGTCATCGCCGCCGGGAGAAACCGATGCGCATGCCGCATACGAACAAGGCCGTCTGGATATTGCTGTGCTGGCTGTCGCTGTTATGCGCGCCGGCGTTCGCCCAGACCTGCGTTCCGGGCTATCCGCAGCTCTACGGCCGCTTGTTCGAAGACGCGCAGAAAGCGCTGCCGGACGGCAAATGGCTGATGGATTCGCGGCCCACCCAGCCGCCGGCCGGCATCGTCGCCGAATACGAGAACCTGCGCGCGCAGCCCGGTTTCGATCTGAAGAAATTCCTCGCCGAACAGTTCGTACAGCCGCCGGAGAACGATCACGATTACCGCACCAACCCCGACCACGACGTGCGCCAGCACATCGACGCGCTGTGGACCGTGCTCGAGCGCAAGCCGGGCACCAGCGACGGCCGCACCTCGCTGCTGCCGCTGCCGTACCGCTACATCGTGCCCGGCGGGCGCTTCAACGAGATCTACTACTGGGATTCCTATTTCACGATGCTGGGCCTGGAGGAAAGCGGCCGCCACGACCTGGCCGTGGATATGGTCAGGAACTTCGCCTGGCTGATCGACCACTACGGCCACATCCCGAACGGCAACCGCACCTACTACCTGGGCCGCTCGCAGCCGCCGTTCTTCGCGGCCATGGTGAACTTGCTGGCCGAGCGCGACGGCAAGAAGACGCTGACGGCGTATTTGCCGCAACTGGAGAAGGAATACGCTTTCTGGATGGAGGGCAGCGAAGGCTTGGCGCGCGGACAGGCGCATCGCCGGGTCGTCCGCCTGGCCGATGGCGCGCTGCTCAACCGCTATTGGGACGATTGCGACACGCCGCGCGAAGAAAGCTACGGCAACGATGTGGCCACCGCGGCCGCATCCGGCCGTCCGCTCGCCGAGGTCTACCGCAACCTGCGCGCCGGCGCCGAAAGCGGCTGGGATTTCAGTTCGCGCTGGCTGGCCGACGGCAAGACGTTGGCGACGATCCGTGTCGTCGACATCGCGCCGCCCGACTTGAACAGCCTGCTGTACAACCTGGAAACCACACTCGCCGAGGCGTACGCCGCCTCGCGCCAGACGGACAAGGCCGCACAGATGCGCAAGCGCGCCGACGAACGCAAGGCCGCGATCCTGCGCCATTTGTGGAATCCGGAACTGGGCGTGTTCTCGGACTATCTGTGGAAAGAGGACAAGCGGACCGACCACGTCACCGCGGCCACGCTGTACCCGCTGTTCTTCGGCATCGCCGAGCAGCGCCAGGCCGACCAGGTCGCAGAACGCGTCCGCGCGTCGCTGCTGCAGCCGCACGGCCTGTCGACCACGACCATCGACACCGGCCAGCAATGGGACGCGCCCAACGGCTGGGCGCCGCTGCAGTGGATCGCGATCCAAGGCCTCAACGCCTACGGGCAAAAGGACTTGGCGACGACCATCGCCGAGCGCTGGATGCGCCTGAACATCGCCCTGTACAAGAAGACCGGCAAGCTGGTGGAGAAGTACGACGTCACCGGCGCGGCCGTCGGCGGCGGCGGCGAGTATCCGCTGCAGGACGGCTTCGGCTGGACCAACGGCGTGCTGCGCAAGCTGATCGTGCTGTATCCGGCCGCCGCGAAGCCCGATCCTGCGCAGGCTCGCGCGGACGCGCCGGCCAGCGAGCCGCTGGCTGCGCAGGCCTCATCTCCGTAATACTCCGCTTCGAACGTCCGTTAGCCCACCCTCCACATCGCCGAGGTGTCCCACGATGAGCGCATCCATTCCGCAACCGGTCGTCGCCAGTGGGGAGAATACCCGCCTGATCGTCCTGATCAGCTGCGTGGCCACCATCGGCGGATTCCTGTTCGGATTCGACAGCGGCGTGATCAACGGCACCGTCGACGGGCTCAAGCAGACCTTCCAATCCAGCTCGGCGGGCACCGGATTCGAAGTGGCTTCGATGCTGCTGGGCTGCGCGTTCGGCGCGTTCTTCGCCGGGCGCCTGGCCGATCGTTGGGGCCGGCGCACGGTGCTGATCATCTCGGCGGTGTTGTTCCTGTCGTCGGCGATCGGCGCGGGCATGGCGGACACCTCGCTGGCGTTCATCGTCGCGCGCGTGCTGGGCGGCTTCGCGGTGGGCGCGGCCAGCGTGATGTCGCCGGCCTACATCGCCGAAGTGGCTTCGGCGCGCTATCGCGGCCGGCTCGCGACGGTGCAGCAGATCGCGATCATCAGCGGCTTGTTCTGCGCCTTCCTCAGCAACTACCTGCTCGCCAAAGCGGCGGGCGCTTCCACCGAGTCGTTATGGTTGGGACACGCGGCCTGGCGCTGGATGTTCTGGATGCAGGCGATTCCGTCGGCGTTGTTCCTGTCGCTGCTGCTGTTCATTCCCGAGAGTCCGCGCTACCTGGTGGTGAAGGGCCGCAAGGAAGATGCGCTGAAAGTGCTGACCCGGCTTTATGGCGCGCAGGAAGCAGGCACCAAGCTGGCCGAGATCGACGCCACACTGTCGCGCGACCATCACCGCCCGCGTCTGTCGGACCTAATCAGCAAGGCCACCGGCAAGCTGCGGCCGATCGTCTGGGTCGGCATCGGCCTGGCCACCTTCCAGCAGTTGGTCGGCATCAACGTGGTGTTCTACTACGGCGCGGTGCTGTGGCAGGCGGTGGGCTTTTCCGAGAACGATGCGCTGCTGATCAACGTGCTGTCCGGCGCGCTCAGCATCGGCGCTTGTCTGGTGACGGTGATGCTGATCGACAAGATCGGCCGCAAGCCGCTGCTGTGGATCGGCTCGGCGGGCATGGCGGTGTCGCTCGCGCTGGTCACACTGGCTTTCGCCAGCGGTTCCCTGGATGCCAGCGGCAAGTTGTCGCTGTCCGATTCGATGGGCACGCTGGCCTTGGTCGCGGCCAACGTCTACGTGATCTTCTTCAACGGTTCCTGGGGACCGGTGATGTGGGTGATGCTGGGCGAGATGTTCCCCAACCAGATCCGCGGTTCGGCGTTGGCGGTGGCCGGCGCGGCCCAGTGGGGCTCGAACTTCGGGATTACCGTGACCTTCCCGATCCTGCTGGCCGGCATCGGCCTGGCCGCGACCTACGGGTTGTATACCATCGCCGCCGTGATTTCGGTGTTCTTCGTGCTTAGGTACGTGCACGAGACCAAGGGCAAGGAACTGGAGCAGATGGAAGGCTGAGCGGGGCTTGCGGCAGCTGTCTTCGGGAGCCGAGTTTGGACCGGTAGCATGAATCATCGGAGACCTTCGAGTACTGCTGCGGCCATCGGCGGGCTACTGCTGTTCCTCTGTCTCGTCATGCGCGCCGAATCCAGATCGTCGGTCGCATCTGAAGACGTCGTGTTCGGGAATGCCGGCGTTGCCTTGTCCGGAACCCTGTACTTGCCTGAAGGGAATGTTCCCGCAGCGGCGGTGGTTCTCGTCCATGGGTCCGCAAGGCCGGATAGCTTGCGGATGACGGCCTTGGCCCAGTTGCTGGCGAGCGACGGATTCGCTGTGCTGACATACGACAAGCGCGGGATCGGCGAGTCGGGCGGCGTTTTTCAGGACCGGGACGATGCGGCCGCCTTCACCCTGCTGGCGGAGGACGCTGCGGCGGGCCTTCGTGTCATCGGGGAACATCCCCGGTTGAAAGGAGTCCCGACCGGATTGATAGGCATAAGCCAGGGCGGTTGGGTCGCTCCGATCGCGGCGAGCAAATCGCCGGACACCGCGTTCATGGTCTTGTGGAGCGGACCGGTTTGCACCTTGAGCGAAGAGCTGAACTTCAGTGCATTCGCGAAGAAGATTCGGAACTTCTCCATGTATGCCTCCGCTGCCGACATAAGGAGGCGCATGAGGTCGGTGCCGCATCGCACGGACGACTTCGACCCGCGCATCGTTCTATCGAGCCTTTCGCTTCCTTCGCTCTGGGTATTCGGCGGCCGCGACAACAGCATACCGGTCGAACTGTCGGTCTCGCGTTTGGAAAGACTGATCAAAGACGGCCGCTCAAACTTTGAATATCGGGTCTTTCCCGAAGGCGGCCACGGCCTCGACTATCCCGGCAGTGCTCCGGAGGCATACCACTTCATGGTCGCTTGGATCAGAAGCGTTGCAGCGACAGCTGCCCGGCGAGTAGGGAACGGTGGCGAGAAGAGCACCTGAGCGAAGGAATAGGCGATGTAGGCGACCCCTTTGGGTGCAGCGTCGCCGGATTTCGCGCAACTCGAAGCCGATTTCGAATTCCAGCACAGGCAAGGGCAACAATAGGCTTGGCCATCCGGGGGCATCGGATCGTCGCCTCTCATGCGCAAGCCGGTGATCAAACGCCAGCGATTCGGCGCTTCCGCCCGCATACGGCGACCGGAGCCGTAGCGAATCGATGCCTTCTAGGCCGTCCGGCCACCGACCACCGACATGATTTTCGCCCTGCCTAGGGCGGGTTCGCGGCACTGCCGTTTCCCCATATCGGCGAAACGTGACGTCGAACACACTGCGCGCCCTTCTTTCGTGCGTGCGCGCACCTCCCACGAGGCGTTCTTATGAAACCGATCCATCACCGGCGAGCCGCCAACGGCCGCTCCTGTCTTCATGTCCTTGCTGCGGCGGTCGCATTGGCCGTCAGCGGCACGGCGACCGCCGGCGATAAGTGCGTGCTGGAGCACAGCGGCCCCGGCCTGCCTACTAATGGCGTTGTGGATGCCAACAGCAACGCATTGGCGTGCGGCAGCGCGGTGGCCGGCGGCGCCAATAGCGTTGCGCTCGGAAACAGCCAGGCGCAGGGCGACAGCGGCGTCGCCATCGGTTCATCGGCGGGCTCATTCGTGGATGGCGGCATCGCTATCGGCGGCGGGGCGGAATCGGGTCAGTTGGGTAATCCGGGCGGCAATAGCAACATGATCGCCATCGGGAACAGCGCGGGCGCCTTCGCCAGCGGCGCTATCGCGATGGGCACCAACAGCCAGGGTGATGGCCTCGGATCGATCGCTTTGGGTAGCGGTTCCACTGCGTCGAACGAATCCGCGATCAGTATAGGCACCGCGACGAACTCGGGCGGCGAATTCTCGGTGGCGATCGGCGACAGCGCCACGGTCGGCGTTGGCAGCGACAACGCCATCGCATTGGGCAGCGGCGCGGGCGTCGTTGCAGCCGACGATGGCATCGCCATCGGCAATGATGCGAGCGTCACCGGCGGCCGCAGCATCTCGATCGGCGCCGGCGCGAATACGCCCAGCAACGACAGCGTTGCGATCGGCGCCGATGCGAATGCCGAAGGCAATCAAGGCACTTCTCTGGGAACGAGCGCCTTCTCGGTGGATGACGGCACCGCCGTCGGATTCGAAAGCAGCGCCAGCGGAATAGGGAGCGTCGCCAATGGCGCATTCAGCGAAGCCGCCAGCAGCGGTAGCGTCGCCATCGGCGGCGGGTTGGACCGTAACCAGGACGGCACGATCAGCGACAACGAACGCACGAGGGCCAGCGGGGCGTTCGCTACCGCGGTGGGCAGCGGTGCGCAATCGTTGGGCGCCAATAGCGTGGCTAACGGATGGCTCGCTACGGCCGACGCCGACCGCAGCACCGCGCTCGGCAGCAACAGCGACGCCCGAAGCGAAGCCGCGACTGCGGTCGGCGCATTCGCTCGAGCGACCGGCGCGGGCGGTACCGCGGTCGGCGGCGCATTCGATCTGGATGGCGACGGCGCCATCGACAGGAACGAGCTGACCACCGCCTCGGGCCGCTTCGCCACCGCGGTCGGGAGCGGCGCGCAGGCCTTGGGCAGCAACGCCACCGCGAACGGCTGGCTGGCGAACGCGGCCGCCGACAACACGACTTCGTTCGGCGGCAACAGCGACGCCACCCAGCAAGGCGCCACCGCGATGGGCGCCTTCTCGCAGGCGACCGGCGAAGGCAGCACGGCCATCGGCGGCCGCACCGTTTTCGGCAACGGATTGACGGCGGATACCGTGGCTTCCGGCAAGTTCGGCACGGCTTTCGGCGCGGGCGCGCAAGCGACCGGTTCGGTCAACGCCACCGCGAACGGTTGGTTGGCCAATGCCAGCCAGGACCACACCACCAGCATCGGCGCCAACAGCGCCGCCGGCGCGATCGGCGCCACCGCCATCGGCCGCGCCGCCAAGGCGAATGCGGAGAACAGCGTCGCGTTGGGCAGCGGCTCGATCGCAGATCGCGCGAACACCGTATCGGTGGGTGCGGCGGGGGCCGAGCGCCAAATCGCCAACGTCGCCGATGGCGCGCAGGCGACCGACGCGGCCAACGTCCGTCAAATGCAAACGGGCGACGCTCAGACCTTGAGCCAAGCCAAGGCTTACACCGATCAGCGCGTCCTGGAGCTCGTCGGTGCGGATATCGGCAACCTGCGTCGCGAAATCGATGACCGGTTCCGCCATCAGGACCGCCGCAACGATCGCGTAGGCGCGATGGGCACAGCGATGGTGCAAATGACCGCTAACGCCGCCAACGGCAATGGCGCTCGCGGCCGTTTGGCCATCGGCGCCGGCTCGATGGGCGGCGAGCAGGCGCTATCCATCGGCTACGGCAAACGCCTCGGCGCACGCGCGTCGTTCACCCTCGGCGGAGCGTTCAGCGGCGACGATTCATCGGCCGGCGTCGGTTTCGGCGTGGATCTGTAACGAACAAAGGTGGGCGCATCCCACCTTTGTCCGGCTAGGCCGGTGCCGCACGGGCGGCTTCGCAGCACGTTCCACCCGAACTTGGTGGACGCTTCCGTGCCACCGGCCTGGGAAGCACCATTCGAGATGTCAATACGCATCCTCGTCCACGCTCACGCCGGATTTACATTCCAGTGCGTGCGCAGCTCGTATAGTTCACGGCTGCGTAGCGTGGCGAGGAGTTCGGGTGCGTCGTCGAAAAGTCCTTTTGGCGGGATTGTCGTTGCCGCTGTTGGCATTGGCCGGCGGCATGAAAACGTTTGCGGCGAACGCAAGCGCTGATGTTTCGCCCTTCGGCGACGACACCGTGGCCGGCTTGGCACGCGGTCTGGCGGCCAAGCCCTACCAGCCGCCGTCGACCGATCTGCCGGCCGCGCTGGCCAAGATCGGCTACGACCAGTACCGCGACTACCGCTATCGGGCGGACCGCGCGTTGTGGCGGGATACGGGCGTGCCGTTCCAGGCGCAGTTTTTCCACCGCGGCTTCCTGCACAAGGATCGCGTCGACATCTACGAAGTCGTCGACGGCCAGGCGGCGCCGGTGGTGTACGCGCCGGACATGTTCACCTACGGCCGCTCGCCGGCGCCGAACGTGCGTGATCTGGGCTTCGCCGGTTTCCGTCTGCATGGCCCGATCAACCGGCCCGACTACTTCGACGAGATCGCCGCCTTCCTCGGCGCCAGCTATTTCCGCGCGGTCGCCAAGGGCCAGAGCTATGGGCTGTCCGCGCGCGGGTTGGCCTTGAAGACCGGCGATCCGGAACCCGAAGAGTTTCCCGTGTTCAAGGCGTTCTGGCTGGAACGGCCCGCCAAAGGCGCCGACGCGGCCGTCGTGCACGCGCTGCTCGACGGTCCGAGCGCGGCCGCGGCGTTCCGCTTCAGCATCAAGCCCGGCGTGGAGACGGTGTTCGACGTCGACATGCGCTTGTATCCGCGCGTCGAACTGGCGCGTGCGGGCATCGCGCCGCTGACCAGCATGTTCGACTTCGACGCCAGCGACCGGCTCGGCGTCGACGACTACCGTCCGGCCGTGCACGACTCCGATGGCCTGGCGCTGCTCAACGGCCGCAACGAACAAGTGTGGCGCCCGCTGCAGAATCCGAAGGCGGTGCAGATGAGCGCCTTCCAGGACGACAACCCGCGCGGTTTCGGACTGATGCAACGCAAGCGCGCGTTCTCCGATTACCTGGATCTGGAAGCCGGCTACCAGAAACGTCCCAGCCTGTGGGTGGAACCGATCGGCGACTGGGGCGAAGGCGCGGTGACGCTGGTCGAGATTCCGACCGTCGACGAATACCACGACAACATCGTCGCGTTCTGGCGGCCCAAGCAAGCGTTCGCCGCCGGCCGCGAGTACCGTTTCCGCTATCGCTTGCACTGGTGCGTGGACCACGCCTGGCAACGCGACCTTGCCGTGGTCGGCAGCACGCGCATCGGCAAGGCGCCCAAGGCCGGCAGCCGCCTGGTGGTGATCGAGCTCTACGGCGGACGACTGGACTCGCTGCCGGCGGACGCGAAGGTGAAAGTCGATGCGCTGGCGTCGAAAGGCGCGCTGCGCAACGCAGTGGCCTACCGTAACGCCGAAACCGGACATTGGCGGATGAGTTTCGAAGTGGACGCGGGCGGACAGGCCGATGCCGAACTGCGCGCGCGTCTGGTGGATGCGAAAGGCGCGCTCTCCGAAACCTGGCTATACCGATGGAATCCGTGATCGCCGCGCCGCCTCCGCCCGCGCCGCCCGCGCCGGCGCCGCTGCTGCCCGCGGAAACGCCGATGGCGATGCCGATCCAGTCCCTGCGCGAAGGCAGCACGCCGCGCGGCAGGCTGCCTTCGGCGCCGAGCGGCATGGCCTGGCGCCGCGCCTGCGTGATCGGCGGCTCTGCGGTGTTGACGCTGGTGGCGGCATACCAGATCTGGTGGCTGCTGCGCGGCGGCGGCATCGACCTGCTGGAAGCGCTGCTGCTGTTGCTGTTCGTCGCGCTGTTCGCGTGGATCGCGCAGGCCTTCGTCAGCGCCGTCGCCGGCTTCCTGCGCCTGCTGTCGCGACCGCACGCGCGGCTGGGCTTGTCGCCGCACGATCCGCTGCCGCCGTTGTCCACCCGCACCGCGTTGTTGATGCCGACCTACAACGAGGATCCCGAACGCCTGTTCGCCGGGCTGCAGGCGATCTACGAATCGGTCGCCGCCACCGGCCAGGCCGACCGCTTCGATTTCTTCGTGCTCAGCGATACCACGCGTCCGGCCGTGCAGGCCGCCGAGGAAGCGGCTTTCGCGGCGCTGCGCGAACGCCTCGGCGATACGCGACGTCTGTTCTATCGCCGCCGCACCGACAACGCCGAGCGCAAGGCCGGTAACATCGCCGAGTGGGTGCGCCGCTTCGGCGGCGCCTATCCGCAGATGCTGATCCTGGACGCCGACAGCCTGATGACCGGCGACACCATCGTGCGCCTGGCCGGGACCATGGAGCGCTATCCCGACATCGCGCTGATCCAGACCTTCCCGGTGGTGGTCAACGGCAATACCCTGTTCGCGCGCATGCAGCAGTTCTCCGGCCGCGTCTACGGGCCGATCGTCGCGCACGGCATCGCCTGGTGGCACGGGCCCGAGAGCAATTACTGGGGCCACAACGCGATCATCCGCACCGCCGCCTTCGCCGCGCACGCCGGGTTGCCGGAACTGCGCGGGCACAAGCCTTTCGGCGGCACCGTGCTTAGCCACGATTTCGTCGAGGCCGCGTTGCTGCGACGCGGCGGCTGGGCGCTGTACATGGTGCCCGGCCTGCCGGGCAGTTACGAGGAAGGGCCGCCGTCGCTGACCGACATGCTGGTGCGCGACCGCCGCTGGTGCCAGGGCAATCTGCAGCACGCGGCGGTGCTGCCGGCCAAGGGCCTGCACTGGGTCAGCCGCTGGCACCTGTTGATCGGCATCGGCCAGTACTTCACCGCGCCGATGTGGGCGATGCTGATGCTGGTCGGGTTGGCGATACCGCTGTACCACGCGGGTTTGTCGTGGGGCAATATCAGTCTGTCCGGGTTTTCGCCGACCGCGTTCTGGCGCGCGCAGGATCCGGAGCGCTTCGTCTGGGTGTTCGTGTTCACGATGACGATCCTGCTGGCGCCCAAGGTATTGGGCTATGTCGCGATGCTGTTCGACCGCAATCTGCGCCGCGGCTGCGGCGGCGCGCTGCGTTCGTTCGCCAGCATGCTGTTGGAGACGCTGTTGGCCGCGCTGATGGCGCCGATCACGATGTACGTGCAGTCGCGCGGCGTGGCCGAGGTATTGGCGGGCAGGGATTCCGGTTGGGAGACGCAACGCCGCGACGATGGCACTCTGCCGCTGTCCGGATTGTTGCGCAGCTACGGCGGGATGACGCTGTTCGGTCTGTTGATGGGCGGCATCGCCTATGCGATTTCGCCGGCGCTGGCGGCATGGATGTCGCCGGTGATCCTGGGCCTGGTGCTGTCGATCCCGATCGTGGCGTTGACCTCGGCGCGCGCTCCCGGCCGGTGGCTGCGGCGGATCGGGATTTTTCGCATCCCGGAAGAAGCGACGCCGCCCACAGTGCTCGCGCGCGCTTCTTCTCTGCGTGCGAACTTGCATGCGCAAGGTACGGACAAACCTTGAGCCTTCCGCGACGATCAGGATCGCGCCTCCAGCGATAACGCCCCTGGCTCTGCAGAGCGGAGCTCGCTCCGCTGCTCTTCGCTCTTAGGCCGTTTGTTCTTAGGCTGTTTGTTCTTAGGCTGTTTGTTCTTAGGCCGTTTGCTCTTAAGCCGTTTGCTTTTATGCCGTTCGCTCTTATGCCGTCA
Source organism: Luteimonas galliterrae (assembly GCF_023374055.1). NCBI lineage: Bacteria > Pseudomonadati > Pseudomonadota > Gammaproteobacteria > Lysobacterales > Lysobacteraceae > Luteimonas > Luteimonas galliterrae. The sequence goes on along the minus strand of NZ_JAMBEP010000001.1, from coordinate 2,101,566 downwards.
TCCCAGCGAACGCTGGGACCCATCTTGCTCTTGCCCTCAGCCGTCATCCCGGCGAAGGCCGGGATCCAGGCCCGCGTCCTGGCGGCCTGCGCTGCGACTCGCGCCATGGACAAAGGCTTCCGCGCTGCGCGCGGGTCACTTTCTTTGCTGGCCCAAAGAAAGTAACCCAAGAAAGGGCCTGAACTGCGGTGCGATGCGTCGCGCCTGAAAGTCCGCCAGCGGACCTGCTTTCGTCGTGGGTGACCTTCTTACGCAGGTACTAGATTTTGATTTGTAGCCTATGGGTGACGTGGCTTTTGCGGGTTTGCGCTAAGGAGTCGTTCTGGTCGATCGCCTCGCATCTGAATGTCGAAGCGACGGAGGAATCCCGAGCGCTGGCGAGCGGTGGCCAAGAACACGAGGTAACCCCATCGCCGGGATCCCTTCCAAAGGCCCTTTTTCTTTGGTTACTGTTCTTTTTGGGCCCCACAAAAAGAAAGTCACTCGGCCGCAGTTTTAGCGGACGAAACCCCGGCCTGAAAGGCCGGCATGTCCGACAAACCCCCAAGCAAAGGCAGCGGAGCAAGCTCCGCTCTACATAGCCAAAGCAAATCTCCCCCGGCCCCTCTTTTTCAAAGAGGGGAGACAAGCCAAGGCGCTGGATACCGGCCTTCGCCGGGATGAGGCCTGAAGCAAAGAGCAGCGGGGCAACCCCCGCTATGCAAAACACAAGCGATGGTCGGGTCATGTCCACCGGCAGCGTTCGTGATAATTTACGGCGTTTAGAACGGTCTAAATCGCGGGGGCAGGGCATGGGCGGAAGGCTTCGGACGATGCGTGTGCGGTCGTGGGCGGCAGCGCTGACTTGCTGCGCATGGGCGATGACTGGCGCGGCGTTGGCGCAGGGCGCCGCGAAAGGAGCGGCCGCCTACGATGCGGTCGATCCCTTCATCGGCACCGGCGGCGAAGGCCATACCTTTCCAGGTGCGGTGGTGCCGTTCGGGATGATCCAGCTAAGCCCCGATACGCAGATCAAGCCGCGCAAGGACGCCTACGACTGGGCCGCGGGTTACCGGTACGACGACAACACCATCATCGGTTTCTCGCACACGCATTTCTCCGGCACCGGCCACTCCGACCTGGGCGACGTGCTGCTGATGCCGATCGCCGGCGAAACCAAGCTCGAGCGCGGCGATACCGCCAAACCGGGCAGCGGCTACCACTCGCGTTTCAAGCACGACGGCGAAATCGCCCAGCCCGGCTACTACGCCGTGACGCTGGACGACTACGGCATCCGCGCCGAACTCACGGCCGGCGAGCGCGTCGGCGTGCACCGCTATGCGTTCCCGAAAGGAAAGCCCGCGCATGTGCTGGTCGACTTGCGCACCAGCCTGTACGACTACCCGGGCAAGACGCTGTGGTCGCGGTTGCGCGTGCGCGCCGACGGCACCGTCACCGGATTCCGCGAAACGCGCGGCTGGGCACCCGGGCGGCAGCTGTATTTCGCGATGCGGTTTTCCAAGCCGTTGAGCGGGCACGCGTTGCACGACACCGAGCAGAACGTCGTCTACAAGGGCTTTCCTCCGCCGGGCGAGAAAGACCCGGCGCGGCGCGCGCAAATCGAAGGCCGCGAACTGGTCGGCGTGTTCGATTTCGCCCAGGCGCAGGGAACGCAACTGGTGGTGAAGGTGTCGATCTCGCCGGTCAGCGAGGACAATGCCGTCGCCAATCTCGAAGCCGAAATGCCGGGCTGGGATTTCGATGCGGTGCGCGCCAAGGCGAAAGCGGCGTGGACGCAGGCCTTGTCCGCGGTGGACGTCGACGCGCCCGAGCCGATGCGCAAGAGCTTCTATACCGCGATGTACCACACGCTCATGGGCCCGAGCCTGTTCATGGACAGCGACGGCCGCTACCGCGGACCGGACAATGCGGTGCATCAGGCGAAGGGTTTCCGCAATCACTCCACGTTCTCGTTGTGGGATACGTATCGCGCGCTGCATCCGCTGTTGACCCTGATCCAGCCGCCGGAGCGCACCAACGATTTCGTGAATTCGTTGCTAGCCGCGCGCCGCGAAAGCCCTTACGGCGTGCTGCCGGTGTGGGCGTTCCACGGCCTGGAGACGTGGTGCATGATCGGTTACCACGCGGTGCCGGTGATCGCCGACGCCTACATGAAGGGCATCCGCGGCTACGACGCGGACGAGGCGCTCGCGGCGATGGTCGCCAGCGCCAGCTACGGTCCTTACGACGGCATCGCCCAGTACATGGAACTGGGTTACGTGCCGATCGACGAGGAGGGCGAGGCCGCTTCCAAAACGCTGGAATACGCCTTCGACGACTGGACCATCGCGCGCATGGCCGATGCGATGGGGCGCAAGGACGTCGCTGCGCAGTTCGGCAAGCGCGCCGGCAACTGGCGGCATGCGTTCGACGCCAAGACCGGTTTCATGCGCGCGCGCAAACGCGACGGCAGCTTCCGCGAGCCTTTCGATCCTACCGCCAGCGGCTACGGCAGCGACTACACCGAAGGCAACGCCTGGCAGTATTCGTGGTACGTGCCGCAGGACGTCGCCGGCCTCGGTCGCGCGCTGGGTGGCGAGCAGAAGCTGGTCGACAAGCTCGACCAGGTGTTCGACGCCAAGGTCGATCCGAAGGTCTTCGAGCACATGGAAGACATCACCGGCCTGATCGGCTGGTATGCGCACGGCAACGAGCCCAGCCATCACGTGGCTTATCTCTATGCCTACGCCGGCCAACCCTGGCGCACGCAGGAACGGCTGAAGCAGATCATGGACAGCCAGTACGCGCCGCGGCCCGACGGCCTGGCCGGCAACGACGATCTGGGGCAGATGTCGGCGTGGTTCGTGTTCACCGCGCTGGGCTTCTATCCGGTGGCGCCGGGCAGCAACCAGTACGTGATCGGCCGTCCGTTCCTGCCTCGCGCCGTCCTGAACCTGCCCAACGGCAAGCGCTTTACCGTGATCGCCGAAGGCCTGGACGATGCGCATACCTACATCGGCAATGCGACGCTCAATGGCAAGCCGTTGCCGCGCGCCTACATCGAACACGGCGAGATCATGGCCGGCGGCGAATTGAAGTTCACGATGCAGGCGCAGCCGAATAAGGAATGGGCGACGGCGCAGCGGCCGTATTCGATGTCCGCCGAACGCTAGTGCTTAAGCCCTCTCCCGCCTGCGGGAGAGGGTTGGGTGAGGGCGCGCGAAGTTGCAGGGGCGACGCAGGCTCGATTCGGGTCGTCGGCTGCGAAAAGCCTTTACCGCTCCATCTCGGTTTGACGCGATCTGAGCGCCCGCGCGCCCTCACCCCGGCCCTCTCCCGCGTTGCGGGAGAGGGTGCACCGCATCGCTTTTCGTGCACAATCGCCCGAACTGGGGAGGTTCGGATGTCCTTGCTGGAAACCGTCGAACAAGAAACCGGCCCGTCGCCGCAATGGACCGTGCTCTGGTTGCACGGCCTGGGCGCCGACGGCCACGACTTCGCGCCGATCGTCCCCGAACTGGTGCGGCGCGACTGGCCGCCGTTGCGTTTCGTATTCCCGCATGCGCCGCAGCGAGCGGTCACCATCAACGGCGGCATGCGCATGCGCGCCTGGTACGACATCGTCGATTTCGATCTGGCCAACCGCGCCGACGAAGCCGGCGTCCTCGAATCGGTGGCGCAGGTAGAAGCGCTGATCGCACGCGAACACGGACGCGGCATTGCCGACGAACGCATCGTACTGGCCGGTTTCTCGCAAGGCGGCGCGATCGCGCTGGCCGCTGGCCTGCGCAGGCACAGGCCGCTGGCGGGCCTGGTCGGCCTGTCGACGTATCTTCCGGCCGCCAACAAAGCCGCAGAATTCCTGGCCGAAGGCGCCATTGCGCAGCCGTTGTTCATGGCGCATGGAACGCAGGATCCGGTGGTGCCCTTCGCGGCCGGAGAACACAGCGCAGCCTTGTTGAAGATGCTGGGTTTCGCGGTCGATTGGCGCGGCTATCCGATGGCGCATCAGGTATGCGCCGAAGAAATACGCGACCTGGGCGACTGGCTGTCGCGGCGTTTCGCGTCGCCCTGAGCCGTGAACGAACCGCGCAACGCAGAACTGTGGTTTCCCGACCTGTGCCGGCTGCATCGCGTCGCCGCGTTGCTGGGCCTGGCCGAACTGGCGGTGGTGGTGGTGGTGCTGGCGCCGGACGGCGTACGCGGCTGGGATCTTGCAGGATTCATGCGCGCCAGCGGTTTCGCGCTGTGGTTGGCGCTGGCGGTGTCGGTCATGCTGTGCCGGATGCGACGCAACCTGTCGAGCCGGCCGCCGCGCATCGGCTCCATGCTCGCCATTGCTGCGGCCTGCGCGGTGGCGATCGTCGCCGCGGGCATCGTGCACGCCTTGTTCGCCAGCGTCGGCGGCGACGACAACGGCGGCCTGCCGGGGTTCTGGCGCTTCGTCGGCGGCAGCGCGGCGATCGTCGCGCTGATCACCGCATTGGCGCTGCGCTATTTCTACGTGATCGACGGTTGGCGCGCGCAGGTCAACGCCAACGCGCGCGCGCAAGCCGATGCGTTGCAGGCGCGCATCCGGCCGCATTTCCTGTTCAACAGCATGAACTTGATCGCCAGCCTGCTGCGCAGCCAGCCGGCGGTCGCCGAGCGCGCGGTGCTGGACTTGTCCGACTTGTTCCGCGCCGCGCTGGATGCGGGCGAAAGCGGCTCCAGTCTGGCCGAGGAAGTCGAGTTGGCCGAACGCTACCTGGCGATCGAATCGCTGCGCCTGGGCGAACGCCTGTCGATCGAATGGAAAAGGCAGGAGCCCTTGCCTTGGTCGCTGCCGATGCCCCGGCTGACGCTGCAGCCGCTGGTCGAGAACGCGGTGCTGCATGGCGTCTCGCGGCTGCCGGAAGGGGGGCAGGTAGAGATAGGGCTGGAGGCCGACGATCATTTGCTGCGGATCCGCATCCGCAATCCGGCGCCGCCCGTGGCGTCCCCGGTAGGTGCCGGAGCCGGCCATGCGCAGCGCAGCATCGGCCATCGGCTGGCCTACGCTTTCGGTCCGCGCGCACGGATGACCGCCGCCTGGGCGGAGGGCTACTATGAGTGCGAACTCAGCCTGCCGCTGGGTTATGCCCGACGGCCGTGAGGGGGCCAGCGCTTTGAAGATAGTCATCGCCGACGACGAACCCCTGGCACGCGAGCGCTTGCGCGATCTGCTCGCCGAGCAGGCCGGCGTGCAGGTGGTCGCCGAGGCGGGCGACGGCCGCGAAGCGCTGCATGCCTGCGCCGAGCACGATCCGGATCTGGTGTTGCTGGACATCGCGATGCCGGGCATCGACGGGTTGGAGGCGGCGCGCCACCTGGCCGCGTTCGATCCGCGCCCGGCGGTCGTGTTCTGCACCGCTTACGACGCGCATGCGCTGTCGGCGTTCGAAGCGGCGGCGATCGACTATCTGCTCAAGCCGGTGCGCCCCGAGCGCCTGGCCGCCGCGATCGAGCGTGTGCGCACTTTCGCCGCAGGCCGCGAACGCGACGCTTCGCATCCGGGCACGCGTCTGCGCACGCATCTGTGCGCGCGCATGCGCGGCAGCCTGCGGCTGATCCCGATCGAGGACGTGCATTACCTGCAGGCCGACGAGAAGTACGTGGTCGTGCATCACGCCCGTGGCGAGGATTTGCTGGAGGAATCGCTGAAGTCGCTGGAAGAGGAATTCGGCGAACGCTTCGTGCGCATCCACCGCAACTGTCTGGTGGCCCGGCATGAACTGGTCGAACTCAAACGCGCGCCGGACGGGCACGTGCACGCGATCCTGCGCCATGGCAAGCAGCCGCTGGAAGTCAGCCGACGCTGCGTGACCGGCTTGAAAGAAGCCGTCAAGCATCTGTAATGCCCGCTCTGTAACGCCCGCTCTGTAACGCCTGCTCTGTAACGCCTGCTCTGTAACGCCTGCTCCGCTGCCCTTGTTTTGCTCTGAGTTTTGCTCTGAGCTTTGCTCTGACTCTGAGTAGAGCGGGGCAAGCCCCGCTGCTCTTGCTCTTAAGCGGTTCGCTCTTAAGCCCTTCGCTCTTAAGCCCTTCGCTCTTAAGCCCTTTGCTCTTAAGCCCTTTGCTCTTAAGCCGTTCGCTCTTAAGCCGTTCGCTCCTATGCCGTCATCCCAGCGAACGCTGGGACCCATGTTGCTCTTGCTGTGCCCCTCAGCCGTCATCCCGGCGAAGGCCGGGATCCAGGCCCGCGTCCTCGCCGCTTGCGCTGCGGCTCGCGCCATGGACAAAGGCTTCCGCGCTGCGCGCGGGTCACTTTCTTTGCTGGCCCAAAGAAAGTAACCCAAGAAAGGGCCTGAACTGCGGTGCGATGCGTCGCACCTGAAAGTCCGCCAGCGGATCTGCTTTCGTCGTGGCTGACCTTCTTACGCAGGTACTAGATTTTGATTCGCCGCGATTGTAGTGACGTGGCTTTTGCGGAGTTTCGCTAAGGAGCGTTCTGGTCGATCGCCTCGAATCTGAATGTCGAAGCGAGGGAGGAATCCCGAGGGCCGGCGAGAAGGGCCAAGAACACGGGGAACCCCATCGCCGGGATCCCTTCCAAAGGCCCTTTTTCTTTGGTTACTGTTCTTTTTGGGCCCCACAAAAAGAAAGTAACTCGGCCGCGGTTTTAGCGGACGAAACCCCGGCCGGCAGGTCGCCACAAACCCCAAGCAAAGGCAGCGGAGCAAGTTCCGCGCTACAAAGCAACAGCAAATCTCCCCCCGGCCCTCTTTTTCAAAGAGGGGAGACAAGCCAAGGCGCTGGATTCCGGCACTCGACGGGATGACGGCTTTGAAGCAACAGTGGGGTAAGCCCCGCTCTACAAAGCGGAGGCAGGGGGCGATAATGGCGCATGGCCATTCTTCGTATCGCAACCCGCAAAAGCCCGCTGGCGCTATGGCAGAGCGAACACGTCGCAGCATTGCTCCGCGCGGCGCATCCCGGCCTCGCGGTGGAATTGGTGCCGATGAGCACGCGTGGCGACGAAGTGCTGGACCGCTCGCTGGCTGCGATCGGCGGCAAGGGCCTGTTCCTGAAGGAACTGGAAGTGGCGATGCAGCGCGGCCAGGCCGATTGCGCGGTGCATTCGCTCAAGGATGTGCCGATGGAACTGGAGCCCGGCTTCGCGCTGCCGGCGATCCTGGAACGCGCCGATTCGGCCGACGCCTTCGTCAGCAACCGTCATGCATCGATCGATGCCTTGCCCCGGGGCGCACGCGTCGGCACTTCTTCGTTGCGCCGGCAAGCGCAACTGCGCGCGCGGCGCCCGGATCTGCAGCTGCTCGACCTGCGCGGCAACGTCAACACGCGTCTGGCCAAGCTGGATGCCGGCGAGTACGACGCGATCGTGCTGGCCTGCGCCGGCTTGCAACGGCTGGACCTGGCTTCGCGGATCCGCGCGCGGCTCGATGCGCCGGACTGGCTGCCCGCGCCGGCGCAGGGTGCGATCGCCATCGAATGCCGCAGCGAAGATGCCGCGACGCAGTCGCGATGCGCAGCGCTGGACCATGCCGACACCCGCGCCCGCGTCGAAGCCGAGCGCGCGATGAACCGCGCGCTGCACGGCAGCTGCCACGTGCCGGTGGCGGCGCACGCGTCGCTGGCAGGTTCGCGTTTGTCGCTGGAAGGCTTGGTCGGTTCGGTCGAGGACGGCCGCTTGCTGCGCGCGAACGGCGAGGGCGATGCCGATGCTGCAGAGGCGCTCGGCATCGAAGTCGCGCAGAAGCTGCTCGATCAGGGCGCCGGCGACTGGCTGCGCGCGCACGTCTGAGGCGTTTCTCTGCCTTCGTAAGAGCGGCTTTAGCCGCGAGCTTTTGCCCGAATCGCGAAACCGCGAGAGAAGAGCTCGCGGTTAAAGCCGCTCCTACGAAGAGCGAATGTCAGAACGCGTATTGCAGCTTCACCGAACCTTCGGTATCGATCGTAGCGTCGCCGCCGGTCGCCGCGCGCCGCGTCTCGACGCCGGACTTGAGCGTCACCTGCGGCCGGATCTCGACATCGAAACTGATCGCATTGCGCACGAAAGTGGTGTTGTTGCGCCCGCTTTCCAGCTGCACCTGCTGGCTCCAGCGCGCGCGCTCGCCGAAGCGCTGGTTGAAATCCAGGCTGGCGCGCGCCACCGGGCCGGTGACGCCGACGCCGTCGTCGACCCAGGGCTGCAGCCGGTAGCCGGTGCCGAAGATCATCTTCACTTCGGTGTTGGGCCGCCGGATCGCCGCCACGCCGTAGCGGGCGCCGACCCGCCAATCCTTCGCGTAACTGTCCATCCAGTCGCGCGACGAAGCCGGCGCGTTCAGATGCAGGCCGTAAACCGGCTGGCCTGGCAGCGGCTGCGGCCCGGGCTTGTCGGCTCGGCCGAAGCTGAGGAAGCTGCGGTTGGACCATTCGGCATCGCCGCAGACCAGGCTGAAACAGGTCGGCAGCGCGGACATGCGCGCAGCCGCTACCGCGACCGCCAGCGGCTGGTCGGGCAGTTCAGGCAGGGGCAGCGGTGACAGGGGTTGGCCGATCACGGCGAACCACCAGGCGGCCAACATGGCGCATTCCTTGAATGTAAACGTTTACATGCCCATTATGCAGCCAAAACGCGGCGATCCCAAGGCCCTGGACCGGATCAGTAGTAGCGGCTTACCACGTGTTTAGCCTCGGCGAAGAATAGCCAGCGCTCGACGAAGGTACCAGCCAGCATGCAGACCACGGTCAGCGGGAACAGTCCGGCGGCGGCTTTGGGCCAGAGCGCTATCGCCACGGCCGCCAGCACCGGCACCCCGGCGAACAGGCCCAGCGCTAGCCGGCGCAGCCGCCGTGAATGCTCGCGTGCGACCACGAAGACCATTTCTTTGGTGATGAAGTTGGCCTCGGTATGCGGGCGTTCGAACACTTCCACCTCGCGCCCGGGCAGACCGACGGCCGCGCCGCGGGCCGGCCGCGGGTCGCTGCGGTCGGTCTCGCGCCAGTACAGCAGCTTCAATAGCGCGGCCAGCACGCCCAGCACCGCCAGGATCTTCGACAGCCCGCCTGCCGCCTGGGCGTCGGGCAACCGCCACAGCATCAGCAGGAACAACAGCGCCGCGCCGCCGAGCAGGGCGAACAGCAGATAGCCCGGCAGCACCAGCGGATGTGTCCAGGCGGGGATCGGCTTAAGCGAGGCGTAGATCATCGCCGTGCAGGCGATCGTCGCCAGCGCCAGCATGGCGGTGACCATGCCGACGATCACCAGCAGCGCCGCAGCGTCGGCGGATTTTTCGTTGCGCCACAACAGGAACACCATCGCCATCGCCGGCAGATAGGTCAGCAGCGACAGCACGCCTTCGCGCGACAACCATGAAGTGCGCCATTGCGACATCGCGCGCCAGGCGCGTTGCGGCTTGCCCAGATGGCCCAGCGAGCACAGCAGGCCTACCGTCACCAGGACTATGGCCAGCGCCGCGGCGATCAACTGCATCGAGGCCAGTTGCGGTGCCATGCTGCCGCGCGTTTGCAGCATCGAGACCGAGATCCCCAGCCAGACCAGCAGGCCGTAGCCGGCGCCCGACAGCGTGGTGAAGAAGATGACGGAGAGGGCGGGGTGCATGCGATTCCGACTTCCTGCTTTGCCGTTGCTTCAAGGCCGTCATTCCCCGCGAAGGCGGGAATCCAGCGACTTGGCTTCTTGTTTCAGAAGACAAAGTACTGGAAATGCGAACGGAAAGTCACTGGATTCCCGCCTTCGCGGGAATGGCGGCTTAAAAGCCCCCACAAACAGCAACCTGCAAGCGTGATCGGCTTAGCGCTTCAGGATCCGATCCAACCAATGCAACGGCGACGCCGCTTTTGACGGATTTTCGGCCGCGCCTTCATCGCCCGCGCGCCGCGGCCGCGGCGGCAGATAGCGGTTGACCGGCTGGTAGCCCAATTCGGGCATCAGCGCCACGCCGCCGCGTTCGGCCACCAGTTTGGACACTTTCGATTCCGGATCGCCCAGATCGCCGAAGTGCCGAGCCTTGGTCGGACAAGCCTGCACGCAGGCCGGCTGGCGTTCGCTCTCTTCCAGGTTCTGGTTGTAGATGCGGTCCACGCACAGCGTGCATTTCTTCATCACGCCTTCGACCGCCGAATACTCGCGCGCGCCGTAGGGGCAGGCCCAGCTGCACAGCTTGCAGCCGATGCACTTGTCTTCGTCGACCAGCACGATGCCGTCCTCGGCGCGCTTGTAGCTGGCGCCGGTGGGGCATACCGTGACGCAGGCCGGCGTTTCGCAGTGCAGGCAACTGCGCGGGAAATGCAGCGTCATCGCCGGTTGCGCGGCTGCTATAGCCCCTCTCCCTCCGGGAGAGGGGTTGGGGTGAGGGTTCGGCGAAGCGACGGCGTTCAAGCGGACGTCGTACTCCGAACCCTCATCCGCCCTTCGGGCACCCCGGATCGAGTCCGGGGCAGGCTCTTCTCCCGAAGGGAGAAGGGAAGCCAACGGTGCGACTTCGTAGCTGTGCACGCGGTTGAACCAAACCCCGGACGGATCCTTGCCATACGGGTTCTCGTCGGTCAGCGGCCCGGCGATGCCGCCGGAATTCCACTCCTTGCAACTGGTCGCGCAGGCATGGCAGCCGACACAGGTGTCCAGGTCGATGACCAGGCCGAGTTTCTTCTTCGACGGCGGGGGCAGCGCAGTCATGGTTCGCCCCTCGCTATCAGCCAGAGTCCCGATGCCGCAATGGCAAGGCCTCCCGCCAGCCTCACGATCAGGTCGCCGGTGGACGGCGGATCCGCGAATGGATTCGCGTCGTCCGATAGCTGCGCGCCCGCGGGGTCCAGCAGGGCCCAGAGCGAAAACACGGCTATGCCTGCGCCGAGCGCCACTACCGCCCATCCGGCCAATCCGAGCAACCGTTTCATCCGTGCGCCTTCTTACGCGCCTGCGCGCCGTAGCGAAGCGGCTTTTCGTCGCCTTCGCCGAAAGAGATCGGCATGAATTGCGGCTGCGATTCCATCGCCGCGCCGTCGACCTTGCGGATCGCGACGCGCAGGTCGAACCAGGCCGCCTGGCCGGTGACCGGATCGGCATTCGCGTAATCGCTCTTGGGCAGCTTGTCGGAAATGAGGTGATTCAACAGGAAGCCTTTTTCGCCTTCCGGCGCATTTTTCGCCAATCGCCAGGCGCCCTTGCGCTTGCCGATCGCATTCCAGCTCCACACGGTGTCCGGCTGCATGTTGCGTGCGAATTTGGCCTGCACGGTGATCTCGCCGTGATGAGAACTCAGCGCCACCCAATCCAGATCGGCGATGCCGTACTTGGCGCCGGTGTCCGGATGCAGGTACAGGTAATTGCGCGCCGCGATCTGCCGCAGCCACGCGTTCTGCGAACCCCAGGCGTGGTACATGAACATCGGCCGCTGGGTGATGGCCGACAACGGGAATTTGCTCTTTCCTTCTCCCTTCGGGAGAAGGTGCCCGAAGGGCGGATGAGGGTTCGGAGAAGCGTCGTAAGCCGGAGCACCGTCGTTCTCCGAACCCTCACCCCAACCCCTCTCCCGGTGAGAGAGGGGCTTCATGTCGTCGATTTCCGCACCTTCAAAGGGCTCGTACCAAATCGGCAGCGGATCGAAGTAGGTTGCCACGCGGTCGCGCTGCTCGTCCGGAGGCTGCGCAGCGCCATGGCCTTGCGCGGCTAAGCGGAACTTCTGCAGCGTTTCCGAATACAGTTGCAGCACGATCGGTTCGGTGGATCCGACGAAGCCGAAACGCTGCGCCCATTCCAGATAGCTGCGGTTGGCCATCTTGAAATAGCGCGCATGCTCGGGAATTTCCTCGCGCCAGAAGCCGCCGTTGTCGATGTAGCGCCGCATCTGTTCCGGATTCGGCGCGCCCTTGCCGTGCTGCGTGCCGTCAGCGCCGCGCCAACCCGCAAGCAGGCCAACGCCAGGCGCGCGTTCGTGGCGGACGATGTAGTCGGCGTAGTCGCGGTACAGCGGCGAGCCGTCGGCGTGCACCATGCCGGGCAGGCCCAGCCGCGCGCCCAGATCCAGCAGGACCGACTGGAAGCCGCGCACGTCGCGGCCTTCGCGCTGTGTGGCAGGATCGAACACGGGGTGGCGGATCGCATCCGCGGCGCCGTCGGCGTCGGAGATCGGCCGGTCGAGCAGGCTGATGCAGTCGTGACGTTCCAAATAGGTGGTATCCGGCAGCACCAGGTCCGCGTACGCGACCATTTCCGATGCGTACGCGTCGGAATAGATGATGCGCGGGATGCGGTATTCGCCGTCGTCGCGCTTGTCGGTGAGCCAGCCGATGGTCTCGCGGGTGTTCATCGCCGAGTTCCAGCTCATATTGGCCATGAACATCAGCAGCGTGTCGATCGGATACGGATCGCCGGCATGCGCATTGCGGATCACGGTATGCAGCATGCCGTGCGCGGCCAGCGGGTAACGCCATGAAAACGCGTGGTCGATGCGGCGCGGCTGCCCGTCCGCATCGACCAGCAGGTCCTCGGGCGCATGCACGAAGCCCAGCGGCGGCGCATCGAGCGCGCCGTTGTCCTTGCGCGTCTTGCCGGGCCGGTTGGGCGGCGCGATCGGCTTGGGGAACGGCGGCTGGTAGCGGAACGAGCCGGGCGCGTCCACCGCGCCCAGCAGCAGTTGCAAAAGATGCAGCGCGCGGCAGGTGTGGAAGCCGTTGCTGTGCGCGCTGATGCCGCGCATCGCGTGCATCGCCACGGGGCGGCCGACCATGTTCTTGTGTTCGCGGCCCCAGGCATCGGTCCAGGCGATCGGCAGGGTCAGATTGCTTTCGAACGCGGCCTGCGCCAGTTCGCGCGCGATGCGGCGGATGGTGTCGGCAGGGATGCCGCAACGTTCGGCGACGGCATCCGGGGCGTATTGCGGATCGAGGTAGCGTTCTGCGATCAGTTGGAAGACGGGCACGGCGCGGCGGCCGTCGGCGAGGGTGAATTCGCCGACGACTGCAGGCGAAATTCCAATGGCGTCGGCGCTTGCTTGAGCTCCCTCCCTTTCGCGTAGCGGAGGGGAGGGTTGGGGAGGGGTGCCTTTCGCTTGCGGAGAGTCTTGCCGCAGCTGGCTTACCCCCTCCCAACCTCCCCCTTCGCTGCGCGAAAGGGGAGGAGTTGAGGCGTCGCGATCCCAGCACAACGGATTGCCTTCGGCATCGCGCGCGAACAATCCATCGTCCGCACCGCCCGGATTGCGGACCACCAGCCAGTGCGCATTCGCATACCGCACCAGATAGTCCAGATCGATCCGATCCATGCGCAGCAATTCGTGGATCAGCGCGAACGCGAACAGCCCGTCGGTGCCCGGGCGGATGCCGATCCATTCGTCGGCGATCGCGCCGTAACCGGTGCGTACCGGATTGACCGCGACGATCTTGGCGCCGCTGGCCTTCAACCGGCCCAGGCCGAGCTTGATCGGATTGGAGTCGTGGTCTTCGGCCACGCCCCACAGCATGAAGTAGCGCGCATGCTCCCAGTCGGGCTCGCCGAATTCCCAGAAGCTGCCGCCGAGCGTGTACAGCCCGCCTGCGGCCATGTTGACCGAGCAGAACCCGCCGTGCGCGGCGTAATTGATCGTGCCGAACTGCTGTGCCCACCAGCCGGTCAGCGCTTGCGACTGGTCGCGGCCGGTGAAGAAGGCCAGCTCGTCGGGATTGCGTTCGCGGATCGGCGCCAGCCAACCGGTCGCGATCCGCAGCGCTTCTTCCCACTCGATCTCGCGGAACTCGCCGCTGCCGCGCTCGCCCACGCGCAGCATCGGCTTGTCCAGCCGCGCGGGCGAGTAGTGCTGCATGATCCCCGAGGCGCCCTTGGCGCAGATCACGCCCTGGTTGACCGGGTGCGCGGGATTGCCTTGGATGTAGCGGATCTTGCCGTCGGTGAGCCAGACTTTGATGCCGCAGCGGCACGCGCACATGTAGCACGTGGTCGTCTTGACGTCGTCGCCCGGCGAGGGCGAGGTGTTGATGGCTGGCTCTTTGGGAGCGGGCGCGGGCATGCCGCGTATTGTGCCTGCGCGCGGCACGCGCGTGGTGCTCTTGCTGTTCCCCTTTGAAATTTGCTGTTCCCCCCTTTGGAAAAGGGGGGCAGGGGGATTTGCTTTTGATCTTGGGTCCACAACAACAGCAACGGCAAGAGCAAATCCCCCTTAATCCGCCTTTTTCAAAGGGGGAAACAGCAAGGGCGACGGTGTTATTGCGGCGGGTCGATCTTGATCGAGGGGTCGTTGAAGCGCGTATAGCGGATCGTGACGTCCGCGGCCTTGCCTTCCTCGCTGCTGGTGTGGCGGATCTGCACCGGCAGACCGTCTTCGCCGATCCACATGGTCACATCGGTCGGCTTGGGTTGGGTGTTATGCACCAGGTACTTGCGCGCCGCGATGCCGTCCACGGTGTCGCGGCCCTGCGCTTCGACGGTCAGCGTGGCCTGGCTCTCGGCCAGCTTGGCCGGGTCGCGCCATTGGCTCAGCGTGCCCTTGGGCATGGGCATCTTCATCGAGCGGCCCTGCACGCTCATATACATGGTGTCGCCGATGATCACCTGGGTGCCCATCGGCATCTGCATGCGATAGCGGTCCGGGGCGACGAAATCCATCTCCGTTGTCATGCCGCCGCCCGGCATCGCGGCGCCGGTCATGTTCATGGTGGCGTGGAAACTCTTGACGTCCAGGAAGCCGTCCATCGCGGCCTTGATCTCGTCCTTGGCGCTGGGCAAGGGGTTGAGCTTGTCCGCGACCGCGGCGGCCGTCGACTGCGCCTCGGCGGGGGCGGGCGCGCCATCGGCGGCGGGTGCGGCGGGCTGTTGCTTGCAGGCGGCCAGTGCGGCGATCAGCGACAAGGCGAGCAGGACGACGGGAAGGCTGCGGCGCATGTGGGTTCCTTGTGGGAGAGCGGCTCGGCGGGCCGGTCCCGGCCCGGTATCCCTGGTGAGAACGTAGCCGCGGCATTGTGACGGACAGACGCCGCCACGACGCCGAAGAAGCCGCATAATCCGCCCATGGACCGTTACGAGCGCATCAACGCCCTGCACCGCATCCTGAAGTCCGCGCGATACCCGGTGACGGTGCCGCGGCTGCAGGAGGAACTCGGCTGCTCGCGCGCCACCGTCTACCGCGATCTGGCCTTCCTGCGCGATGCGCTGATGGCGCCGGTGGTCGGCGACGGCGAAGCGGGTTTCCGCTACGAATCCGGCGAAGCCAGCCGTTTCGAATTGCCCGGCCTGTGGCTGAGTTCGGAAGAACTGCACGCGCTGCTGGCCGCGCAGCAACTGCTGGCGCGCACCGGCGGCGGCGTGCTGTCGAGTGCGCTGGCGCCGCTGCACCAGCGCATCGAAGGCCTGCTCGCCGAGCATGCCGGCGGCAAGCGCTGGCCGGTGGAAAGGGTGCGGGTGATCCCGCACCGCACCCGCCGCACCGACGAGCACGCCTTCCGCACCGCCGCTTCGGCGGTGCTGGAACGCAAGCGGCTGGCGTTCGAATACCGCGCGCGTTCCACCGATGAGAAGACGCGGCGCACCGTTTCGCCGCAGCGCATCACCCACTACCGCGACAATTGGTACCTGGACGCCTGGGACCACGAACGCGACGCGCTGCGCAGCTTCTCGGTGGACCGCATCGGCAACGCGCGCGTGCTGGAGGAAGCCGCGCTCGACATCGGCGACGACCAGCTCGATCAGCACTTGTCGTCCAGCTACGGCATTTTCTCCGGCGAGCCCAAAGGCTGGGCCACGATCGTGTTCAGCCCCAAGGCCGCGCGCTGGGTGGCCGACGAGCACTGGCACTCGATGCAGCAGGGCCGCTGGCTGCCCGACGGCCGCTACGAACTGAAAATCCCCTACGGCACCTCGCGCGAACTGCTGATGGACGTGCTGCATTACGGCAGCGACGCCGAGGTGATCGAGCCCAAGTCGCTGCGCGAACAGGTGCGCTCGCTGCTGTCGCTGGCGCTGAGCCAGTACGACCGCGATTGATGGCGGCGGCGGAAGCCCCGAAGATCCGCCGCGGCGAACCCGTCGCGCTCGCATTGGGCGCAGGCGGCGCGCGCGGCCTGGCCCAGATCGGCGTGATCGAAGCGCTGGAGGCGCGCGGCATGGAGATCGTCACCGTGGCCGGTTCGTCCAGCGGTGCGCTGGTCGGCGGCATCTTCGCCGCGGGCAAGCTGCACGAGTACCGCGAACGCTTGGTGGCCATGGACCGCGGCGATTTCATCCGCCTGCTCGATCCGGCATTGGGCGGCAACGGCCTGTTCCGTGGCGAACGGCTGATCGATGCGATGCGCGAAGTGGTCGGCGATCCGCTGATCGAAACGCTGCCGATCGGCTACGTCGCCGTCGCGGTGGACCTGCTGCGCCAGCGCGAAGTGTGGCTGCGGCAGGGCCCGCTGTGGCAGGCGATCCGCGCCTCGTTCGCGATTCCCGGTCTGTTCACGCCGGCCGAAGTGCACGGACGCGAGTTGGTCGATGGCGGATTGCTGGCGCCGTTGCCGATCGCGGCCACGCGTTTGTCCGATGCGCACCGGCTGATCGCCGTCGACATGCACGGCTGGCCGGAAAAACCGCCCGGCCAACCTGCCGTAGCAGCCGATGCGCCGGCGCGCGAGAACCGTTTCACCGCCTGGGTCGAGCGCCACCTGCGGCGGCGCATGCGCGAGGAGCAGGGCGAAGAGATCGGCCTGAGCGAGATCATGGCGCGTTCGCTGGACACCATGCAGGCGCAGATCGCACGCATACAGCTCGCGCTGGATCCGCCGGAACTGGTGATCCGCATCCCGCGCGACGCCTGCCTGTTCTACGAATTCTGGCGCGCCGGCGAAATGATCGAGCTCGGCCGCATAGAGGCGGAGAAAGCGTTGGACGCCGCCGGTTACTGAACCTGACCGGACTCTCGACGCCGGCGCAAGGATCGCGCGGTTAGCATGGCGCGATGATCCAAAGCGCGCTGATCGTGTGCGTAGGCAATATCTGCCGCAGCCCCATGGCCGAAGCCTTGCTGCGCCATCGCCTGGCCGGCCGCGACTTCGCCGTCGGTTCGGCCGGGCTCGCCGCCTTGCGCGGCAACCCGATCGATCCGCTGGCCGAACAGGTGCTCGCGGCGCACGGATTGAGCGCGAAAGCGCACATCGCCCGGCAGATCGAACAGGCTTTGATCGACCGCGCCGACATCGTGCTGACGATGGAAAAACGCCATATGGCCGCGTTGCGCGCGCTGTCGCCGCAATCGAGCGGGAAAATATTCCTACTGCGCAGGTGGCGGGACGGCGCCGACATTCCCGATCCGTACGGCCGCAAGCTGGACGAATTCGAACGCGCCTACGACATGATACACAGCGCGATGGACGATTGGATTTCGCGCGTCTGACGCATGCGTTACAGCGTTAGACGACGTTCATGAACGGCGCACTCATGCGCGAACGGATCGATCATGCGCTGCACCTATTCAGCAGTCTGAAGCTGAGTTCTTCATCTTTTCAT
The DNA here is from genome assembly GCF_023374055.1 of Luteimonas galliterrae. NCBI lineage: Bacteria > Pseudomonadati > Pseudomonadota > Gammaproteobacteria > Lysobacterales > Lysobacteraceae > Luteimonas > Luteimonas galliterrae. Next base: position 2,084,126 of record NZ_JAMBEP010000001.1, on the reverse strand, counting down.
CAGGTTGCTATCACTAAATTCGCTTCGGCCTAACGGTAACGCCGAGGCGCAGCAAGTGATTCGTTTACTCCACATAAGGAAATTCGACCGCCCGGGGGGACGGTTGTTGTACGTGCGGATGCACACGGATTCCAACAACTAATAAAACAGCCTCCGAGGCACGCATGGATGATCCAAAACTGGTCGCAGCCAGCGCCATCGCATTGGCCGTGACATTGTTCGCCATCTTCTCCATACGGCCCGTTGCGCGCCGCTTCGGGTTGGTGGACAAGCCGGGCGGGCGCAAGCTCCACCGCGGCCGTATCCCCCTGATCGGCGGCCTGTGCATCTTCGCCGGCATGCTGGTGGGACTGAGCTACCTCGGCTATCTGGATCGCTTCGTGATGAGCCTGATGGCCGGCGGCGTGCTGATCGTCCTGATCGGCCTCGTCGACGATTTCGGCGACCTGAGCGTGCGCTCGCGCCTGTTCGCGGAGGCTGGCGTCGTGGCGCTGGTGATCGCGGCATCGGGATTCCACGTCGACGATCTCGGGCTCAAGCTCGGCGAGCACAGTTTGGCGCTGGGTGCGTTGGGCGTGCCGTTCACCATCGTCGCGGTGATCGGCTTGATCAACGCCTTCAACATGCTCGACGGCATCGACGGCCTCGCCGCTTCCATGGCGATGGTCAGCATCGCGGCGATCCTGTTCTTCGACCAGACCAGCTGGTCGGTGCCCAGCGTGCTGTTGCTGCTGCAGGTGCTGTTCGCCGCATTGATCCCCTACCTTTTCGTCAACCTGGGGTGGCCGGACGGACGCAAGATCTTCATGGGCGACGCCGGCAGCATGCTGATCGGCTTCCTGCTGGCATGGAGCCTGGTCTTCCTGAGCCATCGCAATGTGGCGCGGCTGGCGCCGGTCGACGTGCTGTGGTGCGTGGCGCTGCCGATCATGGACACGTTCGCGGTGATGTATCGCCGCCTGCGCCTCGGGCGATCGCCTTTCAAGCCGGATCGGCAGCATCTCCATCATCTGCTGCTGGACGCCGGCTATTCTCCGCGCCTCGCTCTGGCGGCCATCGTCTCCGCCGGCGTCCTGCTGGCGACGTTCGGCTATGTCTTGCGCGGCTTGCCGCACTTGGTGAGCGCAGCGGCGTTCGCAGCGACGCTGGTGGCCTACGTGTTGTGGCTGCCGCAGATGTTCGTGCGGCTGATCGCGCCATTCCGCTTGCGGCCTGCGACGGCCGAACGCGCTGCGGCCATCGTGGCCGGCGAGGGCGCGTTGGCGCAGGCGTGGGAACCGTCGCTTGCCTCCGGCGAACGCGGTAACGGCGGCGCCGTCGACGCGCCGGCCGCCGCGGAAGCGGACTCGTCGCAAAGCCCGTTGAAGGCTTTGTGGGTGCTCGCGGACCAGGCCGATGCGGACAAGATCGCGCCCATCGCCCAGCGCTTGTCTCAGGACGAACGTTTCGGGCCGACGGTATGCGTCGCCGCGAGCTCGGGCCAGGATCCGGACGCTGCGGTCCAAGTGCTCGATATGCCGCTGGGCCGCATGCCGGATCCCGTGGAGCCGGCTCGCGATCCGATCGAAATCGGCTCCGCGGCGTTCAGCGGCATGGAGCGCGTGCTGCGCGAAGTGCAACCGGACATGGTGCTCGTGCCCGGCGCCGCCGCCGCTTCGTTCGCGACGACCCTGGTCGCCTACTACCACCAGATTCCGGTGGTGTGCATCGATACCGAAACCGCGGACGACACGGACGCTCCGGGCGTGCCCGACGAAGCCAGCCGCAAAGTCATCCGCACGTTGGCGTCGTTGCATGTGACGGGCAACGCATCCGCCGGCCGGCATCTGATCGAAGACGGCGTGCCCGTCGAGCGCGTGCTGGTGGCCGACAGCGACCAGAGCGATGCCTGCGGGCGCATCGTCGAAGCTTTGGCGGGCTTGCGCGCCGCACCCGATGATCAAACCCCGCCGGTGCGGTACGCAGGCTCGCCACCGACCGCCGCGATGCAAGGCGCGCAAGCGTTATGACGTCCCAGGCCGCCGCCGTTCCCGGATGCGGCCGAAGACGAGCGCGCGCGATCGCTGGCGTAACGCCGGCTCCTCTCTACTCCCATCGGTGAAGAAACATGTCTAGCCCCCTGATCACGAGAATGGAACCGCCGCCGCAGGCGCCGCAAGCGATGCGCGAAGACGATATCGATCTTCCGTCGCTGGTGACCACGCTGGGCGAGAACAAGCGGCTGATCCTGTTCGGAACGGCATTGTTCCTGCTCGCCAGCGTGGCGTACGTGCTGCTGGCGACGCCGAAATACGAGGCCAATGCGGTGGTGCAGGTCGAGAGCCGTCTGCCCACTTTTCCCGGCTTGAGCGCGCGCGCCGGCATGCAGCCGCCGATGGCCGAAGAGGCCCCCGCGACGACGGAAATCCAGCTGCTGACGTCGCGCCGCGTGCTCGGCGAGGCGTTGCGGAACCTGCGCCTGGATATCGAAGTCCAGCCGTTGCGTTTCCCGCTGGTCGGCGACATCGTCGCGCGGCAGTTCCAGAAGTTGCAGCCCGGAACGCTGTCCGAGCCGTGGTTGGGCCTGAACCGCTACGGCTGGGGCGGGGAACGGCTCGATATCGCGCAATTCGAAGTGCCCGCCAACCTGGTCGACGTGCCGCTGCAACTGACCGCGCGCGAACGCGGCCAATACACGCTGTCGGACGGCAACGGCAATCTGCTCGCCAAAGGACGGGTGGGCGAAGTCGTCGCCGCGCAGGGCGTCAAGTTGCTCGTGCGGACGCTGGAAGCCAATCCCGGCATGCGCTTCGAGATCAAGCGCATGAACACGATCGCGATCATGGATACGCTGAGGAAGGAAATCAGCGCGACCGAACAGGGCAGGAGCTCGGGCGTCATCGCGCTGAGCTACGCCAACACCGACCCGGTGCTGGCCCGCGAAGTGCTGGACCAGGTCACCCAGGCCTACGTGCGCCAGAACGTGGCGCGCAATTCCGCCGAAGCGGCCAAGCGGCTGACCTTCGTCACCGAGCAGCTGCCGAACGTGCGCCGCGAACTGGCGAAGGCCCAGGCGGCGCTGAAGAATTTCCAGTCCCGCACCCAGACGATGGATGTGGGCCTGCAGAACAAGGCGCTCCTCGACCAGACCATCGCGCTGGATACCGGCATCCAGCAGCTGCGCATGCAGATGACCGAACTCGCCAGCCGCTACACGCCGCAGCATCCGGCCTACAAGGCGCTGCAGCAGCAGATCGGCCAGTTCCAGAGCGAAAAAGGCGCATTGCAGGGGCGCATCCGGCAATTGCCCGATACGCAGGAGGGCTTGTTCCGGCTCAGCCGCGACGTGGAGGTCACCAACCAGACCTATGCCAACCTGCTCGACCAGGCGCAGCAGCTCAACATCGCGCGCGCCAGCGCCGTCGGCAATGCGCGCGTGATCGATCCGTCAGCGGTCAACTTGGGCAGTCCGGCGTGGCCGAAGCCGATACCCGTCATCGCCGGCGGCACGGCGCTCGGCGCCTTGCTGATGGTCGCGATCGTGCTGTTGCGGCAGATGTTCAAGCGCGGCGTCGAAGATCCGGTCGACATCGAGTTGCTGGGCTTGCCGGTATACGCATCGATTCCGTTCAGCGAAAAGGGACGCGAACTGGCCGTGCATCCGCGCCATTTCCGCCGCGAAGGCCGCCAGCGCCTGCTGGCGCTGAGCGCGCCGACCGACCTGGCCATGGAAGCCCTGCGCACCTTGCGCACCAGCCTGCATTTCGCGCGGTTGGAAACCAGGAACAACCTTCTGATGATCGCCGCGCCGAGCCCGGGCGTGGGCAAGACCTTCGTTTGCGCCAACCTGGCGGTGACGATCGCCCAAGCCGGCCAGCGCGTGCTGCTGATCGATGCGGACATGCGCCGAGGCACGCTGCACGACGCCATCGGCGTCAAGGCCGAAGGCGGCCTGTCCGAACTCATCTCCGGACGCATCGGATTGGACGAAGCGTTGCGCCGCGTGTCCGGCACCGACAGCCTGGCGTTCATTTCGCGCGGCGCCGTGCCGCCCAATCCTTCCGAGCTGCTGATGAACGCCAACTTCGCCACGCTGCTGCACAAGCTGGCGCCGTGCTACGACATCGTGGTGATCGATACGCCGCCGGTGCTGGCGGTCACCGATGCGGCCGTGATCGGCCATCAGGTCGGCACCTGCCTGATGGTGGTGCGCTGGGGCCTCAACCAGCAGCGCGAGATCGCGCTGGCCAAGCAGCGGCTCGAGCAGAACGGCGTGCAGGTGAAGGGCGCGATCTTCAATGGCGTCCAGAAGCGCGGCGCCGGCCAATACGCCTACAGCTATTACGAGTACCTGCCGGCGCGCAATCCCTCGCCGACGCACTAGGGCTTATCCCGACAACGCTTACAGGCCCTAAGGCACCGCATGCAGATCACCATGTCCCCGTACTACGGCAAGCCCGATTTTTCCGGGCTTGCGCCCGGCGCCGCCGGGCCAGGCCAGGTCGACCCCGTGTCGGTGGCCGACCTGTTGCGCAACGCGTTCGTTTACCCGCCGCATTCGATACTGCAAGGCGTGAAGCTGGTGACGTTCGGCTTCTGCCCGCAGCACGACATGCATACCGCGCCGGAATTCCGCTTCAAATTCCGCAACGCGGGCGAGGTTCCGGAAACCGCCAGCCAGGACCAGGATTGGGTCGGCGTCTACCATCGCTTGTTGTGCGAAGCGGTAACGAACTCGTGCGCGGAAGCGCGGGCGCCATGGCTGCTGCAAAGCGGCGGCAAGGATTCGACCACGCTGGCGATCGCGATCGCCGACGCTCGCCCGGACGCCACCTGCGTCACCTACCTAGGCGGCCGCGAGGAGAACGAGCTGGAATCGGCGGCCTTCGTCGCCCGCAAGCTCGGGCTGCGGCACGAAGCGCTGGTCTGCGATCCGGGCCGCGCCTACGACCGTTATCTGGCGGCCGTGCACCGCATGCCGCTGCTCACTGCCGACTTCGCGCTGCTGTCGTACATGGACCTGGCGACCGAGATCGCCGCGCAGGGCGGCGACGGCGTCATCGACGGTCTCGGCGCCGACAGCTACTTCGGCACGCCGGTGAGCCGGCAGCAGCGGTTGCTGGCGCGGCTGGCGCGGCAGATGCGGTTGCCCGATCGCGTCGCGGAGCTTCCGCTGATCGACCGCAGCTTCGAGTTGTGCTTCGCGCTGGGGACTTTGCAGATGAATCCGATCGAGCGCGTCTTCCCCGGCTCGCGCTTCACCGACAGCGAAGTCGACAGTCTGTTCGGCCGCGACATGGCGAGCCTGTCGCGCGCGCGCCTGGCGCTGTTCACCGCCGAAATCGATTCGGCGACCAGCGCCTGGGAATGGCGCGACATGTCGATGTCGATCGCGGGCTCCGCGGGCGCTTTCGCCAAGGGCCTGTATGCCGCCCATGCCCTGTCGCTGCACGCCGCTTATCCCTTCTGCGATCGCGCATTGCGCGATTGGGTGCATCACCAAGTGCCGCGGGACCAGAAAGTGGATCCGGAAACGCGTGTCAACAAGATGCTGATCCGCAAGCACATCGCCACGCGCTTCGGCGATCTTCCCTACGTGCGCAACAAGGGCAGCTTTCGTTTCGACCTGCGCGGCCTGGCCGCGCAGCGCTTCGACCAGGTGCGCAGCTATGCGCAACAGGCCGCCGATCTGCTGCCGGGAGCCACGCCCTGGTTGGACAGGAATCGCCGCCGCCTGGACAACAAGTACCACGCTTCGAAGTTCTACTTGTTGGCCGTCGTCCTGCCGTGGGTGGTCTGCCGCAGCCGCGACGGCGCTTCGACGGCTGCCGCGCCATGAAGCGCCCCGGCGATGAAGGCGCGAGCCTGGGCTCGCGCAGGGATTTCATGGGCGGGCTGCTGAGCCTGGCCGCGTTCGCTGCGGTCTGCGGCGCGCTGCCCGCCATCGCCCGCGTCGCCGCTGCGCCCAGAGTGCGCGGCAATGCGCGGATAGATGTGCGCGACCACGGCGCCAAGGGCGATGGCGTCAGCGACGATACCGCCTCGTTCCAGGCCGCCATCGATGCCCTGCCGAAGGATGGCGGCACCGTATACGTGCCGGCAGGCGCCTATCTGATCGACCCGACGCGCAGCGTCAAGCTGCGCAGCCGGATGCACCTGTCGATGGACGATGCGGCCAAGCTCGTGGCCAAGCCCAATGCCGCGACGCGCGCATATGTGCTGCTGGCGCTGCAGGTGGAGAACGTGGAGATTTCCGGGGGGCGCATCGTCGGCGATCGCGATTCCCATTTGGGCACGGGTGGGGAGTGGGGCCACGGCATCAGGGTCCGCGGCTGCACTGCCGTCACTATCCGCGATATCCACATCTCCCGCTGCTGGGGCGACGGCATTTCCGCCGGCGGCGTCATCTTCAAGGGCGGGTCGTCCACGCCCGGCCGCGATCTGCTGATCGCCGATGTTGTCTGCACCGGGAATAGGCGCCAAGGATTGACCTTAGGCAGTTATCGCGGCGCTGTCGTGCGCGACAGCGAATTCAGCGGCACCGGCGGCACGCCGCCCGCCGCCGGCATCGATATCGAGCCCGATACCGATGTCGCGCGCGACATCCTGATCGAGAATTGCCTGGTGCGCGGCAACCGCGGGCCCGGCATCCAACTCTACAAGCGCGCCGCCGAAGTGACGATCAGGAAATGCACCATCGAACGCAATCGCGGAGACGGCATCCTGGGGCTCGCCGCGATCGACTGCGTCATCGTCGACAACCAGATCCGGAACAACGGGTCCAGAGGCGTCTCGCTGCGCGCCGGCTCGCGCAACGTCCGCATCGCGGGCAACCGGTTCGTCGGCAATCTGCAGGGCGGCAAACAGCAGATACGCACGGCCGACGACAGCGTCGCTGTGCGCATCGAATCGAACAATCAGTTCGAATAACGGCGCGAAGCGCGTTCCGCATCGACGTGATCTTTCCGTCGTAATGCCCGTCTGAAGCTTCCTGAATCCGTCTCTTGCATAGATTCATCTGCAACTGAATACGCGGACGCGTTTTTCGATCCGCTGCGTAGTCATGAACTTGAATAGGGGCGCGCGATGAACGGTTTATCGAAAAATTGATTCGGATATCACAAATGCGCGCAGCTGAGGTGGTCCGAGCGGACAGGATGCGGTAGGTTTAAAAAAGTGACGAACTGATGAAGGAGACAAAAATTGCGGCTGTTCGACGATATCCACGCCCTGGAAAATGATCCGAATAAGAACAATAAGAAAAGCGATCTTGCGCAAGCGATATCCGGGGCAGGCATCGGCCGCCGCGATTTCCTGCGCCAATCGTTCGCGATCGCGCTGCCGGCCGCGCTGATCGGCATCGCAGGACCGGCCCTGGCCGCTGCGGGCTCGGCAGCGACGGCCTCCAGCTACACGCTTCCCTCCCGCCAGCGCGGCAGCACGGTGCGCAACGTGCGCAACTACGGCGCAGTCGGCAATGGCGTCGCCGACGACACCGCAGCGTTCCAGGCGGCGATCAATTCGTTGCCGTCGGCGGGCGGCACGGTCGAGGTTCCGGCCGGCACGTACCGGATCGACGCGGTGACTTCCGTGAAGCTGCGCAGCTACATGCATCTGAAGCTGGCGCAGGACGCCAAAATCGTCGCCAAGCCGAACAGCGCGGAAAGGTACAACATCCTGTACGTGAACAAGGTGCGGGACGTCGAGATCTCTGGCGGCCAGATCATCGGCGAACGCAGCGGACACAACGGCACCACCGGCGAGTGGGGCCACGGCATCTTCGTTCGCGGGTCCAGCAACGTCACGATCCGCGACACGCACATCTCCAAATGCTGGGGAGACGGCTTGGTCGTCGCCGGCGCGGACATGTGGCAAGCGCCCGCGCAGCGCTCTTCGAACGTTTTCGTGGCCAACATCGTCAGCACCGGCAACCGGCGGCAGGCCATGTCGATCGGCTACGTGAACGACCTCAAGGTCTACGACTCGGAATTCAGCAACAGCAACGGCGCCACGCCCCAGTGCGGCATCGACATCGAGCCGGAGAACGGCAACACCTCGTACAAGGTGCTGTTCGAGAACTGCCTGGTCCGCGGCAACGCCAGGTACGGCATGCTGCTCTACAAGGGCTCGCAGGGCGTGACCATCCGCAACTGCATCGTGGAGAACAACGGCAGTTGCGGCATCGTCACGCGCAACGCGACGGCGACTTACATCGTCCAGAGCACCATCCGCAACAATTCGGCGACGGGCATCTTCATCCAGGACGGAACCAAGAACTGCCAGATCAGCCAGAACACCTCGTACGGCAACTACAACCGGCTCGGCACGGTCACCAGAACGCCGTTCGAGATGTCGGGCTGGAGCCCGGCGATCGAACGCGACATCCTGATCCAGGGCGCAGTTTCCGACATCCGGATCACGACCAACTACTACCGCTGACTCCGCGCGCCGCCCCGCATCGCCGGGGCGGCTTCGCGATCGCCGCCCAGGCGCCATGCGCAGTTCGGCGGAACGGCCAATACAAGCATCAGGATTAACGGTTCGGGAATCGCGCCAGCGGTCCGTCACATTGGAATCAGGCAGTCGCGATTAACGTCAGCCGATTGTCCGGCAACAACGTGATGCATGGTCATTCCGCCTTCCAACCCGCAACCGGGATTCCGGCGAAGCGCGCGCATCGAAAAGGCCTGTGCGTGACGGTGCCCGTGAGCATGACCGCATGGCGCCGTGCGGCGATGACCGTTTCGATGCTGGGCGTCGCCACGGCCGTCGGCGCGCTGATGGTATTCCTTACCCAGGCGCTGCTCGCGCGCCAGATGGGGCCCAATGCCTATGGTTTGTTCGCATCGTCGTTGGCCACGGTCACGATGATCGCGCCGCTGGCCGGCTTCGGACTGACCCAATTCCACCTGAAGGTCTACGGCGTCGAGGGATGGCAGGCGCGGCGTTGGCTGAAGCCGTCGATGGCTTTCATCCTGGCCACGACGCTGGCGGCGTTGGCCGTCGTCGTCGCATGGGCGCTGACGGGCGCGCCGCACGACGGCACGCGCTTCAGCCTGCTGGTGCTCGTGCCGGTGGTGTTGAGCGTTCTCGCCGTCAACCTGGTCAGCAACAAATACCGCCTGGAAAACCGTTTCGGGCGGATGGCGTTGAACCAGATGGTGATCCCCGGCAGCCGCCTGTTGGCGGCGATCGCGTTGCTGGTGGTGCCGCGGCCGTCGGGGGAACTCGTCGCGCTCTGTTACGGGGCGATTTCGCTGCTGGTCGCGTTGTCCGCGATACCGCAGATGCGGGCGATGTTCAGCGGCGAGATTTCGCTGGTCGGCTATGGGCCGCGAAGCGAATCGGAAGCGCCGGCCGCCGCAAGCCCCGGCATGGGCGCGGTATGGTCAGAAGCATGGGCCTACGGCGTGTATGCGGCGCTGTATCCGGTTTTTTTCCAGATCAGCACGATCCTTCTCAAATACCTGCAGGGCGATAGCCATGCCGGCATGTATGCGATCGCATTGGCGGTGATGACCGCGATCTACCTCATACCCGCCACGATCTACCAGAAGTTCCTGCAGGGCAAACTGCACCGATGGGCCGCGCACGACAAGCCGAAGTTCCAGCTGGTATACCGCAAGGGCAACGTCGCCATGTTCCTGCTGGGGTTGGCGGTGAGCGCGGCGCTGGTGCTGCTCGGTCCCTGGCTGGTCCCGCTCGTGTTCGGCGAACGCTATCAGCGCGTGGTGGCGATCCTGATGGTGCTGGCGTTCTGTCCGCCGATCCGCTTCCTCTCCACGTCGATGGGTTCGGCGCTGCTGACCGAGAACCACATGCGCTTCCGCGTGTATGCGATGGCGTTCGCTACCGTTGCCGCTGTCGCCGGCAATGCCTTGGTGATCCCCGCCTACGGCGACCTGGGCGCAGCGTGGGCCACCGTCGCCGCCGAAACGATACTGCTGCTGGGCACGTACTACGGCGTACGCCGTTTCACCCGAATTCAACGAGCCGGTGACGATAGTGATCGCGGCTAGCGCGCCGCCCGCGCTCGGCGACGAGATCGCCGCCGGCCAGGAAGTCCCGTTTATGACCGCAATCCCGGAGTATCGGACGAAGACGACGCATCCCTCCGCGTCCGCGGGCGCCCCGCTCAAGCGCGCAGTGGTATTGGCGATCTTCGCCGGATGGACGCTGTTCTCCGTCTACGTCTACAGCCGCTACAGCCAGCTAGGCGACGCGGAGGCGTACCTGACCGGCGGATACGACGAATACTCGCAGAGCCGCACGCTGCTGATCGCACGACTCGCCGGCGGTTTGCGGTCCGTGCTGGGCGCCGATGTGCTGGTGCACCTGGCGTTCTCCTTGTTCGCCGCCAGCGGCGTCTGCTATCTGGTCGCGCAGGGCGACATCCGCGGCCGCTATCGATGGCCGCTGCTGGCGATCCTCCTCAATCCCAATTTCGGCGTATGGGCTTCCGTCACCGGGCGCGAATCCCTGTTCGTGGGCCTGCTCGCCTATTTCATGGGAGCGGTGCTGGGCCACTATCGACGCCATGGCATGCTCCGCGTCCTGATCGCATCGCTTTGCGTGGCCGGGATGATCTATATCCGCGCAGCGTTCGGCATCGGCATCGCGTTGTTCCTGCTGATCTACCTTCTGTACGCGTGGGGCCCGCGCTTGCGCTTGAGCATCGGCATACAGGCGTTGTTTTTCGTGTCGCTGGCGGCGCTGGGCCTGTTGCTGGCCTGGCCGTATATCGACGACTACATCAGCAACGAGATCCTTCCGCTGGCCAGGAGCTATTTCACGGTGGCATCCGCCACCACCCGTACCTGGGTCGACCTGCAGACGACGCGCGATCTGCTGAGCGGCCTGTGGTGGATATTGCCGCTGTCGCTTATCGGCCCGACGCCCGCGGAGGTGCTCGCGAGGCCCGTCATGCTGCCGTTCCTGGCCGCGGGCCTGGTCGTGTTCGGTGTGCTCTGCCATTCGGCTTACGTGGCGCTGTTCAAGGCGCCGCGCGGGCCGTCGCGAGGAATCCTGGTGCTGGGATGGCTGCCCGCCACGCTCGTCATCCTGGTGTCGTACGCGCCGTTCGGCATCTACAACCCCGGAAGCGGCATTCGCTACGCTTCCTGTTTCCTGCTTTTCCTGGCATTCCCGTCGTTGCTGCTCGCGACCGCGCCCACCGTCGCGAACGTCAGGCGTTCGTTGCGGGGAAGCGCGGATGCGGACGATGCCGCAACAGCGAGTACGGCGATGAGCACATGACAGGCTTTAGGTTCTTGAACCGCAGACAACCCGATCGCGACGGAGAAATGTTTTCTAACATTCCCTGTCGCATGCGCCGGCTAGAATCGGGCCCCTTGCGACTGCCGGCACCGCATCGGCGATCGTCCGTCCACACCTTACGGAGAATCTGCAGATCACGATGAAGATAGCGTTCTTCGCGAATACCGATTGGTATCTGTACAACTTCAGGCTGTCGACGGCATTGCGGCTGCGGTCGCTCGGCGCCGAGGTCCTGATGGTGTCGCCGCCGGGCGATTTCGGCGCGCGTTTCGCCGAGCACGGGATCGCATGGCGGCAGTTGCCGATGAACCGCAGCAGCCTGGACCCCGTGCGCGAAACGCTGGTGCTGCGCGCGCTGGTGCGGCTGCTAGCCGCGGAGCGACCCGACCTGCTGCACAACTTCACGGTGAAGTGCGCGGTGTACGGCGCGCTGGCCGCGCGCATGGCGAAAATACCGGCCGTGGTCAATGCGGTGGCCGGCATGGGCTACGTGTTCACCAGCGACCGCATGAAGGCGCGCGCGCTCCGGCCGGTCGTCAGCGGCTTGATGCGCCGCACACTAGGGCACGGCAATTCGCGCACGATCCTGCAGAACCCCGACGACGTCGAGATGTTCGTCGCGCTGCGGCTGGCCCCGGCCGAGAAGATCCGTCTGATCCGCAGTTCGGGCGTCGATACGAACCGCTTCTGCCCGACCCCGCGCGACTCGGAAATCAGGCGTCCGCTACGCGTGCTGCTCGCGGCGCGACTGCTGTGGGAGAAGGGCGTGGGCGAATTCGCCGCTGCGGCCGCGATGCTGCGCCAGCAAGGCCGGGAGATCGAATTCCTGCTCGCGGGCATGCCCGATCCGGGCAACCCGCGCTCGGTGCCGCGGGCGGAAGTGGAGCGTTGGCAGCAGCAGGGCACGGTGAAGTGGCTTGGCCATGTCGACGATATGCCCGCACTGATGTGCGGGGCCGACGTGATGGCGTTGCCCAGCTATTACCGCGAAGGCGTGCCCAAGAGCCTGATCGAGGCCGCGGCCAGCGGATTGGCGCTGGTCACCACCGATCTGCCCGGTTGCCGCGAGGTGGTGGCCGAACACGGCGTCGATGGCTTGCACGTGCAGCCGCGCAGCGCGGAATCCTTGGCTGCGGCGCTGGCGCGGCTGGACGACGATCGCGCGCTGTTGCGGCGGCTCGGCGGCCGCGCGCGCGACCGCGCATTGCTGCACTTCGACCAGCGCAACGTCATCCAGCGGACGATCGACGTCTACAACGAACTTCTGCCGGTGCCGTTGCCGGACGACAGCGCTTTCAAGCCTGACGATGCGGAAGCGCTGCGGCATGTCGCCTGACGCGCCGGCGGTCTGACGCGCCGCGCCCATGCCGTCGATACAGGATCTCGTCGTCTCTTTGACGTACCCGCCGACCTTGTCGGCGGCGTTGCTCGCGTGCGCGGGATTGGGACTGTGCTTGCGCATGCGCAACACGGCGGTCGCGATCTCGGCTTTCGCGATCGCATGGTCGCTGGTCTGGTCTGTCCCGCGGTTTTCGGATGGGTTGCGCGGCCACCTCGAGTCCCGCTATCCGGTGGCGGACGAAGCGGCGTTGCCCGACGCGGATGCCATCGTCGTGCTGGGGGGCGGGCACTACGGTTGGATCAATCGCCCGGGTTTGCGCATCGACCAGCTCGAAAGCAGCCGCATCGCCGCCGGCGCGCGCGCCTGGCTGAGCGGGCGCGCGCCGATCGTCGTGCTTTCCGGCGGCGGCAGCGAAGCGCGCACGATGGCGAAGGCGATCGCAAGGTTCGGCGTTCCGGCATCGGCGCTGATATTGGAGGATCGCAGCCGCAATACGCGCGACAACGCGTCGTTCACCGCCGCCTTGACCAAGGGCCGCGGCGTGCGGCGGATATTGCTGGTGACCTCGTCGCTGCACATGCCGCGCGCGAGCCTGCTGTTCCGCGAAGCGGGCATCGATGTCGTGCCGGTGCCGGTGCCTGAACGCGCGCGCCGAGCGACGTGGCGGGAGCGCTGGGTGCCGTCTTTCGGCGCGTTGTGGCGCAGCGGACGCGCGCTCAAGGAGTATGTCGGCCTGCTTGCGGTCAGGTTACAGAACTGAATGCGAAAAATACCGGTCATTTTCATGAACGTCCGCAGACCGGCGCGCCGATCCTCACGCGATTGATGCAAACCAAACTTTAGGATTCCGTTGCGGCACAACGGCAGTGCCCACCTTCGCGCGGTGCGTTGCGCATTACACCGGCACATCCTCGCATGGAGATGCGGGCGATTATCGGCATCGCGATACCGATGTCCGTGCCGCGAGCCAAGAGGAAAGAACGTTGAAAATCACGACTCGTGCCTGCGCGCTTGCGCTCGTTATCGCGGTCAGCGGATGCGCCGGCCAGCAGATGAACACGCGTTCGGTGCAGAGCAGCGAACAGGGCGGCGACGTCGCCATGGTGCCGATCACGGCCGAGCTGGTGGCCGGCGAACAACGCCCGCTGCAGCGCCTGCCGTCGGAATTGGCCAGCTACCGGCCCGAGACCTACCGCATCAGTCCCGGCGACACGATCCTGGTCACCGTGTGGGACCACCCCGAACTGACCACGCCCGCCGGCAACCAGCAACAGGCCGTCATCAACGGCCGCTTGGTGCAGCCGGACGGCACGTTCTTCTATCCCTATGCCGGCAAGATCAACGTCAAGGGCATGAGCATCGAGGAACTGCGCAGCACGCTGTCCAGCCGCCTCGCGCAGTACATCCGCGATCCCAAGGTCGACGTCAACGTCGTCGGTTACGGCAGCCGCATCGCCTTGCAGGGCGCGTTCGTCGACACCTCTCCGCAGGACATCACCACGGTGCCGCTGACCTTGTCGCAAGCGATCGGCAAGGCGCGCATCAATGTCGAGCAGGCCGACCTGTCGGGATTGGTGCTGACTCGCGACGGCCGCGACTACAAACTCGATCTGGACGCGCTGAACCGCAACGGCAAGATCGCGCAGGACATCTATCTGAAACCCGGCGATCACCTGTACCTGCCGTTCAACGATCGCAAAGAGGTCTACGTGATCGGCGAAGTGCTGCGGCCGCAGGCGATCAACTTCAAGACCACGGACATGTCGCTCACCCAGGCCCTGGGCCGCACCGGCGGCTTGAATCCGATCACGTCCAAGGGCAGTGCGGTTTACGTGATCCGCGGCGTCGAGGAAATGAAGAACACGCCGGCAACGGTGTACCACCTCAACGCCAAATCGCCGGTGGCTTTCGCGCTGGCCGACCGCTTCTCCTTGCGGCCGGGCGACGTGGTGTGGGTGGGTCCGGCCGGGGTCACCCGTTGGAACCGCTTCCTGTCGCAGTTGCTGCCGTTGTCCGGCCTGATCAGCAACGCGGCCTCGGCCGAGTACAACTTCGGCCGTCCCGACTGATCGCCGCCGCCGCTCCGGCGACTACCGGAGCGGTTCGCGTCGCGGTCGCAACTTGTGAGATGGCCGCAGGGCACGGTGCGCTCCCGACCCGATGGAGCGTGCCATGTCTGTCTTCGCTGCCAACCCGACCCGCCGTGCCGCCTCCGCTGCCGACCCGGAGCTCGACCGCTTGCTCAAACAAGCGGTATTGATCGGCCTGATCGTAGTCCTGGCCCTGCCGACCGCGCGCGGCTACAGCGCCTGGTTCGGCTGGGTGCCGCTCTGGCTGCTGGGCATGCCCCTGACCGCCTGGTGGGCGCTGCATCGGTTCCGGTTGCCGCAGCGCGCCGTCGAGGGCGCCCCTGCGATGCGGCGCCGTCCTCGCGTCCAGGCGCGGCGCCGGTTCCAAGCCGCCGCACCGCATCGGCTGAGCCGGGCCGCCTGACCCGGCCGGCCGCTGACCTTCGGCACGGCAGCCGCGCCGATGGCCTGTGCTAGCGTTGGGGTTTCCAACGTTTTCGCCGGGGAGCGCCCATGTCGAAGCTGTCGCAGGCTTGCCATACCTTATTAATGGCCTCTGGCCTGGCCGCGTCGGTCGCCGGCGCCGCCCATGCCCAGGAGGCCGATAAAGTGACCGATCCGTCCGATACCTATGCCTGGCTGGAAGGCGTCGAGGATCAGAAGGCTTTGGAATGGGTCAGGGCCGAGAACGCCAAGACCGAGGCCGAGCTGGCCGCGACGCCGGAATTCAAGAAGCTGGAAGGCGAGATCCGCGCGATCCTGGATTCGGACGCGAAGATCCCAGGCGTCGAAAAGATCGGCGATTACTACTACAACTTCTGGAAGGACGCCAAGCACGAGCGCGGCCTCTGGCGCCGCACCACGCTCGAGGAATACCGCAAGCCGCAGCCCCAGTGGGAGACGGTGATCGACCTGGACGCGCTGAACGTCGCCGAGAACCGCAGCGGCGAGGAAAAGTGGGTCTGGCACGGCGCCGACTGCTTCAAGCCCGAATACAAACGCTGCCTGGTGGCGTTGTCGCCCGGCGGTTCCGACGCCGACGTCACCCGCGAATTCGACCTCACCACCAAGCAATGGGTGAAGGACGGCTTCTTCCGCAAGGAGGCCAAGGGCGCCCTGGGTTGGATCGACCAAGACACGGTGTACGTGTTCACCGATTTCGGCCCCGGCACGCTCACCAGTTCCGGTTATCCGCGCATCGTCAAACAATGGAAGCGCGGCACGCCGATCGAATCGGCGCAGGTGGTCTACGAGGGCAAGGCCGACGACATGTACATCGCGGCCATGCACGACAACACACCGGGCTACGAGCGCGATTTCGTCAGCCGTACCATCGCCTTCTACAACGACGAGCTCTACTTGCGCGGCAAGGACGGCAAGCTGAGCAAGATCGACGTTCCCAATTCGGTCAACAAGTCGGTGCACAAGCAGTGGCTGACGCTGGAGTTGCGCGAGCCGTGGACGGTCGGCGGCAAGACGTACGCGGCCGGGTCGCTGATCGCCGCGAGGTTCGACGATTTCATGGCCGGCAAGCGCGATTTCGACGTGCTGTTCGAGCCCACCGAGAAGACTTCGCTGCAGAGCTTCGTCTGGACCAAATCCCACGTGGTGCTGAACGTGCTGGACGACGTGAAGAACAAGCTGAGCGTGCTGACTCCGGGCACGGGCGGTTGGAAGAAGGGCGAGTTCGTCGGCGCGCCGGCATTCGGCACCCTGGCCGTGGGCGCGGTCGACGAAGACGACAGCGACGCGGTCTGGCTGACCGCGACCGATTACCTGACTCCAACCACGCTGTCGCTGGTCGAGATCGGCAAGCAGCCCGAACAGCTGAAGGCGATGCCGGTGTTCTTCGACGCCTCGAGGGACGTCATCGAACAGCACTTCGCCACGTCCAAGGACGGCACCAAGGTCCCGTACTTCATCGTCCGGCCGAAGGACATGAAGCTCGACGGCAGCACGCCGACGTTGTTGTACGGCTACGGCGGCTTCGAAATCTCGCTGACGCCGGCCTATTCGGGCGGCATCGGCAAGGGCTGGCTGGAGAAGGGCGGCGCCTATGTAGTCGCCAACATCCGCGGCGGCGGCGAGTACGGCCCGCGCTGGCACCAGGCCGCGCTCAAGGCCAACCGCCACAAGGCGTACGAGGATTTCGCCGCGGTCGCGCAGGACCTGGTCGCGCGCAAGATCACCTCGGTCAAGCGCCTGGGCATCCAGGGCGGCAGCAACGGCGGCCTGCTGACCGGCAACATGCTCACCCAGTACCCGGAACTGTTCGGCGCGGTCGTCGTGCAGGTGCCGCTGCTGGACATGAAGCGCTACAGCCATCTGCTGGCCGGCGCCTCGTGGATGGCCGAGTACGGCGATCCGGACAAGCCTGAGGAATGGAAATTCATCCAGACCTTCTCGCCTTATCACCTGTTCGATGCGTCCAAGACCTATCCGCCGACGATCTTCATGACCTCGACCAAGGACGACCGCGTGCATCCCGGCCACGCCCGCAAGATGATGGCCAAGATGCAGGCGGCCGGTAAGGACGTGCGTTATTACGAGAACATCGAGGGCGGGCACGGCGGCGCGGCCAACAATGCGCAGCAGGCGCATATGAATGCGCTGGCGTATACCTTCTTGTGGAAGGAACTGACCAAGTAACCCATCACCCGCCATCCCAGCGAATGCTGGGACCCATGTTGCTCTTCTGTTTTAGGCGGTCATTCCCGCGAAGGCGGGAATCCAGCGGCTTGAACGTCTAGTTTCCGAGAGCAAGATCAAAATGAGTCCCAGCGTTCGCTGGGATGACGGATAACGAACCCCCGTTGCGCTTTGCCGGATCGGACCCCATACATGAAAACCACTTTCTTCTCGCTGGCCACCCTTCTCCTGATGACCACCAACGCCGCCGCAGCCGATCTTCCGTCCCCGCCCGACGCCGCCAAGAAGCCGTACGAGGTGAAGGCTCCGTTCGGCGCGACCCGCAGCGACGAGTACTACTGGCTGCGCGACGACAAGCGCGAAAACAAGGAGATGCTGGCCTACCTCAACGCCGAGAACGCCTACGCCGACGCCTACATGGCGCCGCTCAAGCCGGTGCAGGACAAGCTTTACGACGAGATCGTCGCGCGGATCAAGCAGGACGACAGCAGCGTGCCGTTCCGCGAGCGCGGCTACTGGTACTACACCCGTTTCGAGACCGGCAAGGACTATCCGATCCACGCCCGCCGCAAGGGCACGATGGACGCGCCGGAAGAAATCCTGCTCGACGTCAACGCGATGGCCGCCGGCAAGGACTACTTCAACGTCGCCGAGTACGAAATCTCGCCCGACAACAAGATCATGGCCTGGACCGACGACGATGTCGGCCGTCGCCAGAACAAGATCCATTTCAGGAACCTGGAAACCGGCGAGACCTATCCGGAAACGATCCCCGGCGTCACCTCGTACACCGCCTGGGCCGACGACAACAAGACCCTGTTCTACGTCGAGAACGATCCGGAGACGCTGCTCACCACCCGGGTCAAGAAGCACGTGCTCGGCACGCCGGTGTCGCAGGACGAAACGGTGTACGAGGAGAAGGACAACAGCTTCTACATCGGCCTGTGGCGCACCCGCGACGACAAGTACATCTGCATCGACGTCGGCAGCACGGTGATGACCGAAATCCGCTGCGCGCCGGCAGCCGATCCTAAAACCTTCGCCGTCCTGTCGCCGCGCGAGCGCGATGTGGAGTACTACGCCGACCATCTCGGCGATCGCTGGGTGATCCGCACCAACGCCGACGGGGCCGAGAACTTCAAGATCGTCACCGCCCCCGACGGCAGCGCATCGCGCAAGGATTGGAAGGACTGGGTGCCGCACCGGGAGGACGTCTTCATCGAAGACATCGAACTGTTCGACGGCTTCGCCGCGATCTCCGAGCGCTCCGAGGGGCTCGAACGCATCCGCCTGCTGAAGGCCGGCGACAAGGAGGAGTACGTCAAGGCCGACGAAACCGCGTACTCGATGGGCTTCGCGGTCAACTCCGAGCCGGACACCGACTGGCTGCGCTACACCTACACCTCGATGACCACGCCGCCGACCACGTACGAGCTCAACACCAAGACCGGCGAGCGCCGCCAACTGAAGCAGCAGCCGGTGATCGGCTACGATCCGTCCAAGTACGCCACCGAACGCGTCTGGGCCACCGCGCGCGACGGCACCAGGATCCCGGTGTCGCTGGTCTACAAGAAAGGCTTCGAGAAGAACGGCAAGGCCGCGATGCTGCAGTACGCGTACGGCAGCTACGGCGCGTCGATGGACCCGGGCTTCAGCATCGTCAACGTCAGCCTGCTCGACCGCGGCATGGTCTACGCGCTGGCCCACATCCGCGGCGGCCAGGAAATGGGTCGCAAGTGGTACGACGACGGCAAGCTGTTCCACAAGAAGAACACCTTCACCGATTTCATCGACGTGACCGATCATTTGGTCAAAGAAGGTTATGCGGCGAAGGACCGCGTCGCCGCTTACGGCGGCAGCGCCGGCGGCTTGCTGATGGGCGCGATCGCCAATATGGCGCCGGAAAAATACCGGGTGATCCTGTCGCAGGTGCCGTTCGTCGACGTGGTGACGACGATGCTCGATCCGACCATCCCGCTGACCACGAACGAATACGACGAGTGGGGCAATCCGGAGAAGAAGGAATACTACGATTACATGATCACGTACTCGCCGTACGATAACCTGAAAAAGCAGGCGTATCCGGCGATATTCGTCGGCACCGGCCTGTGGGATTCGCAGGTCCAGTACTGGGAGCCGGCGAAATACGTCGCGCGCCTTCGCGATCTCGACACCGGCAAGCAGCCGGTGCTGTTCCGGACCAATATGGACGCCGGGCACGGCGGCAAGTCGGGACGGTTCCGCAAGTATCGCGAGCAATCGGAGATGTTCGCGTTCATGCTGGATCAGTTGGGCGTGGGCGCCACGACCGCGACGCATTGATCGCATAACGCAGGCTGCCGTTGCCCCCTTTGAAAAAGGGGGCGGATCGCCGAAGGCGATGGGGATTTGCTTTTTGTAGGAGCGGCTTTAGCCGCGAGCTTTTTAGCAGCATCAAAAGCTCGCGGCTAAAGCCGCTCTTACGAAAGGCAACATCAAAAGCAAACCCCCCTCGATCCCCCCTTTTTCAAAGGGGGAAGCAAAGCAAGATCGCTGCGCCGGCTATCATGGCGCCATGACCGATCGCATCCGTTTCCGCTGGGCCTGGTGGCTGCTGGCCTACGTGAGTCTCGGCGTGGGCATCGTCGGCATCTTCGTGCCGGGGTTGCCGACCACGGTGTTCGTGCTGGTCTCGGCCTGGGCTGCGGCGAAAGGCTCCGAGCGCCTGCATCGCTGGCTGCTTGCGCATCCGCGCTTCGGCCCGGCGATCCGGGATTGGCAGGCGCACGGCGCGGTATCGCGGCGCGCGAAATGGATGGCGACCGTCACGATGGCCGTATGCGCAGTCGTGTTGCTGCTGGTGATGCTGCGCTTCCCCGCGCACCGCTGGTGGATGACGGCGTTGCCGATCGCGTGCATGGCGATCGTGGCGATATGGCTATGGCGGCGGCCCGAACCGTAGGGTGGGCCCTGGTCCACCGTTGCGAAATTGCTTACGCGGCGTATGCGCGAACGAGCCCGGAAATTATTGACGCGGCCGGTTTGTCGAGTCGCGACGGCGGGCCAAGGCCCGCCCTACGCCTGGAATTCGGCGACGATCCGCGCGATGCCGTCCGGCGAAATATCGAACCCGATGTCTTGGCCCGGATTGACGACCAAGCCGTAACCGGGCGGCAGCCGGCGCAGGAAATCGCCGCCGTTCAACATCAGGCAATACGGCGCCATCGCCGCGAATTCGCCGAACCGGCTGCGGTCGGTGAAACAGGCCACCATCTGCACGCCTTCCTTGGGGAACAGCAAGGGCTGGAAACCGGCGCCGTCGGGCATCACTTCCTCGCCGCTGGGCACGGCGATTTCGGCTTCGATCAGCGCGGTGATCACGCGGCGGATGTCGGTGTCGCCCGTCTGCGCTTCCACCAGCGTCGCTTCAAACGGATTCATCGGCACGAAAGGCGCGGACATCGGTCATCCAATGCGTAAAACGTCACCCGCACCCTAGCGCAGGCCGGACGTCCGCGCAAACGGAAGAGCAAAAGAATTTTCGACACGGATAAAATCGGATAAAAGCAGATAAGGATTTTATTTTTATTCGCTTTGATCAGATTTTATCCGCGTCTAAAAAGCGGCTGCTTTCTCCACGAACCCGCTTCAGAACATCTTCAGCGGCATCCACGAGCCGTTCTCGCCCAACTGGAACAGCATCGAGCCGCGCGGGATCGGATCGCCGCCCGGCAGCACGAATTCGCGCGTCGGGTTCACCAGGAAGCCGCCCTTGTCGCCTTCGATCCGCACCGCGGTATGCCCGCCTTCGAGGAAGTGCGGCCAGCCGCCGGCATCGGCGGCGGTCGGCAGGCGGGTGCTCTTGCCGTCCAGCGGGAAGCTGATGCCGTAGATCACGCCGTCGCCGGCGGTGCCCTTGGCGACGTCGACATAGGCCAGGTCGGCCGAAGGCGCGCGTCCGGTGAAGCGCGAAGCGTCGGCGGCGTTGGCGATGGCGCCCGAATCCTCGATCGGCATGAAGAAGAACGCGCTGCCGTCGCGGCCGAGCGTGGCGTTGCCGGCGGTGTAGTACTTCAGGTTGCTGTTGCCGAAGAAGGCGACGCCGTATTCGCTGGGCTGCGCGGCCTTGGCGGTGAGCGCGGCGACATCGGTGGTGCTGCCCGCCGGCAACGCCAGTCGCGTCGGCGCGGCTTCGATGGCGCGAGGTGCGATGCTGGTCAGATGGCTCACGTCGTCGACATGGCTCAGCGCACCGGCCGCGCGTGCGCCCTTGGCCGCTGCGTTCACTTCGCCGGCGCCGATGAACATGCTGCCCACGTCCACCACCAGGCGTCCGCCGAACTTGGACCAGTCGCCATCGGCGGCGGCGGCCTGATAGCCCTGCGTCACGCCGTTCCACAAGCCTTCGGCCGTGCGCATATTGCCTTGCGGGTTCAGCGCCCAGCCGACCGGGCTGGTCAGGCTGCCGATGGCGATGCCGGTGTTGGCCACCGTCTGCACGCGCTCGAAATTGCGGTCGGCGTGGGTGGCCCATTCCAGCGGGTTGACCAGCTTGCTGGCGCCGTCGGCGAGCTGCACCACGCCCTTGCCCATGTCGTAGGTGGCGAGCAGGGCGCCTTCGGTGATGCCGATCTGGTTGGACACGTATTGGCCGACGCTGCGGCCGACCACGCCGCCATGTTCTTCGCCGAAGGCGACGATGTCCTGGCGGAAATCGTCGATGCCTTCCTCTGCGGATTGAACGGCGCCATCGATCTTTTCGCCGACCCAGTTCTTGGCCTCGTCAACATCGTCCAGCCGGTCGCCGACCCAGGTGCGGGCGTCGTTGGCGGCGTTGCCGATATCCGTGGCCCGATCGCCGGCCCACGACGTGACGCTGTTCCAGGCGCCGCTGATGCTGAATCCCATGGCAACCTCCCATTCGGGTCGGAGGGCGATGGCAAAAGGTTAGGTTTGCCGCCGGGCGCTGCCCAGCTAGGGCAAACCCTAAAAAACGGCGCCGCGCGGGCCCGGTTCAACGCCGCGTCGGCGGCCCGGGCGCTTCGTTCCGGCGTTGCGGGCCGCTACACTGCGCCGATGAAGACACGTTTGCTGCTTTTGTCGATCCTGGCGGCGCTGGCCCTGGCCGGTTGTGGCAACAAGGGTCCGCTGGTCCAGGCGCCGCCCGACCCGTCGGAAGAGGCGCCCGCCGACGACGGCACGCCGCCCGCCCACGACGAGTCAGAACCTGTCGATGCCGACGACACCGCGCCTGCACCGGAGAGCGAAACCGAACCGCCGGCCGACAATCCGGTCATCGAACCGGTGCCGCCCGCCGCCGGCACCGACGGCGCGTGAGCATGGATCGCGCCGCGCATCCGCGGGCGTCGGCACTGCGCTTCACCAAGATGCACGGCGCGGGCAACGATTTCGTCGTGCTCGACCTGCGCGACGGCATGCCGGCGCCTTCGGCCGACCTGTGTCGCGCCCTGGCCGATCGCCGTACCGGCGTGGGTTGCGATCAGATCCTGACCATCGAGCGGCCGCGCAGCGGGCAGGCGGTGGCGGCCTACCGCATCTGGAATTCCGACGGCTCGTCTTCGCAGCAATGCGGCAACGGCGCGCGCTGCGTGGCGGCATGGCTGGTGCGCGACGGTGCCGCAGGTAGCGGAGATTTCGCGCTCGACAGCCCGGCCGGCACGCATGCGGTGCAGCCGCTCGGTGGGCATCGCTATCGGATCGCGATGGGCGTGCCGGACTTCGCGCCGCAAGCCGTGCCGCTGGCCGGCTTCGATGCCGCGCAGGACGAGTATTCGGTCGACATCGACGGCGACGACGTGCGCTTCGGCGCGGTATCGATGGGCAACCCGCACGCGGTGCTGGAAGTGCTCGACGCCGCGACCGCGCCGGTGGCGACGCTGGGCCCGGCGTTGCAGCGCAGCGGTGCGTTGCCCCAGTCCGGCAACATCGGTTTCGCCGAAGTGGTGTCGCGCGATCGCATCCGCCTGCGCGTATTCGAGCGCGGCGTCGGCGAGACGCTGGCCTGCGGCAGCGGCGCCTGCGCGGCGGCGGCGGTGATGATGCGGCGCGGCCGCGTCGACCGCGAGGTCGCCGTGGTCCTGCCGGGCGGCGAATTGCGGATCGCCTGGCCGGACGACACGGCGCAGATCAGCATGGCCGGCCCGGCCGCATTCGTTTACGAAGGAGAATGGTTGCCATGACCGACAGCGGCGAACGCCTGGGTGCGCACGAAGTGGCCGTATGGCTGCGCCGTCACCCGAAATTCCTGCAGCAATTCCCCGACCTCGCCCTGAGCCTGCTGGTGCCGCGCGAGGACGGCCCGGCCGCATCGCTCGCCAGCTACCAGCTGGACGTGCTGCGCGACAAGAACCGCGAGTTGAACCGGCGTCTGCAGGACCTGTACGCCAACGCGCAGGAAAACGAGCGGCTGGCGGTACGTACCCACCAATTGACGCTGGCGATGATGCGCGAGCGCGATGCCGCCGGCACCGCGCGCGCGATGGCCGCATCGCTGGCCGAGGATTTCAACGGCGACCTGGTGCGGATCGTGCTGTTCGACGCGGTGCCCGGCATCGACGACGCCGATTGGCTGCAGATCATTCCGCAGAACGATGCGCAGCTGGCGTCGTTCCGCGATTGCCTGGAGGACGGCGAACCGCTGTGCGGCCGTTTGCAGCCGGAGAAGAATGCGGTGCTGTACGGCGTGCGCGCGCCGGAAGTGCAGTCCACCGCGCTCGTGCCGATGCCCGGCGTCGGCCTGCTCGCGGTCGGCAGCCACGAACCTAACCGGTTCTATCCCGGCATGGGCACGCTGTTCCTGCGGATGATGGGCGAGGCGCTGGCGACGGGGTTGGCGAGGTATGCGCGTTAGTTGCGCGACCTTCGTCGGCCGCATCCCTCATGGCCGTCATCCCGGCGAAGGCCGGGATCCAGTTTCGCCGACGAAAATCGCAATTCGCTGCGTCGCTTCATTCCCCTGGATCCCGGCCTTCGCCGGGATGACGGGGTAGTGGGATGACGGGCTCCCCTGCGATCGAAGACTTCCTCGCCCACCTGCAAGTCGAGCGCCGCATGTCCGCGCATACGCTCGACGCCTATCGCCGCGATCTGGCATCGCTGTCGCAATGGGCGGAGTCGCAAGGGCAGGGCGACGCGTCGAAACTTCAAGCGGACCAGTTGCGCGCCTTCGTCGCCAGCGAACACCGCCGCGGCCTGTCGCCGAAAAGCCTGCAGCGGCGTTTGTCGGCCTGCCGCAGCTTCTATCAGTGGCTGCTCAAGCACGGCCGCATCGCCGCCAGCCCGGTCGCGGCGATCAAGGCGCCGAAAGCGCCGCGCAAACTGCCGCAGGTGCTCGACCCGGACGAGGCGAAGGCTTTGGTCGAAGTGCCGACCGATGCGCCGCTGGGCCTGCGCGATCGCGCATTGCTCGAGCTGTTCTATTCGTCGGGCCTGCGCTTGAGTGAACTGTGCGGATTGCGCTGGCGCGACCTGGACATCGGCAACGGCCTGGTCACGGTGCTCGGCAAGGGCAGCAAGCAACGCAGCGTGCCGGTGGGGTCGCATGCGCGCGCGGCGTTGACGGACTGGAAGGCCGAGCAGAAACCGGCCGGGGATGCGCCGGTATTCCCCGGCCGCGGCGGCGCGGCGATCTCGCCGCGCGCGGTACAGATGCGGCTGCGCCTGCTCGCGCAGCGGCAGGGTCTGTTCAAGCGCGTGCATCCGCACTTGCTGCGCCATTCTTTCGCCAGCCATGTCCTGGAATCTTCCGGAGATTTGCGCGGCGTGCAGGAGCTGCTCGGCCATGCCGACATCGCCACCACGCAGATCTACACGCATCTGGATTTCCAGCACCTGGCCAAGGTCTACGACGCCGCGCACCCGCGCGCCAAGCGCAAGCCCGGCTCTTCGTAGGAGCGGCTTTAGCCGCGAGCTTTTGGCTGTCATCCCGAGCGCAGCGAGGGACCTGTTTGTAATCGCGTCGACGGCAGCAAAAACGGCAGGTCCCTCGCTGCGCTCGGGATGACGGCAAGATCAAAAGCTCGCGGCTAAAGCCGCTCCTACGAAAAGCATGGCTGCCCTTGTGCGCGGACGAGGCCACCCCCATCCATGGGATTCGACCCCGGAGCTCCTGATGGACCCCAGCCAGAATCCCAACGTTTTCCACGCAACCACCATCGTTTCCGTGCGCCGCAACGGCCGTGTCGCCGTCGCGGGCGACGGCCAGGTCACGCTCGGGCATACGGTGATGAAGGCCAACGCCCGCAAGGTGCGGCGCCTCGGCAAGGACGGGCAGGTGCTGGCCGGTTTCGCCGGCGCCGCAGCCGATGCGTTCACGCTTTTTGAATTATTCGAATCCAAACTCGAGAAACACGGCCAGCTGCAACGCGCCGCCGTCGAATTGGCCAAGGATTGGCGCACCGAACGCCGCCTGGGCAAACTCGAAGCGCTGCTCGCGGTCGCCGACAAGGAAACCTCGCTGATCATCAGCGGCACCGGCGATGTGATCGAGCCCGAAGACGGCCTGGTCGCGATCGGCTCCGGCGGGCCGTATGCGCTGTCCGCAGCGCGCGCCTTGCTGGCGCATACCGAGCTGGATGCCAAGCAGATCGCGACAGAGGCTTTGAACATCGCCGGCGACATCTGCATCTACACCAACCGCAACATCGTCGTCGAAGAGCTCTGACGCTCGCTTCTGTGGGAGCGGCTTCAGCCGCGATCTTTTGATGTCGGCTCGATCTTGAAAAGCTCGCGGCTGAAGCCGCTCCCACAAAATCATCCGCATCCAGCGAACAACAAATCCATGTCCAAGCCAGACAACAATTCCTCCACCATGACCCCGCGCGAAATCGTGCAGGAACTCGACCGCCACATCGTCGGCCAGCAGGCCGCCAAGCGCGCGGTCGCGATCGCGCTGCGCAATCGCTGGCGCCGCATGCAGTTGGGCGACGAGCTGCGCAACGAGGTCATGCCCAAGAACATCCTGATGATCGGCCCGACCGGCGTGGGCAAGACCGAGATCGCGCGACGCCTGGCCACGCTGGCCAACGCTCCCTTCGTTAAGGTCGAAGCTACGCGCTTCACCGAAGTCGGCTACGTCGGCAAGGATGTCGAGCAGATCATCCGCGACCTGGCCGACACCGCCGTCAAACTCTACCGCGAGCAGGCCAAGCAGCGCGTGCGCACCCAGGCGGAGGAGCGCGCCGAGGACCGCATTCTGGACGCATTGCTGCCGCGCCGCGCGCCGGGCGGCTTCGGCTTCAGCGCCGAAGAGGCCCGCAATGAGCCGTCCGCAGCCGACAGCGACACGCGCCTGAAGCTGCGCAAGCAATTGCGCGCCGGCGCGCTGGACGACCGCGAGATCGACATCGAAACCGCGGTCAATGTCGGCGTCGACATCATGGCGCCGCCCGGCATGGAAGAAATGGGCCAGCAGTTGCGGCAGATGTTCTCGCAGGTGGCCGGCAACAGGACCCACAAAAAGACGATGCCGATCAAAACCGCGCGTCCGCTGCTGATCGAAGAGGAGGCCGGCAAGCTGGTCAACGAAGACGAGATCCGCGAAGCGGCGATCGAGGCCTGCGAGCAGCACGGCATAGTCTTCATCGACGAGATCGACAAAGTCGCCAAGCGCAGCGAAGGCTACGGCGCGGACGTCAGCCGCGAAGGCGTGCAGCGCGACCTGCTGCCGCTGGTGGAAGGCTCCACCGTCAGCACCAAGTACGGCGCGGTCAAGACCGACCACATCCTGTTCATCGCCAGCGGCGCGTTCCATCTGGCCAAGCCTTCGGACCTGATTCCGGAGATGCAGGGCCGCTTCCCGATCCGGGTCGAACTCGGCGCGCTGGGCAAGGACGAATTCGTGCGCATCCTCACCGAACCCAAGGCCGCTTTGACCAAGCAGTACGTCGAGCTATTGAAGACCGAGGGCGTGTCGTTGAAATTCACCGACGATGCCGTCGAGCGCCTCGCCGAGATCGCCGCGCAGGTCAACGAGCGCCAGGAAAACATCGGCGCGCGGCGCCTTCATACCGTGCTCGAGCGCCTGCTCGACACCTTGAGCTTCGAAGCGCCCGATCGCGACGGTTCGTCCGTCGTCATCGACCGCGCCTATGTCGACGGGCACCTGGGCGAGTTGGTGCAGGATCCGGACCTGAGCCGCTACATCCTCTGATGCTTCCGTAGGCTGGGCTGATAAGCCCAGCCTACAAACGCTATTTGCACGCGAAACGATAGGCTTCTCGCAGATAAGGTCCGATCGTCTCCAGATCCGACGCGTCGCGCAGCTTGGCGACCTGCTGCACGCGTCCGCGTTCGTCCTGCACGGTCTTGAAGAAGATCGGGTCGTCGATGACCCGGTCCAGCTGCAGCGCGAGCCGCAGCGCATCCTTCATGAACACCACGTCGGCGAAGATGCGCGTGGTGCGGAACAGCGCGTAGCGATCCTTGGCGACCACTTCGATGTCGCCGTCGGCGCGCGCGGCGCGTTCGAGCTCCTCGTACAGCGCAACGAGCCACGGCGCCTTCCCCGCAAGCATCGCGGCCCGGTCGCCGGTGCCGCAACTATGCTTGGTGTTGGCGCGGTTGAAGATTCTCCCGCAATCGGGGCAGGTCCAGGCGGGCATGCGTACGCGGCTTGCATGGTTCGGGTCGAATATACGCCCGGCAAAGCCGATTTTCGGAAAAGCCAGCCGCGCGCAATGCGCGGCTGGCCAAGTACCGCTAGCGTCCTGGCATGCCGCGATTGGCGGCGGCCAAGGCGCCGACGCCGACGGCGACCGAGATCACGCCGACCAGCCAGGTCCAGACCCGGCCGCACTTGATGCACTCGATATCGATGATCCCGCCGGGCCCGAACAGGATGATGAGGCCGCCGACGATGATGATCCATGCCGCCGCTAGCTTGAACATATGCTCCTCCTTGGCGCGATGGGCCGGCTCCGCGGCCACCGCTCAGACTCCCCCTGCGTCCAAGGCCAACGTGGGCACCGCCCGGAGGCGGCCATCCTTTTTTGTGGGAGCGGCTTTAGCCGCGAGCTTTTGCAGGCGTAGCCATTTTTGAAGAGCTCGCGGCTAAAGCCGCTCCCACAAAATAAGAGGCGCATCAGTCCATCGGATAGAGCAGGGTGGCGATGAACGAGATCAGCCCCAGCACCAGCCATATCGCTACGCCGAAATGGTAGGTGGCAGCGCTGGGACCGCCCCAGGCGCCGAACAATGCCGCGCCGGTCACGCCGATCGCGACCACCGTCAGCAACCACGATGTCCACCAGGTGCTGCGCACCGTGGGAGGGGACCCCGCTTGCGCCAAGCGGCGGTTGCAGACGATCGCGGCGATCGCCACGACGGCGACTGCAAGCAGCCAGACGGCATGGGGGATGCGCCAATCGACGGCGCCGACGTCAGACAGCAGCGTGGGCAGCAGTGCGAGCGCGAATGTGCAGACGCCATGGCAGAGCGTCATCCAAAAGTTGTAGCGCACGCGCGGATGCCAACGGGCAATCGGGCGCCGGCGTAAGGAGGCGATCAGGCCGGTGAAGCCGGTCAGGGTGATCGCAATTTCGGCCAGACTGGACAGCGAGACGGTATCTTCG
This sequence comes from Luteimonas galliterrae, assembly GCF_023374055.1. Lineage (NCBI taxonomy): Bacteria > Pseudomonadati > Pseudomonadota > Gammaproteobacteria > Lysobacterales > Lysobacteraceae > Luteimonas > Luteimonas galliterrae. The sequence continues at coordinate 2,055,240 of NZ_JAMBEP010000001.1, read as the reverse complement.
CCCATGGCGCGCGCTGAAAACGGCGCTGGGGAGGGCGCCGCTGCAGGATCGAACGCGTTCCGCGCCGCCGATCGGCCGCAATGCGATAATCGCCGCATGAGCGAACGCGAACAGGCCCCAGGCACCACCCATTTCGGCTTCCGCGAGGTGCCCACCGGAGACAAGCAGAAGCTGGTCGGGCAGGTGTTCTCGTCGGTGGCCGGCAACTACGATCTGATGAACGACCTGATGAGCGCGGGCATCCATCGGATCTGGAAGCGCTACTTCGTGGCCACCTGCCAGGTGAAGCGCGGCGATCGCGTGCTCGATCTGGCCGGCGGCACCGGCGACATCGCCGCGTTGCTGAAGGATCGCGTCGGCGATGGCGGGGAACTCGTCCTGGGCGACATCAACGGCGCGATGCTGCGCGTCGGCCGCGACCGCATGACCGACCGCGGCAACGTGCGTGGCTTCGAATACGTGCAGTGCAATGCGGAAACGCTGCCTTTCCCCGATGCCAGTTTCGATCTGGTCACCATCGCCTTCGGCCTGCGCAACGTCACCGACAAGGATGCGGCGCTGCGCGAGATGCTGCGCGTGCTGAAAGTGGGCGGGCAGGCGCGGGTGCTGGAGTTTTCGGCGGTGAAAGCGGAGTGGTTCAAGCCGCTCTACGACTTCCATTCGTTCCAGGTGCTGCCGCGGCTGGGCAAGTTGTTCGCCAGGGATGCCGACAGTTACCAATACTTGGCCGAATCGATCCGCCAGCATCCGCCGCAGGACGAGTTGAAAAGAATGATGGAGACGGCCGGTTTCGCACGCTGCGGCTACAAGAATCTCTCTGGCGGAATCGTCGCCATCCACACCGGCTACAGGGTCTAGCACCTGCTCTGTAGAGCGGCCTTGCCCGCTGCCCTTGCTCCGGCACTGTAGAGCGGAGCTTGCTCCGCTCCTCTTGCCTTTATGCCGTCCTGCTCTCATGCCGTCATCCCAGCGAACGCTGGGACCCATGTTGCTCTCGCCCTTGCCCTTAAGCCGTCATCCCGGCGAAGGCCGGGATCCAGGCCCGCGTCCTGGCAGCTTGCGCTGCGACTCGCGCCATGGACAAAAGCTTCCGGCTGCGCCGGGTCACTTTCTTTGCTGGCCCAAAGAAAGTAACCAAAGAAAGGGCCCGAAGCTTAAATGATGCGAAGCCTCTGAAAGTCCGCTAGCAACCTGGCTTTCGTCGTAGGTGACCTTCTTACGCAGGTACTAGATTTTGATTCGTTGCGTATGGGTGACGTGGCTTTTGCGGATTTGCGCGCTGAAAGCGTAGTCTTGGCTCGCGCTCGCGCTCGCGCTCGCGGCGTGGGCGTTCGTCTGCGCGTTATGGTCGCAAGCAGGTACCTTGGGCCCGGTAGGAAACGGCGGCCGCTCTTGGTTGCCGCCCTTCGGGTGTAGGTGGATTCATGGGTGCGCGCGGCGCCAGGTCCGCAAAACGTGACCGCTGCGGCACTGCCGCCCCGCGGCGAAGACGCTAAACTCGCGGTCCCCGTAGCCCCCGTAAGGCCGCCATGCGTCTGCCCCTTCTCGTATCCTGCCTCGCCGTGGCCCTCGTGGCCGGCTGTTCGCGCGAATCCGCGCAGCCCGCCCCTCCCGCCGCCGCGCCGCAGGCCGCCGCCGTGAAAACGATCGACGAACATTCCTATGCCGAGCCCGCCAAGGTCGCGACCAGCGACATCGCGCTGGAGCTCGCGCTCGATTTCGCCAGCAAGACCATCGCCGGCACGGCGACCTACACGCTGGACTGGAAGGATCCGGCCGCCCATCAGCTGGTGCTGGATACGCGCGACCTGACCATCGAAAAAGCCGAAGGCGAAAACGCGCCGGGGCAGTGGACGCCGCTCAAATTCGCCATGGCGCCGGCCGACAAGGTGCTCGGCAGCAAGCTCACCATCGAAGTGCCGGCGCGCAACGCGCGGGTGCGGGTGGCATACAAGACTTCGCCGGGCGCCTCCGGCCTGCAATGGCTCGAGCCGCCGATGACCGAAGGCAAGCAACAGCCCTTCATGTTCAGCCAGTCGCAGCAGATCCATGCGCGCTCGTGGGTGCCCTTGCAGGACACGCCGAGCGTGCGTTTCACCTACACCGCGCACGTCGTCGCGCCCGCGGATGCGATGGTGCTGATGAGCGCCGACAACGATCCGGCGGCGCCGCGCGACGGCGATTACACGTTCAAGATGCCGCAGAAGATCCCGTCGTATCTGCTGGCGATCGCCGCGGGCGACCTGGTGTTCAAGCCGCTCTCCGGACGCAGTGGCGTCTGGGCCGAGCCGGCGATGGTGGAGAAGGCCGCGGCCGAATTCGTCGACACCGAAAAAATGATCGAAACCGCCGAGAAGTTGTACGGTCCCTATCGCTGGGGCCGCTACGACATCCTGGTGCTGCCGCCTTCGTTCCCGTACGGCGGCATGGAAAATCCGCGCATGACCTTCGCCACGCCGACGGTGATCGTCGGCGACAAGTCGCTGGTGTCGCTGGTCGCGCATGAGTTGGCGCACAGCTGGTCTGGCAACTTGGTAACCTTCTCCAGCGCAAAAGACGCCTGGCTCAACGAAGGCGTGACCAGTTATGTGGAGAACCGCCTGGTCGAAGCGCTGTACGGCAAGGAACAGGCCGACATGGAGCGTGTGATCTCGCGCAACGAACTGAAGGCCGAGTTCAAGGATCTGGATCCCAAGTTGCAGGCGCTGGCGCTGAAGCCCGATGCGTTGCCCGATCCGGACGGCACCTCCAGTTCCACCGTTTACACCAAAGGCGCTTGGTTCCTGCAGTTCCTGGAAGAGCGTTTCGGCCGCGAGAACTTCGACGCGTTCCTGCGCGGCTATTTCGATCATTTCGCGTTCCAGAGCATTTCCACCGCGCAGTTCGCCGACTACGCCAAGAAAAACCTGCTCGACAAGTACCCTAACAAGGTGACGCAAGCCGAGTTCGACGCCTGGTTGTACGAACCGGGCGTTCCGGTCGGCGCGCCGCAGGCCCTGTCGCCGCGTTTCGGCGTGGTCGATTCGGCGCGGCTGGCTTGGCTGGGCAGCGCGCAGTTGCCGCCGCCGGTGATCACGTCGGCCTGGACCACGCAGGAATGGGTGCACTTCATCGAAGCCATGCCCGAAACGCTCATGCACGATCAAGTGGCGCAGTTGGATGCGGCCTACAAGTTCACCGGCACGCCCAACGGCGAGATCGCGCAACGCTGGTATCCGCTCACGGTGCGCAGCGGTTATCCGGAAGCGCGCCCGGCGATCGCCGAATTCCTGCAGCGCATCGGCCGCCGCAAGCTGATCATGCCCACGTACGAGGCGCTATCGAAAACGCCCGACGGGCTGGCCTTCGCCCAGGAAGTGTTCGCCAAGGCCAAGCCGGGCTACCACCCGATCACTACCGGATCGGTGGAAGCGCTGTTGTCCAAAGCCAAGCCGGTCGCGACCTTGACGCCGGCGCCGGCTCCGACGGAAGCGCCGCCGGCGCAATAAGCGGCATGCGCGTGCATCGTTATCGCAGCGTGCCCTCTTCCCGCAAAACGGAAGAGGGCCGGTTGCGCGCGGCCGGGCGCGGGGAAGCTGGTTAGGCATGCGCGCCGGCCGCATCGCACGCGGGCTGCTGGCGGCGCTGATCGCCGTCGTGGCGATGCTTGCGTTGGCCGTCATCGCCGTCTGGCGCGATCCGTACATGATCGTGCGCGCCGAGTATGCGCGCCAGCGCATCGCCGCCGGCCTGTCGCTGCATGCGGTCGAAGCGGCCGGTTACCGTTGGACCTATGTCGAACGCGACGCGGATCGCGCCGATGCGCCGACGTTGGTCATGCTGCACGGCTACACCGGCAGCAAGGAGAACTGGTATCGCCTGGTGCAGCGGCTGGATCGCCGTTACCGCATCGTCGTTCCCGATCTGCCCGGCTGGGGGCAGAGCGAGCGCAAGCCCGGCGCCGATTACGGTTATGCGGCGCAGGCCGCCAACGTGGCCGCTTTCATCGACGTCGTCAGCGAGCGTCCGGTGGTGCTGGTCGGGCACTCGATGGGCGGCGGCATCGCTGCGGTGACCGCGGCGCGCTATCCGGACGACGTGTCGCGCGTGGCGTTGCTCGACGCGTCGGGCGTACGCTTCAAGGACAATCGATTCGGCATCGATGTGCTGGCCGGCAAGAATCCGTTCGGCGTCGTCGACGCCGCCAGCCTGGAGCATTATCTGGGCATCCTGTTCCACGACCGCGCTGCGCGGCCGGCGATCCCGTGGCCCGCGTCCAAGGCCGTCATCGATTTCCGGCGCGGCGAAGGCGCCTTCGAGCAGTCGGTGCTCGACAGCGTCGGGCGCGGTCCGGACCGCTTCCTGCCGTACGAGGCGGCCGTCGACATCAAGCAGCCGGCCTTGTTGCTATGGTGCCGGCAGGACCAAGTGATCGACGCCAGCGCCCTGGACATTTTCGGCGCGCGGATGCCGCAGGCGCGCCGCGTGCTGCTCGACGGCTGCGGCCACATGTCGCTGATGGAACAACCCGCCGCGGTCGCGCAGGCGATCCGGGCATTGATCGAAAAAGGCAAACCACGATGAACAAGTACGCCGTTCTGCTGACCACCTGCTTGGCGCTCGCCGCGTGCAAGGGCGAAGATCCGAAAGCGGTCGCTGCCGCGCAACTGGCCGCGAAGGAACAGGCCGCCGCGCCGATCCTGCAGCAATACGAAGCCGCCGTCGCCGAACACAAATGGGAGCAGGCGCGCGCACAGGCCGATCTGCTGCAGTGGCAATACGCCGGCACGCAGGCTGCGGCCAAGGCCCAGCAGGGCTACGAAGAAGTGAAGGCCAAGGCCGAAGAGGCGCGCGAAGACCGTCGCCTGGTGGGGTTGTGGAGCTACGACAACGTCGCCGTGGGCGGCAAAGGCACGCAGAAGACGGCTTCGATCTACGCCAAGGAACGCGTCGACGTCGACGGCAGCGGCACCAAGCCGGTGCGGTTGATCTTCCGCGATCATCCCGAATGGGGCCGCAGCGCGTATCTGGTGCTGCAGGCCGGCGATTTCCGCTGTCCTGGCGGTTGCAAGGTGCAGGTCAAGGCCGACGATGCCGCCGCCAAGCCGATGGCCGCCACGCGGCCCAAGACCGACGAGGCGATCGCGATGTTCATCGAAGACGAACGCGCGTTGTGGCGCCTGGCGCGCAAGTCCAAAACGATCGCGATCGAATTCCCGGTGAAGGCGGGCAATACGCGCACTGCGGTGTTCGAAGTCGGCGGCCTGGACGGCGCGAATCTTCCCGGTTGGGATTGATCGAACGCTGCGGGCGTTTTTGCTTTTGTAGAGCGGAGCTTGCTCCGCTGCACTTGCTCTTTGTGGGAGCGGCTTCAGCCGCGAGCTTTTGCTATTGAGTCATCGTGACCGATAAAAGCTCGCGGCTGAAGCCGCTCCACAAAAGCCGCGTTCACGCAGCTTTATTGCGACGGGAGTAAGCTCGCCGCGTGCGCTGACAACGCACGGGCGGCGCGACGCGGGATGCGCGCGCCAAACACCTCTGCGGCGCCGCCGCTTCGGACGGCAGGCGGCGCGACGGAGACCGCCATGCTCTCCCCACGCCTGCATCACTTCCTGGACGAGCGCCACGCGCCCTACGCGACGCTCACGCACCACCGCACCGTCACTGCGCACGACACCGCTTCCGCTACGCACGTCGGCGAGCAACTGTTCGCCAAGACCGTGATGCTGAAGATCGACGGCGACATGGCGATGATGGTGATGCCGGCCGCTTACCGCGTCGATCTGACGCGGCTGTCGCGCGCGCTCGGCGGCAGCGAAGTCGAGATCGCCCAGGAATCCGAATTCAAGAGCGCATTCCCCGATTGCGAGCTGGGCGCGATGCCGCCGTTCGGCAACCTCTACGGCATGCCGGTCTACGTCGACGCGCGCCTGTCCGGGCATCCGGAAATCGTGTTCAACGCCGGTACCCATACCGATGCGGTGCGCATGCCGTACGCGGAATTCGAGCGTCTGGTCGAGCCGCAGACGCTATGGATGGCGCATGTGATGTAAGTGTCCGGCTTTCCGGCTGCCGGCTCTTCGTAAGAGCGGCTTCAGCCGCGAGCATTCTGATATCCGAAGTCGATCAAAAGCTCGCGGCCGAAGCCGCTCTTACAAAAGCGAAAGCTACAGCGCGTAGCCGAACTGCTGCCGGAACTGCTCGGCGAACTCGTCGTAATCGAAGCGCTGGTTCTGCGTGCCGGGGTGCTCGACCTTCAGCGCGCCCATCAGGTTGCCGATGCGGCCGATGGTCAGCCAGTCGTAGCCCTTCTCGATGCCGAAGATCAGGCCGGCGCGGAACGCGTCGCCGCAGCCGGTCGGGTCGGTGACGCGGCGTTCGTGCGCCGGCGGCACGTTGTGTTTCTTGCCGTCGGCATGGATCTCGCAACCCTGCGGACCGCGGGTGACGATGTAAGCCTTCACCTTGCCGGCGATGTCCTTCTCGCCCCAGCCGGTGCGTTCCTGCAACAGGTTGGATTCGTAGTCGTTGACGGTGACGTAGTCGGCCTGTTCGATGAAGTGGCGCAGTTCCTCGCCGTTGAACAGCGGCATCGCCTGGCCCGGGTCGAAGATGAAGGGAATGCCGGTCTCGGCGAATTCCTTGGCGTTCTGCAGCATGCCCTCGCGGCCGTCGGGGCTGACGATGCCGAAGGTGACGCCGGACACGTCGCGCACGTGGTTCTCGTACGACCGCATCATCGCGCCGGGATGGAAGGCGGTGATCTGGTTGTTGTCCAGGTCGGTGGTGATGAAGGCCTGCGGGGTGAACAGCTCTTCGATCACCTTGACCTGGTCAAGGCGGATCTCCAGCTCCGCGAACCATTCGCGGTAGGGCCCGAAATCCTGGCCCACGGTGGCCATCGGCACCGGCTCGCCGCCGAGCAGCTTGAGGTTGTAGGCGATATTGCCCGCGCAACCGCCGAACTCGCGGCGCATCCGGGGCACCAGGAACGATACGTTCAGGATGTGCACCTTGTCGGGCAGGATGTGGTTCTTGAACTGGTCGGGGAACACCATGATGGTGTCGTAGGCCAGGGAACCGCAGATCAGCGCAGACATCGGCAATCGCTCGTGGGCTTCGGAAGGCCGGCTAGGGTAGCGGGCGGGGCCGGGCGAGGCCAGCGGTAAGCCGATTTTCGTGCCCAGGGCCTCGTGCTCGGGGTCCCGGCGGCGGGCGCGGGGCGAACGCTCCGGCGCCCGGATTTCCAGCGGTTTCCCGCTGACGCCGCCCCAACACCGGCAAGCGCTTTTTGTTAGTCTAGCCGGCCTGCTCACACGCCCCTCACGACGGATTTTCGCCCCCGATGTTCAAGATGTTCCGCGGTTTGTTCTCCAATGACCTGTCCATCGATTTGGGCACGGCCAATACCCTGATCTTCGTTCGCGGCCAAGGCATCGTGCTCAACGAGCCGTCCGTGGTGGCGGTGCGGCAGGACCGCACGGTGGGCGGCAACCGCACGGTCGCGGCGGTCGGCATGGAAGCCAAGCAGATGCTGGGCCGCACCCCCGGCCACATCACCACCATCCGGCCGATGAAGGACGGCGTCATCGCCGACTTCACCTACACCGAGGAAATGCTCAAGCACTTCATCCGCAAGGTGCACAAGTCGCGCTTCCTGCGGCCCAGCCCGCGGGTGCTGATCTGCGTGCCCTGCGGCTCGACCCAGGTCGAGCAGCGCGCGATCAAGGAATCGGCGCTGGAAGCCGGCGCCCGCGACGTCTCCCTGATCGAAGAACCCATGGCCGCGGCGATCGGCGCCGGCATGCCGGTCACCGAGGCGCGCGGCTCGATGGTGGTGGACATCGGCGGCGGCACCTCGGAAGTGGCCGTGATCGCGCTCAACGGCATCGTCTACTCGCAGTCGGTGCGCATCGGCGGCGACCGCTTCGACGAGGCCATCATCAATTACGTGCGCCGCAACCACGGCACCCTGATCGGCGAGACCACCGCCGAGCGGATCAAGCTGGAGATCGGCTGCGCCTACCAGCAGCCGGAAGTGCGTGAAATGGAAGTCTCCGGCCGCAACCTCGCCGAAGGCGTGCCGCGGATGATCGTGATCAACTCCAACGAAGTGCTGGAAGCGCTGCGCGAACCGCTGGCCGGCATCGTGATGGCGATCAAGCAGGCGCTGGAGCAGACCCCGCCCGAGCTATGCGCCGACGTCGCCGAGCGCGGCATCGTGCTGACCGGCGGCGGCGCGCTGCTGCGCGACCTGGACCGCCTGATCAGCGAGGAAACCGGCCTGCACGTGCAGGTGGCGGACGATCCGCTGACCTGCGTGGCCCGCGGCGGCGGCCGGGCGCTGGAGCTGCTGGACATGCACGGCAACGAGTTCTTCGCCGGGGAATGATGCGGGATCTTTGTGGGAGCGGCTTCAGCCGCGAGCTCTTCCCACACGCCATCGCCATCGTGAAGAGCTCGCGGCTGAAGCCGCTCCCACAAAAAAAGCGCCGGCTTTCCACAAAGTCGGCGCCGATAAGAAATGGTCTAGGCTGATACCGGATTTCGCGCACCACATCGCTATTTCGCCGCTCGCATGAGCGGAATTTCGCCTTCAACGGCATACTCTTCGCTTATCGCACTGCCGACCTGCCGCCCACGTGCCTTCCTACGCCGGTCCCGCTCCCGCCCGTTCTGCCGATATCGCCGGCACGCTGCGGTTGCTGGCGTACTTGGCGCTGGGCGTGGCGCTGATCGTGCTGGACCACCGCGGCGGCTGGCTGCGGCAGATCCGCGGCAAGGCCGAGCTCATCACCCAGCCCTTGTGGTGGGTGGCCGGGTTGCCGGGACGGATCGGCAACAGCGTCCACGACGATGCCGCGACACGTTCGCGCCTGGCCGACGACAACCGCCTGCTGCGCAATGCCCTGCTGGTCAGCGGCGCGCGGCTGGCGCGGCTGCAGGCCGCGGCCGACGAGAATGCGCGCCTGCGCGGCATGCTCGGCGCCGCCCAGCGCGGGCAATTGGACGTGCAACTGGCGCCGATCCTCAATATCGACCTGGATCCGACCCGGCAGCGGCTGGTGCTCGGCGCCGGCAGCAATACGGGCGTGCGCCTGGGCCAGGTAGTGATCGATGCCGGCGGTGTGCTCGGCCAGATCATCGACGTCAAGCCGCTGACCGCGACCGTGCTGCTGCTCACCGACCCCGACCACGCCCTGCCGGCCACGGTGGCGCGCAACGGCGTGCGCCTGGTGGTCTACGGCCGTGGCGGTCGGCTGGAACTGGCCAATATTCCGCTATCCAGCGATGTCAAAGTCGGCGACAGCGTGGTCACGTCGGGGCTGGGCGGGCGTTTTCCGGCCGGCTTCCCGATCGGCACCATCGTCGCGCTGCGCCCCGACGATAGCCGCGCCTTCCTGCTCGGCGACCTGAAGCCGGCCGCGCAGCTGGATCGCGGGCGCGAGGTGTTGTTGTTGCGCGTCAGCACGTCGTCCGCATCGCCGGCGGCGCCGATGCAGAACACGGTGCAGACGCCATCGGGCGGGGAATCGCGATGAGCCGCTGGCGCCACAACTGGGTCATGCCGATCAGCGTGCTGGTCGCGCTGCTGCTGGGCCTGCTGCCCTTGCCCGACTCGCTGGCGCCGTTCCGCCCCTATTGGCTGGCGCTGGTGGTGGCGTATTGGGTCATCGAGAAGCCCGACAGCGCCGGCCTGGGCTTCGCCTTCGTCTGCGGCCTGCTCGCCGACCTGGCGATCGGCGGCGTGCTCGGCGAACAGGCGCTGCGGCTGACGGTGATGGCCTTCATCCTGGATCGGTTCCGCGCGCGGCTGCGCTTCTTTCCGCTGTCGCAGCAGTCGCTGGCGATCGGCGTGCTGCTGCTCAACGACCGCATCGTCAGCGCGGCGATCCATCTTGCATTGGGCGAACCGCAACTGCCCGGCCTGTTCTGGTGGGCGCCAGTGCTGAGCGCGTTGCTGTGGGCGCCGCTGTATCTGCTGTTCGATGCGATCAGGCTCGGCCGGCGGGCGCGCTGATGCGATTGCGTCCGCCGCGCCGGCATCTGAAGAACCTGGTCGCCGAGGCCGACCAGTTCCGCCGCCGCGCGCTGTTCGGTTTCGCCGTCGTGCTGGTCGCACTGGGCGGGCTGGCGGCCTGGTATTTCAAGTTGCAGGTGATCGAAGGCGAGGAATACGCGCAGCGGGCCGAGGCCAACCGCATCAAGCCGCGGCCGATCGTGCCGGGGCGGGGCCTGATCTACGACCGCAAGGGCCGCATCCTGGCCGACAACGTGCCCGCGTTCCGCCTGGACGTGGTGCCGGACAAGGCCGGCGATCCCAAAAAGCTGGTCGCCGAGCTCGGCAAGATCATCGCGTTGTCGCCCGAAGACATCGCCGCGTTCGAGAAGACGCGCAAGGCCACGCGTAGCTTCCGCCCGGTCACGCTCAAGCTGCGGATCAGCGACGACGAAGCCGCGCGCTTCGCGGTGGACCGCTGGCGCTTCCCGGGCGTGGAGCTGGTGCCGTATCTCAACCGGCGCTATCCGTACGGCCCGCTGCTGGCGCACGTGATCGGCTACGTGTCGCGCATCGACGAGAAGGATCTCGAGACGATGGGCGAAACCAACGCCGCCTACACGCACATCGGCAAGACCGGCATCGAGCGCTATTACGAGGAAGTGCTGCGCGGGCGGATCGGTTTCGAGCGCGTCGAAACCAATGTCGAAGGCCGCGCGATGCGCCAGATGGGCGTGCAGCCGGCCACGCCCGGCGCCGACCTGCGGCTGAGCATCGACCTGGACCTGCAGCAGGCCATGGTCGCCGCGTTCGGCGACCTGGACGGCTCGGCGGTGGCGATCGATCCGCGCACCGGCGAAATCCTGGCGATGGTCAGCCTGCCGGGCTACGACCCCAACCTGTTCGTCAACGGCATTTCGCATGCCGATTACAAATCGCTGATCGAAAATCCGTCGCGGCCGCTGTTCAACCGCAATGTGCTCGGCGGCGGCCCGCCCGGTTCGACGGTGAAGCCGCTGATCGGCTTGGCCGGCCTGGAAAGCGGGCTGCGCACGCCTGAATTCAAAGTGTTTTCGACGGGTGAGTTCCATATTCCGGGCCAGCGCGGCCGCGGCTGGCGCGATGCGCACGGCGGCGCGGGTTGGACCGACTTGCGCAAGTCGATCGCCGCGTCGGTGAATTTCTACTACTACAAGCTCGCCTACGACATGGGCATCGAGCGCTTCGATAGCTATATGCGCCAGTACGGGTTCGGTGCGCCCACCGGCATCGACCTGGTCGGCGAGCGCGCCGGCGCGGTGCCTTCTCCACAGAACAAGGCGACCTACAGCAAGGAGCCGTGGTACCCGGGCGAAACCGTCAACGCCGGCATCGGCCAGGGTTCTTGGGTCGCCACCACGCTGCAATTGGTGCGCGGCACTGCGGCGATCGCCGATGGCGGCCTGTTGCGCCGTCCGCACCTGGTCGCCGCGCGCCGCGACGGCTACCAATCGCCCTGGCTGCCGCTGGCGCAACCCGAGCCGGTGCGCATCTCCGACAATCCGGCGAACGTGCGTGCGGTGCAGGAAGGCATGATGGGCACGATGATGCCCGGCGGCACCGGTGCGGCCATGGCGCGCGGCGCGTCGTATGCGATGGCGGGCAAGACCGGCACCGCGCAGAAGATCAGCCGCAAGGGCAACGTCAGTTTCAATCCGCACCTGTTGCCTTATCACTTGCGGCACCAGGCGCTGTTCGTCGGTTATGCGCCGGCCGAGAATCCGACGATCGCCGTGGCGGTGTCGGTGGAGCACGGCGGTTACGGCGGCACGACCGCGGCGCCGATCGCCCGCAAGATCTTCGACGCGTGGCTGCTGGGCAAGATGCCCGAGCCGGATCCGGACGCGATCCCCGTCGCGCCGCCGGTGGTGACCGCGGTGACGGCTGCGCATGCCGTGGCGGAACCGGCGCGATGAACGCGATTCTGCGCTGGCTGAGCGACCTGGTCGCGCGCATCGTGCGCACGCTGGACTGGCCGTTGTGCCTGGCGCTGCTGGCGCTAATGGTGATCAGCCTGATGGTGCAGTACAGCGCCGGCAACGGCAGCTTGCGGCCGGTGTTCGCGCAGGGCGCGCGCTTCATGGTCGGCGGCGCGGCGATGTGGGCGCTGTCGCGGTTGCCGGCGATGCGCCTGCGCACCTGGACGCCGGCGATCTTCGCCTTGTCGATGTTGCCGCTGGTCGCGGTGCTGTTCATCGGCACCGGCAAGCACGGCCACCACTGGATCGACCTGAAGGTCTTCTATTTCCAGCCTTCGGAACTGCTCAAACTGAGCCTGCCGATGATGCTGGCCTGGTACCTGCATCGCGAGCCGCTGCCGCCGCGCGTGCATGTGGTGCTGATCGCGGGCGCCATGATCGCGCTGCCGACCGGATTGATCCTGCTGCAGCCGGATTTCGGCACCGGCATGCTGGTGGCGGTGAGCGGCGTGTTCGTGCTGTTCCTGGCCGGCCTGTCGTGGTGGTGGATCGGCGCGGCCGCCGCCGGCGTGGCCGCGGCGGCGCCCGCGGCGTGGTTCTGGTGGCTCAAGCCATACCAGAAGGATCGCATCCTGACTTTCCTGAACCCCGAATCCGATCCGCTCGGCACCGGCTGGAACATCATCCAGTCCAAGATCGCGGTCGGCTCGGGCGGCTGGATCGGCAAGGGCTGGGGGCAGGGTTCGCAATCGCGGCTGGATTACCTGCCCGAGCACACCACGGATTTCATCTTCGCGGTCTTGAGCGAGGAATTCGGCTGGGTCGGCGTGGCGGTGGTGCTGTCGCTGTATCTGTTCGTGATCGGACGCTGCCTGTGGATCGCGGCGCAGGCGCGCGACACCTATTCGCGCGTGCTGGCCGGCGCATTGGGGTTGGCGATGTTCGTGTACGTGATCGTCAACGGCGGCATGGTCTCGGGCCTGTTGCCGGTGGTCGGCGTGCCGATGCCGCTGCTGAGCTATGGCGGCACCTCGGCGGTATCTCTGCTGGCCGGCCTGGGCGTGGTGATGGCGGTGCGGGCGCATAAGCCCATGCACGTGCGCTAGCTCTTGTAGGAGCGGCTTCAGCCGCGAGCTGTTGATCTTGTTGAGGACAGCTTCAACGGTGATCTTTCATATCCAGACCGCATCCCAGTAAGGATAGTCACCGACGCGCTCCACCAAGCCGGCCCGCACCGGATTCATCGCCAGATATCGAGCCGCAGCGCGCAGATCTTCATCTTTCCGCAGTGCGTGATCGTGGAACCCAGGCGCCCAGATGCGGCCTAGCTGGGGATGCGCCAGTTTGAGCTGGCGCGAAGTCGACCCCTTCAGACGTCCCACGCAGCCGGACAAGGCATCCCCTTCGCCCACTTGAATGAGGCCGTGCCAGTGATCCGGCATCAGCACCCAAGCGAGCAACTGTGAGCGCTTCCAGGCATAGGAGTTCGAGATTTCGCTGGCGGCCAGCGAGGCAACCTCCCATCGGTCGAAGTGCTGAGTACGCTCGTGTGTGGCGAAGGTCACTAGGTAAATATGTCCGGCGATGGAGCAGCGACCTTTCCTGAGCATAACGTGTCCTCGTCCCATGCGTTAATTTCGCCGCCATGCCGACATAGCCGGCATCGGATTACATCGGGATATCGAGTAGGGAAACGACGACGGCGAAAAGCTCGCGGCTGAAGCCGCTCCTACAAGAGCAGCGAGCCCAAAAAACCGTCGAGGATTAACGGACGCTAGCCGTCGACATCGCCGCGGTGGGCCTGCCGCCGCTCGCGTGCTACCCTCGGCGCCGATGACACGACGCGCCCTGGCCTGCCTGCTGCCATTCGCCCTCGTTGCCTGTGCGACGAATGCCGCGGCCCCGACGCCGCCTTCCACGCCAACACCCGCTCCGGCCGCCGCTCCGACGCCGCCAGCCAGTGCTTTGCTGCCTAAAGTGCCGCAGCCGCCGGAACGCCCGGTCGCGCCTGCGCCGGTCACCGATCCTGCGATCCCGCGCGAGCAGCGCATCCAGGCCTTCGTCGATTACGCCGTCGGCACCTATCAGGCCGACCCGGCTTTCGTCCGCTCGGTGCTGGCGCAGGCGCAGTACCAGCAGAAGATCATCGATGCGATGACGCGCCCGGCCGAGGCCGTCAAGCCCTGGCGCGATTACCGGCCGATCTTCCTCACCGACGCGCGCATCGAAGGCGGCCGCGCGTTCTACGCGGCCAACCGCGGCGCGCTGGACCGCATCGCCGCCGAGACGGGCGTGCCCGCCGAATACATCGTCGCGATCATCGGCGTGGAGACCAGCTACGGCAAGATCACCGGCAACTATCGCGTCGTCGATGCGCTGTACACATTGGCCTTCGATTACCCCAAGCGTGCGCCGTTCTTCGCCGGCGAGCTGGCGCAGCTGTTCGCGCTGGGCAAGGTCGAACCTCAACTCGATATTCTCGCGTTGAAAGGCAGCTATGCCGGTGCGATGGGCATGGGCCAGTTCATGCCGTCCAGCTATCGTCTGTGGGGCAAGGACGGCGATGGCGACGGCCAGCGCGATCTGCTCACGCATCTGCCCGACGTGTTCGCCTCGATCGCCAATTACTTCGTCGTGCACGGCTGGCAGCGCGGCGGCCCGGTCGCGGCGCGCGCCGATCGCGATGCAGCAGCCGCCGATTTCGTGCCCGAGTCGCTCGATCCGGTCTATCCCCTGGCCGATCTGGCTGCGCGCGGTTACCGCCCGCAGGCCGGCCAGCCGACGGCGGAAGGCGCCACCTTGCTGTCGCTGGATGGCGAGATGGGCAAGGAATACTGGCTCGGTTACCGCAACTTCTACGTCATCACCCGCTACAACCGTTCGCCGATGTACGCGTTGGCGGTGCACCAGCTCGCGCAGGCGATACGCAATGGCGGGGCCGTGGGGGCCCCATGAAAACCGTCGCCGTCAAACGGTGCCTGGCCGCCGCCGTGATCGCCGCGCTCGCCGCTTGCAGCGCGCCCAAGAAGGATACGGCGCCTGTTGCAGGCCATAAGAACGCGCCGTCGCGCTCGTCGTCCGCCAAGCGCCATTCGCCGTACGCGCCGGCCCAGGAAGACCCCAGCAAGCGCGGCGATTACACCGCCGGCGGCTTGTACGCGCCGCATGTCGCCGACAGTGCGCCGGACGGCCTGCACGACGTGGATCTGATTCCCGAGCCCGAAGTCAAAGACGAGCCGCGCTCGCGCTACGGCAACCGTTCGCCCTACAAAGTGCTCGGCAAATCCTACAAGGTGTTGGACAGCGCCGACGGCTACGACGAGGAAGGCACCGCCTCGTTCTACGGCAAGAAATTCCACCAGCGCCGCACCTCGTCGCTGGAGGTGTACGACATGTACACTTTCAGCGCCGCGCACAAGACGTTGCCGCTGCCCAGCTACGCGCGCGTCACCAGCCTGGACAACGGCAAGTCGGTGATCGTGCGCGTCAACGATCGCGGCCCCTTCCACGACGGCCGCATCATCGACCTGAGCTACGCCGCGGCGGTGAAGCTGGGCATCGATCGCAAAGGCACCGGCAAAGTACGTGTCGAAGGCCTCAACGCCCGGCACACGGATACGGATACGCGCGTCGCGGCCGCCCCGGCCATGCCGGCTGCCGCGCTCGCTTCGGCGCCGGACACCGCCATCGACAAACTGGTCGCCGCGTTGCCGGTTGGCGCCGCGGCCGCGGCCGAACGCAAGCCCGAAGCGTCCGCCACGCCCGCCGCGCCCCTGGCCAATACCGATTACCGCTTCGACATGCGCCAGGACGGCAAGCCGATGACGGTGAAGGAGTTCGACGCCTGGATGAAGGCGCGCCGCGTCAGCGTGGCCACCGGCAAGCCGGGCAAGCTGGCCAAGGTCGATGCCCAGGTCAAGCCGGTGGCGCCCGAACCGGTCGCGCCGAAGGCCGCCGAAGCCAGCGTGGCCAGCAAGGTCGCCGAGCAGGCGCCGACGTCTTCGGGCGGCGGCGAAGAGGTCACACTCCAGGTCGCCAGTTTCGCCAGCCAGCAGAACGCCAGCCGCGCGCTGACCATGCTCAAAGGCGCCGGGATCGGCGACGCGCGGCTGCAAGATGCGCAGGTGAACGGGCAGAAGTTGTGGCGGTTGCGGGTGGGGCCGATGCGCGGAAACGCTGCGACGGAACTCGCCGGGCGGATTGCGGGTCTGGGATTCGGACAGCCGCGGGTGGTGAAGGACTAGTTTTTCGCCTCAGCTGCTGCTTTTTCCTCTCCCCTTGTGGGTGAAGGGGCATCGCTTGCGAAGCACCGCTTCGCATGCCCCTGAACGCCCCTTGCGAATAGCAAGGGCCGGGGCGCGGAGCGGGATGCCCGCAGGGCAGGAGAGGGGGCGGAGCGTAGCGACGCGTGCTTTGTTCTTGTTGTTAGATGGCACGAAAAGCCGAACCCTCTCCCTGGCCCTTCGGGCCTGTCCCTCTCCCGCAGGCGGGAGAGGGGAACGCGGGCTTCGGCCGGCAGGTGCTTTAAAATTCGGAGCTTCGCTTGGGCCGCGGCATTGCGGGCCTGCTTTTAGGAGTACTTGATCGATGAAATTGCGTTCCGCCGGCGGCCGTATCGCCTTCGCAGCCCTGGCCACCGCCGTCTTCGGCCTGGCCATCGCACAGAACAAGCCGCAGCCCGCACCGCCGGCCGCGGTCGCCTCCGGCGAACTGCCCGTGCCTCCGGCGCCGGCGCCCAAAGTAGCCTCGGCCTGGCTGATCATGGATTACGCCACCGGCCAGGTGCTGGCGGGGCAGAACGTCGACGCGCGCGTCGAGCCGGCCAGCATCACCAAGGTGATGACGTCCTACGTGATCGCCGCGGAGATGAAGAATGGCAAGGTGAAGGCCGAAGACCCGGTGATGATGAGCGAGAACGCTTGGCGCAGCGGCGGTGCCGGCACCGACGGAAGCTACAGCGGTTTCGAGGTCAACAAGACCGCGCCGCTGGAGCAGATGGAAAAAGGCATGGTGGTGCAGTCCGGCAACGACGCTGCGATCGCGCTGGCCGAGCACGTCGCCGGTAGCGAGGAAGCGTTCGCGTCGCTGATGAACCAGTACGCGCAGCGGATCGGCATGAAGGGCTCGCACTTCGTCAATCCGCATGGCTTGTCCGCACCCGAGCATTACTCCACCGCGCGCGATTTGGCGCTGCTCGGCCGCGCGCTGATCCACGACTATCCGGTCGCCTACTCGTACAACAAGATCAAGGAATTCACGGTCGGCCCCATCACCCAGCCCAACCGCAATCTGCTGCTGTGGCGCGACCCGAGCGTGGACGGCATCAAGACCGGCCACCATTCCGGCGCCGGCTATTGCCTGATGGCCTCGGCCAAGCGCGGCGACCAGCGCCTGATCACGGTGGTGATGGGCGACAGCAGCGAGAACCAGCGCGCGGTGGATTCGCAGGCGCTGCTCAACTGGGGTTTCCGCTTCTTCGAAACGCACACGCTGTACGCCGCCGGCAAGCAGGTCGCCAAGCAGAAGGTATGGAAAGGCCAAGCCGACGAAGTGCGGCTGGGCGTGGCCGAACCGATGCTGGTCAGCGTCCCGCGCGGCCGTTACGCGCAGCTCAAACCGTCGATGGACGTGCCCAAGACCCTGGTCGCGCCGATCAAGAAGGGCCAGAAGATCGGCACCGCGAAAGTCTCGCTGGACGGCAAGGTGATCGCACAGGCGCCGCTGGTGGCGATCGACGGCGTGGAAGAGGGCGGCTTCTTCAAGCGCCTGTGGGACGAGTTCTGGATGTGGTGGGAATCGACCTGATCGACGGTCCGTTCGCCGTCGACTTCGGCGTTGGCCTGCAGAAGCGCACCCCATGACTTCGGAGGTCCTATGAAGCGAGTCACGGGCATTGGCGGCATCTTCTTCAAAGCCAAAGACGCTCCGGCACTGCACGCCTGGTATAAGCGGCACCTCGGAATCGATGTCCAAGCGTGGGGCGGCACGGCTTTCGCCTGGACCGACGGCGAAGGCAAGCCGGTGGCCGGAACGACCATCTGGTCCATCGGTTCGGCGCAAGGCGACCAGTTCGCGCCCAGTACCGCGGCTTTCATGGTCAATTACCGGGTGGAGGATCTCCACGCTCTGGTCGAAGTCCTGCGTGAAGAAGGCTGCAACGTTCTCGAGAAGATCGACGATTCCGAGTACGGCAAGTTTGCCTGGGTCATCGATCCGGAAGGAAACAAGGTAGAGCTTTGGCAGCCGCCCGCGGGCCAATGATCGGGGCGTAAAAAGGCCGGCGAATGCCGGTTTTTTTCTTGGCCGGCGAACCGGTCGCAGAATGTCGCTTGAGGCCGCGGTCAGCGTGAGTGGCCGCGCATCGCATAGATGAAGTAGTCGACGCCGCCGTCGGTCCGTGCCTGACTCAACACCTGGGTATAAGGCATGCGATCCGCGATCGCCACATTCAGCATCATCCCGGCATCGCTGGCGCTGCCGTTGTCGCCGTAAACCAGATGGATGCGGCACATGCTGCTGCGGCAGTCGATACGCGATGCCGAAGGCGGTTGCGCGCCGATTTCCTTCAGGCCATCCGCGGAGAGCGAACGTTCGATCCGGCGCGTGGATTCCAACGACCAGTTCGCATCGACCGGTTGCGTTTCGAATCGCTTGTCCAGGTCGGCTTTGATCTGCGCTTGCCGCGCTTGGGCTTGCTGCGGTGTCATGTGTTCTGGCGCCGTGGCGTGCGCTCGCGTACCCGCCCTGTTCGACGTCCGCTCGCCGCTCGGCACCGACTGCATGAGATAGGTTAGGCGGTCGACCTTTTCTTCGAGTGCGGCATAGTCCGTCTGCCGATCCCGTTCGAGCGCATTGTTTCGCCCGCTGTTCACGGATGAATCGGCCCCGCCGCGCGCAAGCGTAACAACCCCCAGCCCGGCGAGTACCACCAACAAAACGATAAACAAGGGCATTGCGCTATGGTGGTTCTTCATATCTGTCTTCGTGGTATGCAGGCGCAGCGATGGGCGGCCGGATGCGGCTAGGTGACCCCGGTTACCGTAAGCAAGGCGACGATCGCCAGCAGCGCCAGCAAAGCGTATTCGACGATGGGCTTCGTTGAACGGTTCATGGCGGTGGTTCCGGACTGAAGGAACGCCGACGACGTTCGTCGGCGCTCTTCAAGACGGAAAGTTCTCCGCGGAATGGCCATACCCGGATGACGCGCGCAGCCCGTGATGGCGCTCGTTCAGGGAATGGCTTCTGGACCTGTGCTGTTGTTCTCGGAGATGCGTACGCGGGTCAACTGCGCTTTGGGGGGCAGTCGGCAGGTGACGGTAAGCGTGGCCGAGCCGCTTGAGTAAAGGTCGGCCGTGGCAAAGCTCACGCTCCAAATCCCCGTCCAGTACGGGGTGGAGCGGACAAGCGTGGTCATCGGCGGCATGTAGGCATCGCCTTTGGTCAGCATGCAATCGATGCTGCCCGCCGCAGCGCGGGTGCCGCTGATCTCGATCGACGCCGAACCTTGCGGTCCCATCGCATCTTCCGAATCCCGCGTTAAAGCGCAGACCACCCAACGGTCATGGCCGGCATTGATATTTTGAATGCCGTCGCCGCGAACGGAATAGTCCGCATGCGGCGTATTGCCGTAGGGCACGCAAAGGGCGCCGCCCCAATACTTGCTATCCCAGCCATTGACGGCATGGGCAGAATCCGGTGCGGACAGCAGGATGCCGAACACGAATGTCGAGAAGATCAGCTTAAGGGTGAGCTTTGAGCGATTCATAAAATTCGTTCTTGGTTAAGCGCGGGACGTTCCGCACCCGTTCAAGACGGAGCAAACGGGCTGAAGTGGCCTCACCCCAAAAAATCGGTGCTTGTCGGGTCCGCGAAACGACTTTGCGGTCACCGCTGGCTTGGGTTAGGCCCTGAACGGACCCATAATCGGCCCATGGAAATCAAATCCGACAACCCCGAGCACGGCTTCCAGTTTCCCGGCGAATTCGAGATCACCGCCATGGGGCCGGCCAGCGCCGGCCTGGAGGTCGAGATTCCGCGCCTGCTGGCCGCAGCGGGCATCGTGGTGATGCACGAAACGGTCTCCAGCCGCGAATCCAGCGGCGGCAAGTTCGTATCGGTGAAGCTCAGCTTCCGCGCCGAATCGCGCGAGCAGTACGAAACGGCGCACGAAGCGCTGCGCTCGCATCCGGAAGTGAAGTGGACGCTGTGAACGAAACGGCAAAAGCCGGGCCCCCACCCCAGCCCTCTCCCGCTGAGCGGGAGAGGGGGCAAAGCGGTATCGTCCGCGACTTGGGGCGCCAGCCTTACGAACCGGTGTGGCGCGCGATGCAGCGTTTCACCGATGCGCGCGACGACGCCACGCCCGACGAGGTCTGGCTGGTGGAACACGATCCGGTGTTCACCCTGGGCCAGGCCGGCAAACCCGAACACGTGCTGATGCCCGGCGAGATTCCCGTGCTGCACGTCGACCGCGGCGGCCAGGTGACCTATCACGGGCCGGGCCAGATCGTGGCCTACCCGCTGCTGGACCTGAAGCGGCTGAAGATCGGCGTGCGCGAGTACGTGCACCGCATCGAGCAGGCGCTGATCGACACGATGGCCGAATGGAACCTCCATGCCGAACGCCGCGACGGTGCGCCCGGCGTGTACGTGGCCGGCGCCAAGGTCGCCGCGCTCGGCATCCGCGTGCGCCGCGGCTGCACCTTCCACGGCCT
Organism: Luteimonas galliterrae; assembly: GCF_023374055.1. Taxonomy (NCBI): domain Bacteria; kingdom Pseudomonadati; phylum Pseudomonadota; class Gammaproteobacteria; order Lysobacterales; family Lysobacteraceae; genus Luteimonas; species Luteimonas galliterrae. The sequence goes on along the minus strand of NZ_JAMBEP010000001.1, from coordinate 2,034,589 downwards.
GGCCTTCAACGTGGCCATGGATCTGGAGCCGTTCCGGCGCATCAATCCCTGCGGCTACGAAGGCCTGCAGGTGACCTCGGTGCTAGACTTGGGCGGCCCTTCCCGCCTGGATGCGGTCAAGCCGGTGCTGCTGGAACAGCTCGCTGCGCAGTTCGGCCTGAACCTGGAACGGCGCGAAGCGCTTCCGGACTTGTCGTTGGCGGCATGAAGCGAAGTCCAGAGCCGACCCTCACCCCAGCCCTTTCCCACAAGCGGGGAGAGGGCGCAAAAAGCCCGAAGCCATGACCGATACCGTCGCCAAATCCATTCCGCTGCAAGTCGTCGCTTCGACGCCTGCGCCGCTGGAACCGGGCGCGAAACAGGTCGCCGGCGACAAGATTTCGCGCAGCCCGGTCAAGTTCGACGACGCGCCGGTGCTGCGCAAGCCGTCCTGGATCCGCGTACGCATCCCCAGCAACGGTGCGGTCGCCGCGCTCAAGGCCAAGCTGCGCGAGAACCGCCTGGTCACGGTGTGCGAGGAAGCCAGCTGCCCGAACATCCACGAATGCTTCGGCCACGGCACCGCCACTTTCATGATCCTCGGCGAGGTCTGCACCCGTCGCTGCAGCTTCTGCGATGTGGCCCACGGCCGGCCCAAGCCGCCCGATCCGCTGGAGCCGTTCAACCTGGCCAACACCATCGCCGACATGGGCCTGAAGTACGTGGTGGTGACCAGCGTCGACCGCGACGACCTGCGCGACGGCGGTGCCCAGCACTTCGTCGACTGCATCGCTGCGGTGCGCGCCAAGTCGCCCAACACCAAGATCGAGATCCTCACGCCCGATTTCCGCGGCAAGGGCCGCATGGAACGCGCGCTGGAGATCCTGGCCACGAATCCGCCGGATGTGTTCAACCACAACGTCGAAACCGTGCCGGACTTGTACACCAACGTCCGCCCCGGCGCCGACTACCAGTGGTCGCTGACCCTGTTGCAGAAATTCAAGCAGCAGCATCCGCAGCTGCCGACCAAATCCGGGATCATGCTCGGCCTGGGCGAGACCATGGAGCAGGTGCAGGGCACGCTGCGCGACCTGCGCGCGCACGACGTGGACATGGTCACCATCGGCCAGTACCTGCAGCCGAGCGCGCACCACCATCCGGTGCTGCGTTACTGGACGCCGGACGAGTTCAAGGCGCTCGAGGTCTACGGCATGTCGCTGGGCTTCACCCACGTCGCCTCGGGTCCGCTGGTGCGCTCCTCGTACCATGCCGATCGACAGGCTGCCGAAGCCGGCGTCGCCGCCTGAGGCTGCGCATCCGCCTGTTCAGTTCCACCGCAGGCTGACGAATCATTCACATCGGGCCCGTTCGGCGCGGTTAAAGTGGCTTGGAACGGCTTGCGGCCGCAACTTCCGGCACTATCTCGTTGTCTGAAGCGACTGCAACCTGACTTCCCGAACCGTCCATTGTTCTTCGACCCGGCCAAGACGGCCCCGAGCGTATCGATGAAATTGAGCCACACCCTGCTTGCCGCCCTCGTCCTCACCGCGCCGCTGGCGTTGCTGGCCCGCGCCGATAGCGACGGCCTGCCGGCCGGCCCCACGCCCGACCAGGCGACGACTTCCAAGCTGGTCTACGGCCTGCTGTCCGACAGCCGTTACGCCTATCGCCCGCGCGCGCTGGACGATGCGCTTTCGCAGGACGTGTTCAAGCGTTACCTGGAAGCGATCGACCCCGGCAAGATGTTCCTCACCGCCCAGGACGTGGCCCAGTTCGCGACCCAGAAGACCAAGCTCGACGATGCCATCAAGGCCGGCGAGCTGACTCCCGCCTACGCGATCTTCGCGGTGTACAAGCAGCGCGTCGAACAGCGCGTGGCCTACGCGCGCGGCTTGTTGAAGCAGAACATCTTCGACTTCAGCGGCACCGATCGCTGGGAATACGACCGCGAAGACCTGCCCTGGGCCAAGGACAGCGCCGAGCTCGACGCCGTCTGGAAGCAGTCGGTGCGCAACGACTGGTTGCGCCTGAAGCTGGCCGGCAAGAAGCCCGACGAGATCCGCAAGACGCTGGACAAGCGCTACGCCAACCTCGGCAAGACTTACGCCGAATTCAACGGCGAGGACGCGTTCCAGACCTTCCTCAACGCTTACGCCAGTTCGATCGACCCGCACACCAACTATCTGGATCCGCGCGGCGCCGAACGCTTCAACCAGAGCATGTCGCTGTCGCTGGAAGGCATCGGTGCGGTGCTGCAGAAGCAGGACGACGTGGTCGTGATCCGCGAGATCGTGCCCGGCGGTCCGGCCGACCTCAGCGACAAGCTCAAGCCGGGCGACCGCATCGTCGGCGTCGGCCAGGGCAACAGCGGCGTGATGGAGGACGTGATCGGCTGGCGCATCGACGATGTCGTCGAAAAGATCAAAGGCGCCAAAGGCACCCAGGTGCGCCTGGATATCGTGCCGCCGGAAGCGGGCCTGGACAGCAAGCCCAACCGGCTCGTGCTGACCCGCGACAAGGTGCGCCTGGCGGAAGAAGCCGCCAAGGGCGAAACGCTCAACGTACCGGCCAACGGCAATACGCCGGCCAAGCGGATCGGCGTGATCAAGCTCAAGGGCTTCTATCAGGACTTCGAAGGCCGCCGCAAGAACAACGGCGACTACGCTTCGGCCACGCGCGACGTCGCCAAGCTGTTGGCGCAGTTCCGCGCCGACAAGGTCGACGGCGTGGTGCTCGATCTGCGCGGCAACGGCGGCGGTTCGTTGAACGAAGCGATCGAGCTCACCGGGTTGTTCATCGATAAAGGACCGGTGGTGCAGGTGCGCGAATCCGGCGGCCGCGTCAGCGTCGAGAGCGACCGCAATCCGGGCGTGGCCTGGGACGGTCCGCTGGCGGTGCTGATCAATCGCGGCTCGGCATCGGCGTCCGAGATCTTCGCCGGCGCTATCCAGGATTACGGCCGCGGTCTGGTGATCGGCGAAACCACCTTCGGCAAGGGCACGGTGCAGAACCTGGTCGATCTGGACCGCTGGCCGGCCAACGAGAAGGCGCGCTTCGGCCAGGTCAAGCTGACCATCGCGCAGTTCTTCCGCGTCGCCGGCGGCTCCACCCAGAACAAGGGCGTGGTGCCGGACATCGCCTTCCCGGTCACGGTCGACGCCAGCGATTACGGCGAGAGCACCTACGACAACGCGCTGCCCTGGACCCGCATCGCTTCGGTGCCGCACACCCAGTACGGCAATTTCGCGCCGTTGCTGCCCAAGCTGGAAACCCTGCATTCGGCGCGCATCGCCAAGGACGTGGAATTCCAGTGGCAGGCCGAGGACGTGGCGCGCTTCAAGGCCGAGCGCGACAAGAAATACCTGTCGCTCAACGAGACCGAGCGCCGCGCGGAGAAGAACAAGCTCGACGCGATCCGCAAGAACCGGCAGGAAGAGCGCAAGCGCCTGAACATCGCGCTGGATCCGCTGCTGGAAGACAACGGCGACGACGGCCTGCAGACCAGCGAACGCGACATCGCCAAGGAAGCCGCGCGCGAAAAAGCCGCCGAGAATCTGCCCGATCCGCTGCTGCGCGAATCGGCTTCGATCCTGGCCGATGCGGTATATCTGCTTAACGGCGATCGCGCGCTGGCCGGGCAGGTGTTGCCTGAAGCCAAGACGCCGGGGCATTGGGCGGAATAAGCGTTTGCCCCCTCTCCCGCCTGCGGGAGAGGGCTGGGGGGAGGGTGCGCGAAGCTTCAGATCGCGTCAAACCGATCATTTCCGATGGTTTCGAACTCGAATCCCACTTTCGCCGCGATCTGCCATCGCGCGCGCCCTCTCCCAACCCTCTCCCGCAAGCGGGAGAGGGCTAAAGCGGGCTAAAGCGGGCTAAAGCAAGATCCGGATAGCGGGCGCCCAGGGCGCCCGTTACCCTTTCAGCCATGGACAAATCCGACAAAAAACTAGAACGCGTGCGCGAACTGCTCGACGGCGGCGAACCTTCGCTGGCCGAGCTCGCCGCCGCGGTCGGCATCAGCGCATCGCACCTGCAGCGCCGCTTCAGCGCGCGCTACGGCCTGAGCCCGGCCGAGTATCTGGCGCAACGCAAACTCGGCACGCTGAAATCGGCATTGCGGCGCGGCGGCCACGACGTCAGCGCGGCGCTGTACGACGCCGGCTACGGTTCGCCCTCGCGCGTGTACGAGGCGGGCGCGGCGCGGCTGGGCATGACGCCTGCGCGCTACCGCGCGGGCGGCGCGGGCGAAGACATCCGCTGGAGCCTGATCGATACCGCCCTGGGCCGCGTACTGATCGCCACCACCCAGCGCGGCATCTGCGCGGTGGAATTGGGCGACGACGACGCGGCGCTGGAAGCGCGCCTGCACGAAGAATTCCCCAAGGCGCGGCTGCAACGCGTCGATGCCGGCCGCGACGAATTCCTCGGCCCGCGCGTGCGCGCGGTGGCCGATGTGCTGGCAGGTAAGCGCGTCGAGGTGCCTACCGACCTGCTCGGCACCGCCTTCCAGAAGAAAGTCTGGGATGCGCTGATGAAGATTCCGAAAGGCGAAACGCGCAGCTATGCCGAAGTCGCCGCCTCGCTCGGCGCGCCCAACGCCAGCCGCGCCGTCGCCAGCGCGTGTGCCCACAACCGGCTCGCGATCGTGGTGCCCTGCCACCGCGTGGTGCGCGGCGACGGTTCGCTGGGCGGCTATCGCTGGGGCTTGCCGATGAAGGAGCGTCTGCTGCAGCGCGAGCGCGCGGCCTGAAGCTGTTATCCCCCTTTGAAAAAGGGGGACACAGGGGGATTTGCTTTTGTTTTTGCAGTTACTCTTGAAGCAGGGTCAAGAGCAAATCCCCCTCGATCCCCCTTTTTCAAAGGGGGAGGAACAGCAGCCTCACTTGCGCCGCCGCGACGCCGCCCGCGTCGGCACCTGCAAACCCAGCTTCACCGTTTCGAAAATCAGCCGCGTGTCGTAGCGCCGCACGTAGCCTTCGTCCAGGAACAGGCGCTCGGCCACTTCGCGGTAGTGAGCTACGCTGGTGGTCGCCAGGATCACCAGATAGTCCCAGTCGCCGGCCAGCGCATAGCACTGCTGCACCTCCGGCGCTGAACGCATCCGCGCATAGAACGCAGCGTGCTGTTTCGCGGTTTCGCGCTCCATGGTCACCAGCGCCGCGACCAGGGTGACGTTGCCGAGCAGGGCGGGGTCCAGCACGGCTACCTGGCGCAGCAGGCTCTGCTTGCGGTAGCGCATGATCCGTCGCTGTACGGCGCTGGCCGACAGCCCTACCGCATCGCCGAGCGCGGTCAGGGTGGTGTCCGCGTCGCGCTGCAGCAGCTCAAGCAGGCGATGGTCGAAATCGTCGAGTTGGAGGGGCGTGGCAGCCATGCAAAAATTTTGCGTCTGGACGCAGAAATATTCAACCCGCTCGCATCGCCGTGCGGCTACGCTGTCGTTCGGACCTCCGCTGCGCATACGCCGAAGTCCTTCCTGGAAACGACCATGACCGATACCTCTGCTTCAGCTTCAGGCATGCCGCGCGGCTTGGCCGTCGTGCTGGCGCTGACCGCCGTCTATGTGATCTGGGGTTCGACTTACCTCGGTATCCGCTTCGCCCTGGAAGGCGGCTATCCGCCGCTGCTGATGGCCGGCGGCCGCTTCCTGCTGGCCGGCCTGATGATGCTGGCGGTGCTGCGCTGGCGCGGCATGCCGCTGCCCACGCGCGCGCAGTGGAAGAACCTGGCGGTCATGGGTTTCCTGATGATGGGATTGGGCAACGGCATGGTCACGCTGGCCGAACAGTGGGTCTCGTCCGGGTTGACGGCCGTGGCGGTCGCATCGGCGCCGTTGTGGATGGGCCTGTTCGCCTCGATCCGCGGACAGCATCCCAAGCGCCTGGAATGGATCGGCCTGTGCATCGGTTTCGTCGGCGTGCTCTGGTTGAACGCCGGCAGCAGTTTGTCGGGCGAGCCGAAGGGGTTGATCGCACTGTTGATCGCGCCGATCGCATGGGCCTTCGGTTCGATCTGGAGCCGCGGCCGCGATATGCCGTCGCCGTTCATGAGCGCCGCCGGCCAGATGATCTGCGGCGGTGCGATGATGCTGGCGGCCGGCGCCGTCACCGGCGAAAGTTTCCAGGGCATGCCGACGTTGAAGGGCTCGTTGGCGGTCGTGTACCTGATCACCTTCGGCTCGATCATCGGCTTCACCGCTTATGTCTGGCTGCTCGACCACGTGCGTCCGACGCTGGCTGGCAGCTACGCCTACGTCAATCCGGTGATTGCGGTGATGCTGGGCGCATGGCTGGCCGCGGAAAGCTTCACCGCGCACGATCTCGGCGCGATGCTGGTCATCCTGCTGGGCGTGGTCGCGATCACGCTGGCCAAGGGCCGTGCGCCCAAGCCTGCGCCGCCGCGGACCGCCGACGAAACGCCATGAGCCCGATCCCCGTCCTCGACCGCCGCGGCCTGTGGGTGGCCGCCGCTTCGTTCGCGGTGTGGGGCCTGATGCCGCTGTACTGGCATCTGCTCAAGGCGGTGCCGTCGATGCAGATCGTGTTCCATCGCATCGTGTGGAGCACGGTACTGGTGATCGGCTGGCTGTGCTGGAAGCAAGGCCTGCAGTGGTGGCGGCAAGCCGTGGCCAAGCCGCGCGTGGCTTGGCTGTTGGCGCTCAGCGGCACGTTGATCGCATTCAACTGGGGCTTGTACATCTGGGCCGTGAATGCGGGCCATGTGGTCGAGACGAGTCTGGGCTATTTCATCAATCCCCTGCTCAACGTGGTGTTGGGCGTTCTGCTCCTGCGCGAACGCTTGACCGCCGCGCAGTGGATCGCGGTGTCGATCGCCGCCCTGGGCGTGCTGTGGCTCACCTTCAACTACGGCAGCTTTCCGTGGATCGCATTGGCGCTGGCCGCGTCGTTCGGTTTGTACGGGCTGATCCGCAAAGTGGCCGCGGTCGATTCGATTCCGGGATTGGGCATCGAAAGCGCCTATCTGTTCCTGCCCGCGCTGGCGATGCTGCTATGGGCGGAGACGCACGGGCAAGGCGGCTTCTTCGGCGGCTGGGGTTTGGCCATGGATGCGCTGCTGGTGTTCGGCGGCGCGCTGACGGCGTTGCCGCTGATAGGCTTCGCTTATGCGGTACGGCGCATTCCGTATTCGGTGATCGGACTGATGCAGTACATCGCGCCGACGATGCAGCTGCTGATCGGGGTACTGGTGTTCGGCGAGGCCTTCGACAACGATCGTGCGATCGGTTTTGCGTTCATCTGGGTCGGACTGGCGGTGTTCGCGATCGATGGCTTCCTGCGTTCGCGCAAGCGCGCCGTTCCTGCCGCCGCATAACTCGCCAATCGTCATCCCGGCGAATGCCGGGATCCAGCGCTGTGGGTTTGCTCCTCGTAGGTGCGAATTTATTCGCATGCTCTTGCCCCAAAAAAGCGTGCGAAAATTCGCACCTACGAAAGCGGTCGCATCAAGCGCCCGGGCAGGGCGCGCCGCCGTCCATCCAGGTCTTGAACGCGGCGACGAACTGGTCGTGCGGCACCGGCACCGGCTTGCGCTCGCCGCCAGGATTCCAGCCCCACAACACCAGCTTGTCTTCGCTGACGTGCTTGAACATGGCATCCAGGTCGCGGTCGCCGTTGCGCTTCTTGTCCTTGATCATCGCGCACAGTTCCGCGGCGGGCACGCCGATCCAGGCCATCTTCTGGTCCGGCGGCGGCAGCGCCCAATGCGGCGCGCCGGGCGGCGCGTGCGGGCCGTAGCTGGCCGGCGGGTTCTTCTCGGCATGGCAGGTCGCGCACGGCAATCCCGCGGCGCCTTTGCCTTCGGTGCCGCGCACCACGTTCATCATGTGCGGCGTTTGGTTGTCGAACTGCAGCGGCTGGTCGCCGGGAATGTGGCAGTTGCTGCAGCGCGGATGCTGGAACACTTTTTCGATCGTGGCGAAGGCCGCGACGGCCTGCGTCTTCTGCTCGGGACTCACGCGCGGACCGCAGGCGGCCAAGGCGAGGACGGCGAGGGCGAGTGTGGGGATGCGCATCGTCGTTTCCTCAGGCTTTGGCCGGCGCCAGTTGCAGCGGCAGTTCGCGCAAACGCTGTCCGGTGAGCGCGAACACCGCGTTCGCCACTGCGGGCGCGATCGGCGGCGTGCCCGGCTCGCCGACGCCGCCCATTTTTTCGGTGCTGGGCACGATGAACACCTCGACCGCCGGCATCTCGTTCATCCGCAGCACCCGGTAGTCGTGGTAGTTGGATTCCTGCACGCGGCCGTCCTTGAACGTCAACTTGGAATGCAGCGCCGCGCCCAGGCCGAAGGCGATGCCCGATTCCATCTGCGCGGCGACGGTCTGCGGGTTGACCACCGGACCGCAGTCGATCGCGCAGACCACGCGATGCACCTTGATCGCGCCGTTCTCGACCGACACTTCCGCGGCCTGCGCGACATAACTGCCGAAGGATTCGTGCACCGCGATGCCGCATCCGCGGCCCTGCGCAAGCGGTTTGCTCCAGCCGAATTTTTCCGCCGCCAGGTTCAGCGCGGCGAGATGGCGCGGATGATCTTTTAGCAACGCGCGGCGGTACTCCAGCGGTTCCTTGCCGGCCGCGTGCGCGAGTTCGTCGACCAGGCTTTCCATCACGAAGCCGTTGTAGCTGTGGCCGACCGAGCGCCACCACAGCACCGGAATGCCGGTCTTGGGCGAATGCAGGTCTACGCGATGCGCCGGCGTGCCCAGCACGTAAGGCGAATCGGCGACGCCTTCGACCGAGGTGCCGTCGATGCCGTTTTTGACCGTGAAGGGTTCGAACGGCGTGCCGGCCGTGATCGACTGGCCGACCATCACCTGCTGCCAGGCCACCGGCAGGCCGTCGGCGCCAAGGCCGACTTTGGCGCGTTGCACGTAGGCGGGACGGTAATACCCGCCGCGCACGTCGTCCTCGCGCGACCACACCGTCTTGACCGGCGCCTTCGCGGCCTTGGCCACTTCCACCGCTTCGGACACGAAATCCGAAACCGGCGTCGCGCGCCGGCCGAAGCCCCCGCCGAGGAAGGTGGTGTGGATGAAGATCTGTTCCGGCTTGAGGCCGGTGATTTTCGACGCGACCTGCTGGTCGACGGTCTGGAATTGGGTGCCGGTCCAGATCTCGCACTTGTCGGCGTCGATCTTCACTGTGCAGTTCAACGGCTCCATCGGCGCATGCGCGAGATAGGGCACGGCATACTCGGCCTCGACCGTTTTCGCGGCTTCCGCCATCGCTGCGGCGGCGTCGCCGGCTTGCACGGCGACCGTGCCCGGCATAGTGGCGAGCTTGGCGAATTCGCTGCGCAGCGCGGCGGTGTCGAGCGCTGCGTTCGGGCCCGGGTCCCAGTCGATCTTCAACGCATCGCGGCCCAGCTTGGCGGCCCAGTAGTGGTCGGCGACAACGGCGACGCCGCTGGGGACCTGCACCACGTTGCGCACGCCGGGCACCGCTTTCGCGGCGGCCGCGTCGAAGGATTTCGCTTTGCCGCCGAACACCGGCGCCCGCGCCACCATCGCCGTCAGCAGGCCATCGAACTGCACGTCCATGCCGAATTGCGCACGGCCGGTGATTTTTTCCGGCGTATCCAGACGCAAGGTCGGCTTGCCGATGATCTTCCAGTCCTTGGGATCCTTCAGTGTCAGCGATTTCGGATCCGGTGCGGCGAGCTTGCCTGCTTCGTCGGCCAATGCGCCGTAGCTGAGGCGCTGCTGTCCGGCCACGACTTCGCCTTTCTCCGTGCGAAGCTCGGACAACGGCACATTGAGGCGCGTGGCGGCGGCCTGCATCAGCATCGCGCGCGCGGCGGCGCCGGCTTGGCGGTAGCGGTCGAATTCGGACCACGTGGACGTCGAACCGCCGGTCATCTGCATGCCGAACGCCGAATGCGCGTACGGCTGTCCGGCCGGCGCGTGTTCGACCTTGATCTTGGACCAGTCAGCATCGAGCTCTTCGGCGATCAGCATCGGCAGCGCGGTCCAGATGCCTTGGCCCATTTCCGAATGCGCCAACAGCACGGTCACGCTGTCGTCGCTGCCGATGCGCAGGAAGGCATTCGGCGCGAACGGCGCGGCGGCGGCCGCAGCGGCGGTTTCCTGCGCCATCGCGAAGCGTTTGGCGCCAGGGACGACAAAGGCGACGACCAGGCCGCCGCCGACGATGGCGCCGGTTTTGAGGAAATCGCGGCGGGACGGATTGCGGACAGCGTTCACGGAAACCTCCGTTTTGGTGCTTTTCCTTCTCCCGTCGGGAGAAGGTGCCCGAAGGGCGGATGAGGGTTCGGCGCAGCGGCGATATCGACGAAATCGCGTACGCGTTACATGTTGGCGTTGCGATTTCAAACGCCGTCGCTTCGCCGAACCCTCACCCCAACCCTCTCCCGGGGGAGAGGGGGTCACAAACTAGGCTTTGCTCAATTCCGCCGCGCGATGCACCGCCGCGCGGATGCGCGGATAGGTGCCGCAGCGGCAGATGTTGCCGGTCATGGCTTGATCGATATCGGCATCGCTCGGCGACGGGATCTTGGCCAGCAGCGCTACCGCCGACATGATCTGGCCGGACTGGCAGTAGCCGCATTGGACGACATCCAGTTCCGCCCAGGCTTTCTGCACCGGATGGCTGCCGTCGGCCGACAGGCCTTCGATGGTGGTGATCTTCTTGCCCTCGACCGCGGCGACCGGCGTCACGCAGGAACGCAACGGTGCGCCGTCGACGTGCACGGTGCAGGCCCCGCATTGCGCGATGCCGCAGCCGAACTTGGTGCCGGTCATGCGCATCAGGTCGCGCAGGACCCAGAGCAGCGGCATGTCTGCAGGCGCATCGATGTCGCGCTCGCTGCCGTTGACGTGCAGTTTCATCGCGGTCTCCCTGGCGTCGGCTGGAGCTTCGAACAGCATACTATCGGCAGTGTGAAAAACTCACTTCCGACAGGTCGGCGATGAAGGCGCGATTTGGACCATGAGCGGGACAATGCCATCGGAATATGCAAGCCCGGCCACGGACGGCCTGCGCGCCGTGCTGGAAGCCGCGGCGGACGCCATCGAAACCCGCCAACCGGCGGTGTTGGCCCTGGTGGTCGAAACCGAAGGTTCGACTTATGTCGGGGTCGGTGCGATGGCGCTGTTCGGCGCGCCGGCCGGGCAGGTGGGTTGGCTCAGCGGCGGCTGCCTGGAGCCGGAGATCGAGCGGCGGGCCGGCGAAATCGCGCGGACATCGGCTATCGGTTGGATGGATATCGATACCCGCGACGATGAGGACCTGCTGTCCGGATCCGCCTTGGGTTGCCGCGGCCGCTTGCGCATCGCCTTGTTGCCGCTGCTCGCCATGCCCGGCTTCGAAGCCTTGGTGCGCGCTTGGCTCGTCGACGGCGCGGCGCTGGATTTCGACTTGGACCTTTCCGGTACTTTCGTCGCCGCGGCGGGCGACGCCGCACGCACCTGGCAACTGGCTGCGTCCGCGCCGGATTGGCCGAATGCGCAGGCCCAAAGATGGCGCATGCGCCTGCAACCGCCGCCGAAGGTGATCGTGTTCGGCGCCGGTCCGGAAACGCCGACGCTGTTGCCGTTGCTGCGCGGCATGGGTTGGATGACCACGCTGGCCGAGCGGCGTCCGCGCTGGCTGGCGTACGGCGCGGCCGCCGACCGTCTGATCGAAGCGATGCCGGCGGCCGCTTCGCAACGTGCGCCGTCGGCCGATGCGGCTTTGGTGATGCACCACAACTTCGAATTGGATCGCGAAGCCTTGTCGGTCCTGGCCGACGGCGCGATTCCTTTTGTCGGTCTGCTCGGGCCGGTGCGCAGGCGCGAAGACCTGTTTCGCCTGCTGACACCGGTGCAGCGCGCGGCCTTGTCCGCGCGTTTGCGTTCGCCGATCGGGTTGAAGCTCGGCGGCTCGGGCCCGCAGGCGATCGCGTTGAGCATTGCCGCGCAACTGCAGGCCTATCGCCATGGCGAGGCGCCGCGTTGAGCGGGACGCATGCCGCGGTGGTACTGGCGGCGGGCGGCAGCCGGCGCCTGGGCCGCGCCAAGCAGTTGCTGACGCGCGGCGGCGAAACGCTCGCGCATCGCGCCGCACGCTTGTGCGCAGAAACGTCGCCGCGACGCCTGTTGGTGGTCGTGGGCGCGTATCGCGAGGATGTCGCGCAAGCCGTCGCCGGCATCGGATGCGAACTCGTGGTCAACGACGAGTGGGAGCGCGGCCTCGGCAGCAGCCTGCGGACCGCCGCTGCGGCCTTGGTCGCGCACGAAGGGCCGACGCTGATCGTGGCTTGCGATCAGCCGGCGCTGGAATCCGCGCATCTGCGGCGCCTGCTCGATGGCGCGGCGGCGACCGGGCTGGGTTGCGCGGCGACGCTGCACGACGGCGCGCCGGGCATTCCCGCAGTGCTGCCGCCTTCGTGGCGGGAGCATGCCGGGCAACTGCAGGGCGACCAGGGCATGGGGCGCAAGCTACGCGAATTGCGGGCCGATGCGGTGTGGACGCTGGACGCGCCGGAGCTGGGGTTCGATATCGATAACGACGCCGACCTGCGGGTGGCGATCGAGCGCGGACTGCTGGACGACGTCAGCCTTTGACGTCGCTTGTCTCCTCTTTAAAAAAAGAGGGCCGGGGAGATTTGCTGTTGCTTTGTAGCGCGGAGCTTGTTCCGCTGCCTCTGCTTGTGGGTTTGTGGCGACCTGCCGGCCCTTCGGGCCGGGGTTTCGTCCGCTAAAACCGCGGCCGAGTTACTTTCTTTTTGTGGGGCCCAAAAAGAACAGTAACCAAAGAAAAAGGGCCTTTGGAAGGTGTCCCGGCGATGGGGTTACCTCGTGTTCTTGGCCATTGCTCGCCGGCCCTCGGGATTCCTCCGTCGCTTCGACATTTAGATCCGAGACGATCGACCAGAACGCCTCCTTAGCGCAAATCCGCAAAAGCCACGTCACCCATACGCTGCGAATCAAAATCTAGTACCTGCGTAAGAAGGTCACCTGCGACGAAAGCAGGTCCGCTGGCGTATTTTTAATCGCGACGCATCGCACCGCAGTTCAGGCCCTTTCTTGGGTTACTTTCTTTGGGCCAACAAAGAAAGTGACCCGGGCGCAGCCCGGAAGCCTTTGTCCATGGCGCGAGTCGCAGCGCGACCCGCGAGGACGCGGGCCTGGATCCCGGCATTCGCCGGGATGACGGCTGAAGGGCAAGCACAAGAGCAAGATGGGTCCCAGCGTTCGCTGGGATGACGGCCTAAGAGCGAACGGCCTAAGAGCGAACGGCCTAAGAGCGAACGGCTTAAGAGCGAAGAGCAGCGGAGCAAGCTTTGCTCTACAAGCTGAGGCGAATACGCTGGACCCCGCAATTTGATGACATACGAACGGACGGATTAGCGGATCGCCGACCATGCGATCAACGCGACGATCAGCGCGCCCGCCGCGTACACCACGACCCAAGCGCGTTGTGACGTGCGCCGCGCGCGCCGCACGATTTCGGTGGCGATCGCGTCGGCTTGTTCGATCATCGGCGCGGCCTCGGCCTGCGCCTGCTCGTAAGGCACGCCATCGCGGTCGAAGCAGGCATGCGCGCTACGCTGCAAATCGTCGTAGCGCGCATACAACTCCCGCTTGGGCAAGCGCTGCAATCCCTGCGGCGCGTCGGGCGGCATCAGGCCGCCCGCAAAGCCGTGGTCACCGGCAATCCCGCCGCGCGCAGCGCCGGGAACAGACCGCCGACGAAACCGATCGCCAACGCCCATTTGATGCCGGTCCACAGCACTTCGGGCGAGACGTTGAACTGGAAGGTCAGCTGGCCGACGCCGCCGGCGATAGTGGACGCCGTGTAGCCGTTGAAGATCAGCCAGGCCAGCACACCGCCCAGGATGCCGCCGAGCAGCGCCAGCAGCATCGTTTCCAGCATCACCGCCACTACGACCGGCACACTGCGGAAGCCGATCGCGCGCAAGGTCGCGATCTCGCGGGCGCGCGTGGCCACGGTAGCGAACATGGTGTTGAGCGCGCCGAAGACCGCGCCGATCGCCATGATCGATCCCACCACGATGCCGATGATGCGGATGATATTGGTCATCTGCTCGGACTGCTTGCTGAAATAGTCCAGCGTGGTGCTGATGTCCACATCGACGCGCGGGTCGCTGTCCAACGCGGCCTTGAAGGCCTTGAACGCCTTGGGATCAGACAGCCGCGCGGTCACCGAGGTGCGCGTGCTGCCGCGGCGATAGGTGGTGCCGACCACTTCGGCGTCGCCCCAGACTTCCGAATCCATCGCGTCGCCGGAAGAGAACACGCCGACCACGGTCCAGGTTTCGCTGCCGAGCTTGATCGGCTTGCCGACATCCAGCCCCGCGAACTGCCGCTTCGCACCCTGGCCGACCACGACTTCGCGCCGGCCGGTCTCGAACTTGCGGCCCTCGACAAGCTTGACGTCGGGCCGCACCGCCCACGCCTGCGGGCCGACGCCGCGCAGCTGCACGCTGCCGTCCTCGTCGGGACCGCCGTCCTTCAACGGCAGGTTGGCCGCAACTACCAACTCGGCCGAGGTCAGCGGACGCCCATCGGCGCCGCGCGCCACGCCGGGCGCCTGCTCGACCACGGTGACCGAGGCGCGATCCAGCGTGGACATCACCTCGGCGGCGGATGCGCCGCGCAGCACGATGGCGGTGTCCTCGCTGCCGCTCTTGCGCAGCGTCTCGCGGTAGCCTTCGGCCATCGCCAGCATCGCCACCAGCACGCCGACCACGCCGGCGATGCCGATCACGATCACCGACGACGAACCCAGCCGCTGGCTCAGCGTGCTGACGCCGATCTGCGTCACCGAGCCGGCCTGGCGGCCGCGCCGCGTGAGCAGCATCCACAGCGCGAACAGCACGCCCATGCCCAGCAGGAACGGCCAGGGCAGGAACAGCCACGCAGCGATGCCGATCAGGACCAGCAGGAACAAGCCGAAGCCGCGCAGGAAGGATTTCATTTTGCTCATGGTGGTTCTCCTAGCGGCCGGCCAATGCATCGACGATGTTCAGGCGCATCGCCCGCATCGCGGGCAGCGCGCCGACCAGCAGGCCGATCGCGATCATCAGGCCCAGGCCCAGCATCCAGCTATTCAATCCTACCGGCGGCATGTTGATCATGCCGCCGCTGCCGACGTTGATGATCGGGCCGAGCACCGCGGACAGGCCCAGGCCCAGCACGCCGCCGATCAACACCAGCAATATCGATTCCGCCAGCACCAGGCCGAGCACGCTGCCGTCCTTGAAGCCGATCGTCTTCAGCACCGCCAGTTCGGGGATGCGTTCGCGCACCGCCTGCGCCATCGTGTTGCCGGTCAGCAGCAGCAGGGTGAAGAACACCGCGCCCATGATCGAACCGACGATCAGGCCGATGTTGGCGGTCTGCTTCATCCAGTTGGCGAACGCCGCCTGCTCGGTCATGGTCTTGGTTTCGTAGGCGGAATTGGCCGACAGCGCATCGATCGCCTTGGCCACGCGGTCGGCCTGCGCCGGATCGGACACGCGCACCACGTACCAGCCGGTTTCGCCGCGGTTGTAGGGCGTGGACTCGTCGAAGTACTTCCACTGCATCAGCACCAGGTTGTCGTACCAGCCGCCGCTTTTCTTGTCCTTCGAGCGCATGGTGCCGACGATGTCGAAGCTCCAGTTCTTGCTGCCGTCGCGGTTGGGGAAGATGGTCGATTGCAGCGGGATCTTCTGGCCGACCTTCCAGCCGAAGCGCTTCATCAGCAGCTCGCCGACCAGGATGCCGGTGCGGGTGTTGTCGAAGGCTTCGCGCTGCTTGGGATCGACTTCGATTTCCGGATAAAGGTCCAGGTAGTTCGGCGCCACCGCGAAACTGAAGATCTGGTTGCGCGGATCCTGGTAGGCGCCGCCGAACCAGTTGGCGTAGGTGGCCGTCTGCACGCCGTCGACCTGCTTGATCCGCGCATCCAGGGACAGCGGCAGGGTCTGGATGAAGGACAGCTTGGAACCGGTCTGCAGGCGCGAAGCGCCGGCCGCGCTTTTGCCGGCTTCGGCGAAGCTTTCGCGCACGCCGTTGAGCAGGCCGAACAGCAGGAAGGCCGCCAGGATCGACAACAGCGTCAGGATCGTGCGCGTCTTGCGGCGGAACAGTTCGGCCCAGATCAGTGGAAGATATTTCATCGCCATGGCCTCTTAGCTTTTGCTTTCCCTTCTCCGTCCGGGAGAAGGTGGCGCGAAGCGCCGGATGAGGGTTCGGTGCGGGATGGAAGCCGGCGCTCGCGCCGAACCCTCACCCCAACCCCTCTCCCGGCGGGAGAGGGGCTCAAACTCACGCCGCGTGCTGGACCTGCTCGACCAAAGTGCCCTTGTCGAGATGCAGCGTGTGCGACGCGTACTCGGCGGCCTTGGGATCGTGCGTGACCATCACGATCGTCTTGCCGTGCTCGCGGTTGAGCAGTTGCAGCAGGCCCAGGATCTCCTCGGCCGACTGGCGATCCAGATCGCCGGTGGGCTCGTCGCAGATCAGCAGGGTAGGGTCGGACACGATCGCGCGCGCGATCGCCACGCGCTGCTGCTGGCCGCCGGACAGTTCGTTGGGCTTGTGCGATTTGCGGTCGGCCAGACCGACCAGCGTCAATGCGATCTCGGCGTTGCGCTTGCGCTGCGCGCCGCCCAGGTTGGTCAGCAACAGGGGCAACTCGACATTGCGCTGCGCGGTCAGCATCGGCATCAGGTTGTAGAACTGGAACACGAAGCCGACGTGGTGGCTGCGCCATTCCGACAGCTGGCCCGCGCCCATCCGGTCGATGCGCTCGCCGCCGACTTCGATCTCGCCCGAGGTGGGCGTATCCAGGCCGCCGATCAGATTGAGCAGGGTGCTCTTGCCCGAGCCCGACGGCCCCATCAGGGCGATGAAGTCGCCCGTGGCGATCTCCAGGTCGATGCCGTGCAGCACTTCGATCTTTTCCGGGCCGCGCTGGTAGGTCTTGGTGAGGTTGCGGGTGGAAACCAGGGATGCCATCGCGTAGTCCTCTTCTTTGGTTTTTAGGGCCGTCATTCCCGCGAAGGCGGGAATCCAGCGACTTTCCGCTTCTTTAAGGTCAGGAATCCATCACGCTAAGAGCCAAGTCGCTGGATTCCCGCCTTCGCGGGAATGACGGCTTAAAGGCAGCCACCACCCCGCACTTACCTACGACGAACGAAGTGTCAATTTTTCGACGCCTCGTCCTCCGCTATCCGTACTTTTGCGCCGTCCTGCAGTTCGGCCGGCGGATCCAGCACGACCACGTCCCCGCCGGACAGGCCGGACGTTACTTCGCGGTCGTCGCCCAGCGTGCGACCGAGCTTGAGCGGGCGCTGTTCGACCGCGTCCTTGTCGTCGCCAGCGATCACGAAAGCCACGTCGCCGCCGTCGCGCTTGGCGATGGCCGCCGCCGGCACACGCACGCCGCGCGGCGGCGCCTGGGTCGCGGCGGGCTTGTCCGGCTCCAGGAAGCTGACGTTGACGCCCATGTCCGGCACGATCCGCGGATCCTTGGTCTTGATCGCGATGCGCACCTTGACCGTGGCCTTGCCGCGGTCGGCGGCGGGAATGATCGCGATCACTTCGGCCGGGATCTTCCAATCCGGGTAGGCGTTGAGCGTGGCCTCGACCGGCATCTTCGGCTGCACGCGGCCGATGTAGGCTTCGCCGACGTCCACTTCGACTTCCAGCGAATCCATGTCGACGATGGTGCCGATGCCGGTGCGGGTGAAGCCGCCGCCGGCCGACAGCGGCGACACGATCTCGCCCGGCTGCGCGGCCTTGGCCGTCACCACGCCGGAGAACGGGGCGCGCACGATGGTGTTGTCCACGCCGATATCGGCGATCCGCAGCGAATCGCCCGCGACTTTGGCGTTGCGCTG
The DNA here is from genome assembly GCF_023374055.1 of Luteimonas galliterrae. Classification (NCBI taxonomy): domain Bacteria; kingdom Pseudomonadati; phylum Pseudomonadota; class Gammaproteobacteria; order Lysobacterales; family Lysobacteraceae; genus Luteimonas; species Luteimonas galliterrae. Next base: position 2,016,738 of record NZ_JAMBEP010000001.1, on the reverse strand, counting down.
CGCAGTGAGCAGTTCGGCGCGTAGCGAATCGCGCTGGGCCACGGCCTGGTCGTATTGCGAGCGCGACACGAGCTGGCGCTGCACCATCGACGACAAGCGCTTGGCATTGGCCTCGGCTTCGACCAGCCGCGCCTGCACGCTCTGCGCCTGGCTGCGCGCGGCGCCCAACTGCGCGGAGGCGAGCGAGCGCTGGGCGTCGGCGTCGATCGGATCCAGCGTGGCCATCACCTGGCCTTCCTTCACGGCCTGGCCTTCTTCGATCAGCACTTCGCGCACGCGCCCGGTGATCTTGGCCGAGACCGTCGCCATTCGCCGCGCGACAACATAGCCGCTGGCGTCGAGCACCGACGCCGATGCGCCGCCGGCCGCGATCGGCGTCACGCTAGCGGTGCGCACCTCGATGCCCTTGTCGCGCGCGAAGAACGCCCAGGCCGCGCCGGCCGCCAGCAGCAGCGCGGCGATCACGGCCAGCGCGATCCACAGCGCGCGCCGCGACGTCGGAGGCGGCGGCGCCTTGCGGTCGATGCGGAGTTCCTTCAACAGTTCGGAAGAGGCGTTCATCGCAGACTGGACGAGGGAAAGATGCGAAGTGTGACGGCAGAACGCGCATTTCGCCAACCGCCGCACGCATAGGGCCATGCTGCGCCGCGGCGTGGGCGGTGCGGCCGCCGATTCACGGATCGCAGCCTACGGACGGCCGCCGCCCGCGTCATCTGACGGCTGTCATCCCGAATACCTGATGGGCGCGACTGCCGCGGCGCGCGCGGCGGAGCGAATCTTATCCGCAATCGGAGAGGAGGACGGCCGCAATGACTTCGCAACAAACGGTACTTGCGCGACTGCGCGGTGCGCGCAAGGCGTACGGCAAGGTCCAGGCCTTGGACGGTTTGGACCTGGCGCTGCATGGCGGCGAATTGCTGGCCCTGCTCGGGCCCAACGGCGCCGGCAAGACCACCGCGATCGGCTTGCTGCTGGGCTTGGTCCGCGCCGATGCCGGCACGGTGGAATTGTTCGGACAGGATCCGCAGCGCATCCAGGCGCGACGCGGCATCGGCGTGATGCTGCAGGACGCCGCGCTGCCGGCGACGCTGCGCGTGGGCGAGCTGATCCGCCTGACCGCCAGCTACTACCCGTCGCCGCGCAGCCTGCAGGAAAGCGCGCAGCTGGCCGGCGTCGCCGATCTGCTGCAGCGGCCGTACGGCAAGCTGTCCGGCGGCCAGCAGCGTCGCGTGCAGTTCGCGCTGGCGTTGTGCGGGCGGCCGCGGCTGCTGTTCCTGGACGAGCCCAGCGTCGGCATGGACGTGCAGGCGCGGCAAAAACTATGGGTCGCGATCCGCCATCTGGTCGCCGAAGGCAATTCGGTCGTGCTGACCACGCATTATCTGGAGGAAGCCGAAGCGCTGGCCGACCGCGTCTGCGTAATGGCGCGCGGCAAGGCGATCAGCGAAGGCAGCGTCGACGAACTGCGCGCGCGGGTTTCGCTCAAGCGCGTGCGTTGCTCGACGCGGTTGGACGCCGAAGCCGTGCGCGCATGGCCGGAAGTGGTCGAAGCGCGGATGGACGGCGAGCGCTTGTGGATGTCGAGCGGCCGCGTCGAAGCGCTGTTGCGCCGCCTGCTGGACGCCGATGCGGGCGTATCGGCGCTCGAAGTGCAGGCCGCCGGCCTGGCCGAAGCCTTCACCGAACTCACCCGCGACGCCGATGAGGCCGTCGCCGAACAGCGCGAGGCCGCCTGATGGACGCCATCGACCTTCCCGCCGCCATCGATCGCGCGCCGCGCATGCCCGCCGGCCGCGTCCTGCGCGCCTATCTGCAGGAAGCGCGCAGCGAATGCCTGCGCTATCTGCGAAATCCGGGTTTCGTGTTGCCGACGCTGCTGTTTCCGGCCGTGTTCTATCTGATGTTCGGCGTCGTGCTGGGCCAGAAGAGCGGCGCCGATGCGCCGCGCTTCCTGCTCGCCTCGTACGGCACTTTCGGCGTGATGGCGCCGGGCCTGTTCGGTTTCGGCGTGTCGCTGGCGCTGGAGCGCGACGGCGGCCTGCTGATGCTCAAGCGCGCGCTGCCGATGCCGCCGGCGGCCTACCTGCTGGGCAAGATGGCGATGGCGGTCGCGGTCGCAGGCTTGGTCGTGGCGCTGCTGATGGCGCTGGCGGTCTTCGTCGCCCATGTGAGGCTCGAGCCGGCGCAGCTGCTGCGGCTGTTCGTTGTCGACATGATCGGCGTGATGCCGTTCTGCGCGCTGGGACTGTTGCTCGGCACGTTGGTGAAAGGGCAGGGCGCGCCGGCGCTGATCAACCTGGTCTATCTGCCGATGGCCTTCCTGTCCGGCCTGTGGTTCCCGTTGTCGGTGATGCCCAAGCTGTTGCAGCAACTGGCCCCGGTCTGGCCCAGCTATCACTTGAACATGCTGTCGCTGTCGGCGGTCGGCTTCGACACGGGTCCAGGCTGGCCGCATGCGCTCGTGCTGGCCGGATTCACGGCCGGCTTCCTGCTGCTGGCGGCGCGGCGCCTGCGCCGCTACGGCTGAAGTGGCATGATCGGCGCACGCAACCGTCCACGGATCGCCCGGTGACGTTCAAGATCTTCCCGGCCTGGCTGTCGCCCGCCCCGGACTCGGCCGTGGCGGCGATGGTCCGCCAGGGCAAATCGCCGTGGACCGATGGCGTGCACCTGCTGTGGTCGATCTGGGTGTTCATCACGCCGATCTTTTCGCCCAACGGCTACAGCGCGCGCTGGGCCTTGCTGACGCTGGCGTCCTATCCGCTGTTCGTGCTGCTGTACGCGATGACGCTGCTGGCGCCGCGGCGCATTTCCTACCGCTATGCGCTGGGCATGGTCGCGCTGAGCATGGCGATGCTGCCCGGTTATCCCGCCGGAATCAGCTATTTCATCTTCGGTTGCGTGATGCTGCGCACGGCCGACAAACGCAACGCGCTGGCTTACCTGGCCCAGCTGGCGGTGCTCAACATCGTGTTCGTGGGATGGGCGAAGTGGATCGGCTATCCATGGCAGATGCTGGTCTGGATACCGGCGATGACGATGATCATCGGCGTGATCGTCAACGTCGAGCGCGCCAACCAGGAGAAGGACGCCGCGCTCAAGCTGTCGCACGACGAAGTGCGCCGCCTCGCCGCCACTGCCGAGCGCGAACGCATCGGCCGCGACCTGCACGATCTGCTCGGCCACACGCTGTCGCTGATCACGCTGAAGCTCGAGCTGTCGCGCAAGCTGTTCGACCGCGACAGCGAAGCCTCGCGGCGCGAAGTGGAGGAGGCCGAAAAGATCGCGCGCCATGCGCTGGCCGAGGTGCGCAGCGCGGTCACCGGCATCCGCGCTACCGACCTTGCCGCCGAGTTGGCGTCGGTGCGGCTGCTGCTGGAATCTTCGATGGTCCACTTCGCCTACGATCCGCCGCCGGGCTTGCCGGCGGAGATCGAGCGCGCGCTGTCGCTGGTGCTGCGCGAGGCGGCCACCAACATCGCCCGGCACGCCCAAGCCACGCATGCCCAGGTCGCGTTCGCCTGCGAGGGCGATAGCGTGCGGCTGCGCATCGACGACAACGGCAACGGCGGCATCGTCGCCGACGGCAATGGCTTGTGCGGCATGCGCGAAAGGATCGCAGCGCTGGGCGGAACGCTGAGCATCGAGTCGCCCAAAGGCCAGGGCACGAAGCTGCTGGTGCGGGTGCCGGTCAAACCGCCACGCGCTTTCGCGGACGGCATGCCGTCTCACGCAGACGACGAACCTGCGCCGGCTCCCGGCGCGCGGTTGAACGCCGCATGATCCGGATCCTGCTGGCCGAGGACCAGGCGATGGTGCGCGGCGCGCTGTCGGCGCTGTTGGGCCTGGAGTCGGACATCGAAGTGCTGGGTGCGGCTGCCGACGGCGAAAGCGCCTGGCGCGAAGTGCAGCGGCTCAAGCCCGACGTGCTGATCACCGACATCGAAATGCCGGGGTTGACCGGCCTGGAATTGGCGCAACGCATCCAGCGCCATGAACTGCCGGTCAAGGTGGTCATCGTCACCACGTTCGCGCGCGCCGGCTTCCTGCGCCGTGCGCTCGATGCCGGCGTCGCGGGTTATCTGCTGAAAGATGCGCCGGCCGAGGATCTGGCCGAGGCCTTGCGCAAAGTCCATCGCGGCGGCCGCGCGATCGATCCGCAATTGGCGATCGACGCCTGGACCGAGGCGGACCCGCTCAGCGACCGCGAACGGCAGATCCTGCGGTTGGCCGGAGAGGGGCAGTCGGCGAACGAAATCGCATCGCAGTTGCGCCTGTCGCACGGCACCGTGCGCAACTACCTGTCCGAAGCGATAGGCAAGCTGGGCGTGGGCAACCGCATCGAGGCCTACCGATTGGCGCGTCAGAAAGGCTGGTTGTAAAGCGATTCGTACGGTCGGCCCGATACGGCCGTGCCGTAACAGTGACGAGAGCCACGTTTTTCGCAGGGCCGATCGCGGGCGGGGCGCGCGCCGGCCAGCCGGAGCGCATAATCGGGCCGGTTCCTAGCGAATCTGTTTTATGAAGAACGCCAAGATCCGCACTCAAACCGGATTGCTGATCGCGGCGCTGATCTTCGTGGCCATCGGTTACGCCGTCGTGGTCGGCGCGCAACGCCTGATCGCCGATTCGGAATGGGTCGCGCACACCAACGCCGTGATCGGGCAGTTGGACGAGCTGGAAGCGACCTTGCGCGACGCCGAATCCGCGCAGCGCGGCTACCTGCTGACCGGCGACGCGGATTACCTGGCCGATTACCGCAACGTGCGCGATCGGCTGCCTTCGACCTACGAAAAACTGCGGGCGCTGACGGCCGACAATCCGCAGCAGCAGGCCAGGACCCGCGTGCTGCAGTCGCAGATAGAGTTGCGCGCCGCGCAGATGGCCGCCACTCTACAGAAATACCAACAAGGCGGCCTGCCTGCGGCGCAAGCGGCGGTAGGCGCCGAAGTCAAGGACGTGTCGTCGGCGATCCGCAGGCAGAAGGCGCAGATAGTCGAGATCGAGGAAGCGCTGCTGGTCGAGCGCGACGCTTCCAGCCACGACAGCGCGCAGATGCTGAGGACCATCGCCCTGTTGGGGATTCCGTTGGGCCTGGCCGTGATCGCCGGCGTGTACTGGCTGCTGGTGCAGGAAGTGCGGCGCCGCGGGCAGGCCGAGGCGGCGACGTCCGACGCCAACGCGCAGTTGCACACCGGCCTCGCCCGGCTCAAGCGCAACAGCGCGGACCTGCGCGAACTGAGCCGCTACGGCAGCATGCTGCAGAGCTGCATAGAACCCGCCGAAGCCCTGCAGCTCACTTCGCGCATGCTGTCGACGCTGTTGCCCGGCACCGGCGGCACGGTCTACCGCATGCGCAACTCGCAGGACCATGCCGAAGCGATGGCGCACTGGGGCGAGCATGCCGCGGACAGCGCCGCGATGGTCGCGCCGGAGCAGTGCTGGGCGCTGCGCCGCGGCCAGCCGCAGATCATCGAGAGCGAAGGCATGCGCTGCGCGCATATCGATGCTTCCGGCAAGGCCGTTACCGCCTGCATCCCGCTGTCCGCGCAGGGCGTGCAGTTGGGCTTCATCTATCTCTCCGACGAAAATGCGGCTTTCCTGGCGCGCATGGACATCGTCGAGGCGGCCGCCGAACAGTTGTCGATGGCGTTATCCAATCTTTACCTGCAGGAAAGACTGCGGTTGCAATCGATCCGGGAGCCGCTAACCGGCCTGTTCAACCGGCGCTACCTGGAAGAAGCGATGGCGCGCGAGTTGTCGCGCTGCATGCGGCGCGGCCTGCCGCTGTCGTTGATGATGCTGGACCTGGACCACTTCAAAGCGTTCAACGATGTGCATGGCCATGCCGGCGGCGATGCGCTGCTCGCCGCGTTCGGGCAACTGCTGCAGGACCAGACGCGCGGCGAAGATATCGCCTGCCGTTACGGCGGCGAGGAATTCACCCTGATCCTGCCGGAAGCCGACCTCAATACGGCGATGCAGCGCGCCAACGCGATCCGCGCCGGCGTGGAAGCGCTGCACGTGCAGCACCTGGGCCGCGAACTGCCGAAAGTGACGGTATCGATCGGCCTGGCCGGCTTCCCGGGCGACGGCAACACGACCGATGCGCTGCTGCGCGCCGCCGACGAGGCGCTTTACCGCGCCAAACGCAACGGCCGCAACCGGGTCGAACAAAGCAACACCCCGATCCGCGCCTGATCGTAGCCCGGGTAAGCGCAGCGCACCCGGGACGGACGTGCTTGTACGACGTACTTCGTCGCGGCGGGCATCCCGGGTGCGCTGCGCTTACCCGGGCTACGACTTACGCGAACCGGGATTTGAGCATCGCGTACGCGGCGCGCAGGCCCTGCGCTTCGCCGCCGGCGGGTTTGCCCGGCCGGTCGCTGTCGTTCCAGGCATACACGTCCAGGTGCGCCCACGCCTGCTGCGCGGGCACGAAGCGCTCCAGGTACAGCGCAGCGGTCACGCTGCCGGCCATGCGCGAGCTGCCGGCATTGGCCATGTCGGCGATGCTGCTGGTCAGGTAGCGCCAGTAAGGCCGCCATAACGGCATGCGCCACACCGGGTCGCGCACTTGCGCGCTTGCGCCCAGCCAGGCGTCGGCGACCGCGTCGTCGTTGCTGTAAAGCGCCGGCAGGTCCGGGCCCAGCGCGATGCGCGCCGCACCGGTGAGCGTGGCGAAGTCGATCAACAACTGCGGCGATCGTTCGCCTGCGTAGACCAGCGCATCGCCCAGGATCACGCGGCCTTCGGCATCGGTGTTGTCGATCTCCACGCTCACGCCCGAGCGGGTCGCGATCACTTCGCCGGGGCGGAACGCATCCGGTCCGATCGCGTTTTCCACCGCCGGGATCAGCAGCGTCAGGCGGATCGGCAACTTTTGCGACATGATCAGTTCCGCCAGCGCCAGCGCGTGCGCGGCGCCGCCCATGTCCTTCTTCATGTTGCGCATGCCGTCGGCAGGCTTGATGTCCAGGCCGCCGGTGTCGAAGCACACGCCCTTGCCGACCAGGGCGACGTGCGGATGCGATGCGTCGCCCCAACTCAACTCGATCAGGCGCGGCTCGCGATGCGAGGCGCGGCCGACGGCGTGGATGGCGGGGAAATTCTGCTTCAGAAGTTCGTCGCCGACGATGCTTTCGAACTGCGCGCCATGCGTCTTGGCGATGTCGCGCGCGGCGTCTTCGAGTTCCTGGGGGCCCATGTCCTGGGTCGGCGTGTTGACCAGGTCGCGCACGCGCAGCGACGCGGCCAGCAGCGCCAGCGTTTCCGCATCCGGGGCTTCGGCGGCCAGGCGCGACGGCGCACGCGTGGGTTTCTTGTAACGCGCGAAACGATAGCTGCCCAGGCCCCAGCCCAGCTGCAGCGCTCGTTGCGCATCGGCGGGCAAGTCGTTCGCCAGCGCCCAGTCGCCCGGCGGCAGCGCGAACGGCGCATGCGCATAGGCGAACGGATCGAGCGGATCGCCGATGCCCAACACTGCGCCGGCGATGCCGTTTTCGCCGGGCAACAACAGCAGGCTGCCGGAGGCCGCGTCGAACGTCTGCGCATCGATCCATTGCCCGATGCCCGGGGTTTGCGACTTGCGCCATTCGTCGAAGCCGATGCGCTGCACGCAGTACAGCGGCAACGCCTTGCTTCGGTCCGAAGCGAAACCATTCGGCGGGTTCATGCGGCGGCGGTATCCGGTCGGCGGTGGGAATGCGCGTCCAGCCAATCGGCCAGGGCGGCGAGCGTCTCGAAATGCAGGTCGGGTTGCGGATCGCGATGCGGCCAGGGCCGGCCGTCGCGGTTGATCCAGCAGGTGCGCAGGCCGGCGCGCGCGGCGCCGACCACGTCCATCTCGACATCGTCGCCCACATGCAGCACTTCTGCGGGCGCCACGCCGAGCCGTTCGCAGGCGGCGTGGAAGATGCTGGGCTCGGGTTTGGCTGCGCCGTGTTCGCGCGCGCCGAGCTGGAAGCGGAAGTGCCCGGCCAAGCCGATCAGCTGCAGATCGGCGTTGCCGTTGGTCAGCGCTGCCACCGGCAGGTGCGCGGCGATGCGTGCGAGTGCGTCGATGCTGTCCGGATAGCAGTCCACCTGGTTGCGCGCGGCGTGGAAGGCATCGTAGGCGGCATCGGCCAATGCGGGGTCGCCGCCGCTCTCGCTCAGCGCGCGTTGCAGGGTCATGCGGCGCAGGGTGCTGAGGTCGTGGATCAGTTGCGGGTTTTCGGCGAAGACGCGGTCGCGCAGGGCGCGCATTTCCGGGATCGGGAACATGGCCGCGGTGGCGGGGCTGTGTTCGCGCATCCATTCGTCGAGCACGCGCTCGATGCGCTCGCCGATCGGCGCAAACGGCCACAGCGTGTCGTCGAGATCGAGGGTGATGGCGCGGACGGGGAAGCTCACCCGGGGCATTTTACGGGAAATAGGCCGCAGGCCTCTTTAGACTGTCATCCCCGACGTACCCCGGGAACCAGCGCCTTGGCTTGTCTCCCCTCTTTGAAAAAAAGGGGCCGGGGAGATTTGCTGTTGCTCTGTAGAGCGGGGCTTGCCCCGCTGCCTTTGCTTGAGATTCTCGCGATCTGCCGGCCCTTTGGGCCGGGGTTTCGTCCGCTAAAACCGCGGCCGAGTTACTTTCTTTTTGATGGGCCCAAAAAGAACAGTAACCAAAGAAAAAGGGCCTTTGGAAGGGATCCCGGCGATGGGGCTCCCCCGCGTTCTTGGCCCTTCTCACCGGCTCTCGGGATTCCTCCTTCGCTTCGACATTCAGATCCGAAGCGATCGACCCGAACGCCTCCTTAGCGCAACTCCGCAAAAGCCACGTCACCCATACGCTACGAATCAAAATCTAGTACCTGCGTAAGAAGGTCATCTGCGACGAAAGCCGGGCCGCTGGCGGACTTCAGGTGCGACGCATCGCACCGCAGTTCAGGCCCTTTCTTGGGTTACTTTCTTTGGGCCAACAAAGAAAGTGACCCGCGCGCAGCGCGGAAGCCTTTGTCCATGGCGCGAGTCGCAGCGCAACTGGCCAGGACGCGGGCCTGGATCCCGGCCTCGCCGGGATGACGGCTTAAGGGCAAGGGCAAGAGCAAGATGGGTCCCAGCGTTCGCTGGGATGACGGCTTGAGAGCGAACGGCTTGAGAGCGAACGTCTTAAGAGCGAACGGCTTAAGAGCGAGGAGCAGCGGAACAAGCTCCGCTCTACAGAGCCGGAGCAAGAGCAGCGGGGCGAGCCTTGCTCTACAGAGCCAAAAGGGGTCGGTCGTTGAGGTCACTCGAGCAACTTGGCCCAGCCCTCCAAACCTTCGATCCGCCCCAGCACGATCTTCACGCACACCAGCAGCGGCACCGCCAGCAGCAGGCCGATGATGCCCCACAGCCAACCGAACAGCATCAGCGCCAGGATCAGCACCAGCGGCGACAAGGCCATGCGCCTGCCGAGCACGATCGGCGTGACAATCTGGCCTTCGATCGTATGCAGCGCCAGATAAATCGCCGCCGGCGCCAAAGGCGACCACTCGTAGTCCGGCCACAACCCCTCGAACGTGACGAAGCCCATCAATAGCATCAGGCCCACCCCGATCAACGGCCCGACATAAGGCGCGAAGTTCAACAGCGCCGCCACCGTGCCCCACAACAGCGCTTCCTGCACCTCCAGACCCAGCGCGTAAAGCGAAGCGGCCACCGCCAGGCCCAGCAGCGTGTTGATGAGGCTGATGGTCAGCACGTAACGCGAAATCTCCAGCTCGATCGACTGCAGGATGTCCACGGTCAGCTTCTTGCGCTGGCGCGTGGGCAGCAGCGCGATCGCATTGCGCTGCAGGTTCTCGCCGAAGGTCATGAAGAAGAACGTCAGCAGCACCACCGCCAGCACCGAGGCCAGCATCTTCGGCGTGGCGGTCAGCGACTTCCACGGATCGGGGTCCTGGATGGTGACCACCTGCACCTTGCGCGTGTTCGGCTCGCTGGCCGCGCGCGCGAAAGATTCGGCGGCCTTGTTGGCCTGCTGCATCGGCTGCGTCATCTGCCGCAGCTTGGGCGCCAGCACGCGCAGTTCCTTGGGGATCTGCTGCATCCATTCGCCGGCCGGCACGATCAGCTGGCGGCCGAGCAGCACCGCGCCGGCCAAGCCCAGCGCCAGCACCAGCAGCGCGCCAAGGAAGCGCGGGATGTACATGCGGCGCAGTCCGCGCAGGATGGGGTTGCCGATCAGCGCGAAGAACATCGCCAGCAGCACCGGCAGGATCATCTCCTGCGCGGCCCAAAGCGTATAGCCGACCGCGAGCACGGCCAGCACGACGAGCGCCATGGACGCGCGCGGACGCGGCGGCGGCGCGGGCGGTTCCGGCGAGGCGTCGGGCGCGGATACGGCGTCGGGCGATGCGTTCATGTTCGGAATTCGGCGCGGGTGCGAACGATAAGGCTTTTTCGCGTGTGCGCCGTGTTAGGGACGGGGTTTCGCGAGGTGGAGCATTCACGATGTCCTCTCCCGCTTGCGGGAGAGGATGCCCGCAGGGCAGGAGAGGGAGCGTGAGCGGAGCGAAGCGTGCTTTTTTGTTTTTCCTGTGACATCGCGCGAAAAGCCGGCCCCTCTCCCTGGCCTTCGGCCTGTCCCTCTCCCGCAAAGGGGAGAGGGAAAAGCCTAGCGCTCGGACAGCTCGGTTGCGGCTTCGGCTGGACGCGGGGCGACGACGACCGGTTCGGGCGTCGCAGCCGGGATATCGCCTGCATGTGGCGCCTGGACGGCGGCATCGGCCGCCACGTCGGCCTTGTCCGCAGCATGCTCGGCCTCATCGGCGGCCGAACTGGCTTGAAAGGAAGCGAACAGGCCCGACAGCGCCGTGACCAATTGCAGGACGCGCGTGCCGCTGCCTCCCAACGCGCCCAGCTTGCCCAGCGTCTGCACCGGATCGCTGCGCCCGACCACGAAACCGCTGATCAAGCCCGCCACCACGATCCGCAACGGCGTCCAGCTGTCGCGCCAAGTGGTGCGCAGCGTCTGCCATTGGTCGCGAGTCTGCTGCAGCCGGCCTTCGAGCAACTGCTCGCGGCGCGCGACGCGGTGCTTGAGTTGCTCGAATCTCATGCGCGCGCTTCCGGAGGCGGCGTAGGCGAGGTTTCGTCGCTGTCGTCGGCCTCGTCGCCGATGCCCAGCCGCGCCAACTGGCGCCGCGTCGCATGCAGTCCGGTGTAGTCGAAGAAGCGGCTCACGCGCCAGGCCGCGATGCCGGCGACCGCGGCGCTGAGCAAAGCGCAGAGCGCGATCGAGGCCAGCCACGACCAGCCCGAAGCCTGCAGCAGCGCGATCGCCGCCGCCATGATCAGCAGCCAGGCCGAAGCGCCGAACACGATCGCCACGCCGACCCAGGCCATCGCCCGTCCGAAGGCGCTGCGCGCCAGCGCCAGGTCGGCGATGAGCAGTCGGCGCAGCGCGCGGCCGCTGTCCACCGCCGCTTCGAAGCTGGCTTTGCCGGCCGCACCGACCCGGCGCACGCTCTCATCCAGGTGCGGCGGCTTGTCCGCTGGTGCAGGCCGCTGCGGCGGCGCCCGGCCTTCGTCGTCCGGCGCTGGATTGGGATCGCTCACGCGCCCAGCTTACTTGTTGCCGGAACGCGCCACCTTGGCGATCAGCCAGCCGGCGGCGAACGCGATGCCGAAGGCGGTCAGCGGACGCTCGCGGATCAGTTCGGACGCGCTGTCGAGCACGTCGCGGCTCTTGTCCATCAACACATCCATCTGCTCGCGCGCGGCCTCGCCCAGGTTTTCGGCGGCGGCGATGCCGGCCAGCGCGCTGTCGGCGAGTTCGGACTTCACTTGCGCCTTGCCCAGCCGCAGTTCGTCGCCAGCGACGCTGGAAGCGCCCTTGATCGCTTCGCCCGCGGCCGAGGCCGCCTGCTTGATGTGGTCGCCGGCTTCGCCGAGATTGCTCTTGATGGCGTCGCTGGCGGTGGGTGACATGCTCATTGCGGACTCCTTCGCTAGGGTGTGCCGATGATGGGCGGTGCGGGGTCGGGAGCCCGTGAATCCGCTCAGCGTAATGGATTCAACGCATCAGCACCTGGTATTGGCCGCGGCCGCGCACGATGCGCAGCACCAGTTGCTCCGGCGGCCTGGCGAAACTGGCGCGGAAGCTGGTCAGGTCGCTGAAGTTGCCGCTGCTGGCCGCCAGGATCACATCGCTCTGGCGCAGCCCGCTTTGCGCGGCGCGGCTGCCCTTGGCGACATCGGTGACCAGCACGCCGGACCAGCCCTGCCGGCGCAACGATTCGGGCAGCTCGGCGAAGTTGGCGCCGGTCAGGCGCGGATCGATGCTTTGGCCGTCGCGGCGCGTTTCGCTCAGACCGGTAGTCAGCTTCAGCGGCTTGCCGTCGCGGCGCACGTCCAGCGTCAGCTGGCTGTTGAGCGGTTGCAGGCCTTGGAAATTGCGCCAGGATTCGCTGTCGTCGATGCGCTGGCCGTTGGCGGCGACGATCACGTCGCCCACCTGCAGGCCGGCGGTCGCGGCCGCGGAGCCGGGATAGACGCGCGTCACCGCGGCGCCGCGCGGTTCGTCCAGGCCGAACGCGCGGTATTCGCGTTCGGTCACGTCCTGGGTTTCCACGCCGACGATGCCGCGCCGCACCTGGCCGCTGCTGGCCAATTGCTGCATGACGCTGCTGGCCAGGTTGGTGGGAATGGCGAAACCCAAGCCGATGTTGCCGGCCATGCTGCCCTGCGGATTGAAGCTGGCGGTGTTGATCCCGACCAGTTCGCCTTTCAAATTC